>CALCMD010000069.1 GCA_937965795.1 uncultured Lachnospiraceae bacterium | reverse complement strand
TCATGTTTTCACGGTCTCAGCAGCAAGTGCTTCGACCTGTTCTGAATAGTTACCATAAGTCATATTATAGACTCACTTCCGGATTTCCGCAAGCGTAAACTCCGCTCCGTCTACTATGGGAATCCCCAATTTTTCATCCGTCAGAGAAACGTCAGAAGAACCGCTCTGAATGAACTTTAGAGTGGAACCGTCTATGATTTGAAACTGATAGTGATACTTTCCGTCACTCGTAACTGCTATCAGGAGATCATCCTCTACCGTGTAAGTTCCTATCGACATATAGGATGACAGAGCGTCATAGCCGAAACTGAATTGTCTGTCTTTCTCTGTTATCCATAGCTGCGGTAGAAAAATACTTTCTTCTTCCGGTCTGGAACTCTGCATGATATAAGTCTTTTCTGCAAATCCGGTATCCCACCCCGCCGCAGGTTTTCCTGCGATAAAAACAGCGTTGGAAGGAGCGTCACCGTCAAAGACTGCCGAAAAATTCTCCGTATCCGTAAACTTTTCAGAATCAGGATGTTCCACTCTGGCGTTTGTACCGAAGAAACAGGCAAGCAGGATACAAAGAAGCGCCAACAAAACCGCCGTCCGGCGTCCGGTATGCCGAAAGTTCAGGACATTTCGAATACGCCCCCTGATTCCGCTTCCGCCAAATCCAGGAATCCCCGACATAAATTTCCCGGATTCTTCTGCCGCAAATGCAACAAGCAGCCTGCTGTAGTCTTTTTTCCTGTCCATTCCGAGCGATTCCAGCACCCACTCGTCACAGCTCATTTCGATATCCCTTTCCATAGCCAGATACGCCGCCCAGACAAGCGGCTGGAACCAGTAGACTGCCAGCAGCAGATACGCCAAAATCTTTACCAGATAGTCTTTTCTCCGGATATGCGCTTCCTCATGCCTGATCAGAAGAATGCCCTGTGACTCGTCCATGTGGAACGGAATGTAGATTTTCGGCTGTAAGATTCCCATGACAAAAGGAGAAGAGATCTGCTCACACTCCCAGATGTTATCCCTTAGCCAGACGGCTTTTTCTACTTTTTTCCGCATACGCCGCCATGAAAACAGAAAATAAGAAAGAAACACCAGGACTCCGGCCGCCCAGACTGCCACAAGAATGCCAAACAGAAGCTGATGAAAGTCCCCGCCGCTCTGCAAGCCTGGGTACAGCGCTCCTCCCTGTGTATCCGGCAAATACCCGGAAAGCTTTGGAAACGACTGCCCCGGAGTCACAAGATTTCTTCCCATTTCGGTATTCTGAAAAACATCCAGATTGAAAATGCTGAATGTCGAAGAGACGGAAAACGGAAAAATAAGCCGAAATCCCACAATCCCCCACAGCAGACAGGAATACTTTTTCGGAGCGCGGCGCAGACACAGCCGGAGTAAAAACACCGCAAGGATGACCGGAACCGCCGTCAGCCCCATTTTCAAAATCAAGATCAATAAATTTCCCATACGCTACCTCCGTCATTCTTCATGTTCTGCAATCATCTTCCTCAGTTCATCCGCTTCTTCCTTTGACAGCTTTTTTCCTCCCAGGAATGCTGCGAAAAACCCAGGCAGAGAGCCGCTGAAAGTACGTTCTATAAAATAGTCGCTCTCCTGCGCCTGCACTTTTTCTCTTGGAATAAGAACAGATACGATTGCCTGTTCGCTTTTAATATATCCCTTTTCGCAAAGCTTTTTAATGGTCGTATAAGTCGTCGATTTCTTCCATCCAAGTTCCTTCAGGCACAGCGCCGCCAATTCTCCCGATTTCACCGGAGCATGGCTCCACACGACCATCATAAACCGATAATCACTGTCGCATAATTTCAAATATTCCATGATACCCTCCTCTTCTTATGAAATGCCTTTTTTTTCTTTTCTACATGCAGAAGCAGGTCTATAGTTATAGACTTAACTTCATTCTATAACTATAGACCTGCTGCGTCAAGCGTTTTTTGCAGTATTCGCAAATTTCTTATTTCTGCTTTCTTCTTAAGATTTCTTCCCGTTCCTTTCGCAGTTCTTCTGCCAGTTCAAAGGACGTCCATGTGAGATTATAAGGCGTAAGAACTGCTTTCAGATGAATCGGGGCAATCCCCGCTTCGCGGTAGCTCTTCAAAAAATCATCCAACTGCCCGTCCGCCATTTTGCAGAAAATCAAAAGCTCCGGCATAACAGAAAAGATTGGCGCTGTCTCCGGCTTTCTCTGCTTCTTGCCCGCAGTTTCTACAAGTTCCAGGATTGGCGTATGAATCTGATCGTAAGAAATTTCCTGCAAATGCAGGTTCCGTTTTCTGCACAATTCCAGAATTTTTTCTTTTTTCTGCCTGTCCGGCATAAAAAGAAGAATTTTTCCCTGATTTATGTTTCCATTCATTTTCTATCCCCCTCTCTTTTATTTTCGAAAAACTTTCAGACTGCTGTCTTTCAACACATCCCCCTGATATTTCAGCGTCAGAGAAAACACAGGCGATACTTCTGCCAGAAGCTTTGCGAAGATGCGGTCTCCTTCCCATAAATTCAGCTTCATCACATCTTTTACCGGAATCCACTGAAGCTCTCCTTCCATACATTCCTGTATCGTACCTGTAAAATCAGAAGCCGTGTACAGGTGCATATATTCTGTTCCCCATTTGTCTGAAACAAAAGTAACAATTCCCCGAAAACGATAGTCCTTTAAAGTCAGTCCTGTCTCTTCCTTTACTTCCCGCAACAGGCACTCATCCGGACTTTCGCCTTCTTCGAACTTTCCTCCAATACCGATCCACTTGTTTTTATTTGCATCCGTCTCTTTTTTATTTCTGAGAAGCATCAGATATTTCTCATCCCGTTCGATATAACATAAGGTTGTATTCTGCATTTTTTCCTCCTTGTCCTTGCTATTTATTATATCATGTTTCTGTGATTTTCTCAATTCCATTTTCCTCATGACTCCACTGTCACGGACTACTTGTCAGACATACAATATAAAAAAAGAAGCAGGAGTATCTAAATTATGTATGTTTTTATTGGTATCTTTCTCATCATTTGTATAATGTTTTTCTATTTTCATCACTATCGAAAACCATGTGCCATTCGGAAAATACGCTGTTTATGTATGGAAGAAAAATGCCGGATTCTCTGCGGTCTTATTTCTCCGATGGGATTTTGCTATGACTTACAGCAGGATATTTTTGTCTCCCGCATAGACGCCTGGCAGCGTTCTTATGGATACTGTTCACTTTTTGACCGTACCGCCCCTTTTTTTCAAATGGTATTTGACTGTGAGCCTGTCTTTTTCGACTATCAGGGAAGCACCTGGCGAATCGAAATCTGGAAGGGACAATACGGAATCAATACCGGATGTGAGGTAGGAATCTACCGGTCGGACAGGATTCTCACCCCGCATGAGAGAACACATGCTCATTTTCATGCGGTCAGTGAACAGGAAATGCTTCCCATCCGCATAAAATTTTATAAAAAACATCATCTTCTTTTCACTCTGTCTAAACGCCATTGGTGGCTGGCCGGGTTCTGTATGGGAGCGTTTTCTGAGCCGGAGGAGCTTCAAATGACGGTCTCCCTTACATTCCCGGACTGTGAAATGCTGTGTGCCTTTACGGAGGCTTTATCCGGGAATAACCGCTGCCCTTGCGAATACTGCACAGATGAACAGACGATAACTTTCTGTTTTGACGCCCCGGCCGTGCCGCAGCCACGTCATTGCATGAAAATCCGATGTGCCATTTCCCAGTGGAAGAACCGCCTGTTTTGCAGAATCTATTGCCTAATCACACGGCCTTTCTGCCAGAGCATTGACCGCCTTCTCTATTTATACTATTTCCTGCCTTTCGCTTTCCGGAGAATGATCACCATACGAAAGCCGCGAAAAAGATGGAGAAAAAAATATGAATTATAATCAGCGATTGCAAAAAGTCTTTCAAAATGCCCTTGTCCTGCCGCTTTCAAAAGATTCAAAATATCTTTTAATCAGTGATTGTCATAGGGGAAACGGCAGTTCAAATGATAATTTTTTAAAAAACCAGCACTTATATTTTGCCGCGCTGCGATATTACTATGCGCACGGTTATACGTATATCGAACTGGGAGACGGGGATGAACTCTGGGAAAACCGTTCCATGAAACAGATTCTGGAAGTCCACAGCAATGTTTTCCGGATGCTTTCAAAATTTTATCAGAAGAAACGTCTGTATCTTCTCTATGGAAACCATGATATGGTTAAAAAGTATCCGGCTAAAACAAGCCAATTCTTTACGACGTATTCTTCTCCTTCCGGAAGAAAGGAGCTTCCGCTGTTTCCTGGCATCACCTTTTATTCCGGTATCATTCTAAAGGATGAGGAACAGAAAAAAGACATTTATCTGACACATGGGCATCAAACGGATATTCTGAACAGCGACTTATGGAAAGTAAGCCGTTTTCTTGTCAGATATCTGTGGGGACCTGCGGAACGGCTTGGATTTTTAGACCCTACCAGCGCTGCGAAAAACAACAAAAGGAAGCGCCGGACGGAAGAAAAGCTCACCAACTGGGCAAAAGAAGAAGGGCACATTTTAATCACCGGACACACACACCGCCCCATGATCGGAACCGTTGACGCTCCTTTTTGCAATACAGAAAGCTGCATTCATCCCGGCGGGATAACGTGTATTGAAATCGAACACCGCTGTATGACACTCGTCAAGTGGATGATGGATACCAGAAAGGATCGAACGCTTTTTGTTTCCAGAGAGGTTCTAGCCGAACCAATCTGTATCGACGAATATACAAAGACTTCCTCCGGCTGTTAAGCCGGAGGAAGTTGAGAATACACACATCTGTTGAGATATGAAATCTGCTTCTCTTTTCTCTCATAAAAATCATCTTTCCTTTCCAATGCTATCTTTTACCACACGAGAACCGCCGAATACATGTTAATGAATACCAAATTTCGTTGTTGGCGCGGCCTTGTGCCGATAAGGGTTAATAGCCCCACGAATCGCAATCGTGACGACTATCTAAAAATTATTTATGAAGAAATATATAAGACATTCTCTTCAATTAGCATTTCAGACCAAAAAGAGAATTTCATGCTGCATTACTCGACCTTTAAACTTAAATCTCCTGTAAATTCTTCGCCTTTCAATACAATAAAATTTTTCCCTGCATGTATTGTAAATTCATATACACCTTTATCTGAAGCATCTGCGATCACAACTTCGTTGTCGCCCTCCATCCAATACAGCGTTGCCTCACCGGACTGGATCGTAAGAGAATAAGTTGCGTGCAGGTCACTGCCATCCTTGCGTTTGAATGATGTGCCTCCAAAAATGTATTCCTCGCCATCAAATTGCGTATAGGCGGCCTCATATGTTCCGACATAATCATCGGAACCTTTTTCCCGGTCTCCGATCAGATCATGGTCTTTCGTTATGGAATGTGTGGCCAGGGAATTTGACCATTCATTGAGTTCCTCTAAAAAACTGTCCCACAATTTACTGAGTTCCTGGCGTATACCGTCTTTATTGTCTTCAAATTCTTTCTTTATACCGCTTTCTAAATCCGTGCCGCATCCGGCAAGGCTAACCAACAACAAAACAGATATCACCACAGAAATTAATTTTCGTATCATCGTACATGCTCCTTTGCATTTGTCGCTTGCATAAAAATTTGCGTACAGTCCTGAAACATTTCAAGGCTGTACGCACTGTATCTGTCTCCTAGACCTGTTTTTCTTTTACAATTCATTGATTGTTTCTGTCACCGCCATATTACGGATTCTCTTGGACGGTGCGTAAATCGCGGCGAATGTCGCCGCCAGGACAAATACTGCCACGATCAGAAGCCGTGAAACGGGCAATGTCCAGACGGCATAGGCAAAATGACCCCGAATCAGAATATCAAAAAGCACCTTTCCAATGGCAAGTCCTAAAATACATCCAATCACACAGCCGAACAGAGTATAAGTGACAGCCTCGGCGGAAATCATTTTTGTGATCTGCCGGCCATCCATTCCTACGGCACGCATCGCCCCATATTGTTTCATTCTCCCAGATACGCTTAAGGAAATACTGTTCATAATATTTAATACGGTAACCAACGCAATGATTGCTAAAAAGCCATAAACACATACTACAAATGCAATATACGTACCTAAGGTGCTCTGATCCCTCTGATCTTTCAGGATACCGTTTTCACCCAGCATATCCTAGATAGCAGCAACATCTGTATCCGTCATATCAGACGCGGCTTGTACCAAAATCATAGAATAATCAGTGATACTGGTAAGACGTGTAAAGGTTTCATCAGATACAATTACTGATATTTTTCCGTGGGAAAATCCGTCTTCACTGAAAATATCATATTTTAGCATGCCTGCAATCGTCAATTCTGTCCCTTGCATCTGCACGGAATCACCGATTGCAAGCGGCGTATTTTCATCACAAATGATAAGCGCTCCATCGTTATCTCCGCAGACTTTCGAAAGATCGCTGCCTTTTTTCAGCATATGGTCTTTTTTCAGAGCCTCCAGATCAAAATCTCCGTAAGAAATCAAATCAACCGTTGTTGACGAGCGATTCCGACCAAGCGCTGCCGAAACATCAAATAAGCTGCGCCGCCCGAATATATTGTCCACACCGTTCACATCCCGGACAGTATCTATGAATTCACAGGGAATGCTGTTGGAGCCGTCTGCACTGATAATATTGATATCAGAAGCGCTGGCGGACTGCGGCAGCAGATAACCCACAAAATCCAGCAAAACAGTAAAGGTCAGAAACAGAATAATACTTAGGGCGAAGGAGCCGGTCATTAAGAAAAGATTCTTCTTTGCTTCCCTTGCATGATGGATTCCAAGGGAAATGTCAATCGATAAGAGTCCTGTACGGACACCCCGGCAAACTTTTTTTGCTTCATCCGAATTTCCTGAAACTGCCAAAATTGGCGATACCTTAGCCGCACGTTTTGCAGGAGCTCTGGCCGCAAGCAGTACCGTGGCCGTTCCCATTATAATGCCGCTGATAATACCGATCAGGCTGATTCCAAAAAGGGGAATGGTGGCAAATTCCTCTTTGACAACAAGCCTTAGAATTGCACACAATATCCATGTGCTGCCTATTCCCAATATAACGCCAATCGGAATAGCGATCTTACACCAGTTAAGAGCCTCCAGCTTCACAAAACGGGCAAGCTGCTGACGGCTCATGCCAAGGCAGCGCATCATCCCAAAAAACTTTGTCCGCTGGGCTACCGTACTGTTGATGCTGCCTGAAATCATCAGCACACCGGCAATCAGTATCAATACAAACAACGCTCCCGCAATCAGAAAAAGATTCTGTCCCATGTTCGTATCCATAAGAGTCTGAAATGTAAATTCCTGGCTGTGTTTTTCTGTAAGCCTCGCCATTTCCATACGCATTTCCATATCTGCCATACTGAATACAGCCGTCACTAAGAATACGGCAAAGATAATGCACAGAAGCGTCATGCGGTTCTGACGGCGCCGTACCCTGGCGGAGATTGGGATTAAGCTCAGGTAGCTTCTCATTCCTTGCACCTCCCCAGATCAGTCAGCACACCATCTGACACCTGTAGTACCCGGTCCGCAGTCTGTGCAATGCTCCGGCTATGCGTAATCATAATAATCGTCTGTGCATACCTCTTTGACGCATTCTTCAGCAGGGCAATGACCTCACTGCTGTTCTGCGTGTCCAGATTTCCGGTCGGCTCGTCAGCGAGGATCAGTGAAGGACGTGTGAGCAATGCACGGCCGATTGCCACCCTCTGCTGCTGACCGCCAGATAGCTGGCTCGGCAGATGGTTCCGGCGGTCCTTCAGATTCAGCACTTCCAGAAGTTCCTCCAGATACTTCTTATCCGGTTTCTGGTAATCCAAAAGAACCGGGAAGATAATATTCTGCTCTACGGTAAGTTCCGGGATCAGATTGAATGCCTGGAAAATAAAGCCGATGTTCCGTCTGCGGAAAACAGTCAGCTTGCTCTCCTTCATTGCAAAAATATCCTTGCCGTCGATCAGCACCTTTCCCGATGTCGGGTTATCCAGTGCGCCGATCATATTAAGGAGAGTACTTTTGCCGGAGCCAGATTCTCCCACAATAGCCACATATTCGCCCTTCGGGACTGAAAAACTAACTTTTTTTAATGCCCGCACAGACGTTTCGCCACTGCCGTAGGTTTTAGAAATTGATCTCACTTCTAACAAGTCCATATGATAAGCACCTCTTTCTTTGATTTCTACCGGTAGAATACCATCCGTTTCCTACAGTAATATTACTGTAAGGCTACGATTTTGTAAGATTTCAAAAATCAATGACCTTATACCGACTTTATAACCATTCCTTCTCTCAAATTAGAATATACCCTTTATCTTACAGCAGCATGACCATTCGCTTACGATATTGCAGTAATCAAAAAATTCAGGACAAACGTAGTGCCAGTTCCCGGTTCACTACTTACTTCTATTGTGCCATTGTGTGCTTCAACGATCATTTTTGCAAGGGGAAGTCCAAGACCAATCCCCTGCTGGTCTTTGGAAAAACGGCTTCGGTAAAATCGTTTGAAAATATGGTGCAGATCTTCCGGATGGATACCGCTGCCATTATCTGTTATCCTAATCTGAACCATAGATGCAGATTGTTTCCATTCCATCCTCACAAAATCCCCCTTTTGTGTATGGTCAAAAGAATTTTTCACAATATTTTCTACTGCTTCTATCATCCAGTCATGGTCACAAAGCAATGAAATATGTTCTTCCCCGGACAGCACCAGCTCCTTTTTCTCCTGTGCGGCGCGGTACGCAAAGTGCAGTTCCACTTCTCCCATCATATCTGCCACATTCTCCAAAGTCTTTTCAAATACAATGGAACCGGCATCCAGCTTTGTGATCTTCAGCAGGTTCTGCACCAGTGTTTCGATCCTGTCAAGTTCCTTTTCTGACAGTACCGCAAACTCCTGAAGCTCCGGCAGTTCTTTTGTTTCCCCCTGTAGAAGTCCGTTATAAATATTCAATGCCGCAAGAGGTGTTTTCAACTGATGGGAAATATCCGATATGGTATTCTTCAGAAATTGTTTCGATTTTCTCTCATTTTCTGCATTTGCGTTCAGAATGGCCGCCAGCGCGTTCACCTCATGAAACAGTCTGTATAGTTCCCCTTCCTCATCGCATGCGATCCTCGCCTCCCTGTTGCCGGAAATGTATTCTGTAATCTGAGCCACTGCACTTTCTATAATCCCATTTTGTTCCTTAAAATATCCATAACAGGACGCCACGATGACAATGCACATAACCAGAGCACACAGAAGGATACCGAGTGCTGCACTTTTAAGTTCAAAGGTTATGAACGACGCGGAAACCACGATAAAAATCAGCATACAAACCATAATTTTGTAAAAAAGGACTTTAATTTTTCTGTTTGCCAATATTTTCATGATGCACCTCAATGATTCGTATTCCACTTATACCCCATACGGCGGACAGTAAGTATCCTTTGGGGGCGGCCCGGATTATCTTCAATCTTTGTCCGCAGTCTGCGTATATACACCGTAAGGGAATTGTTATCTATATAGTTTTCATCGCAATCCCATAAGCGATTTAGAATCTGCTCCGGGGAAAGAACCACATCTGGGTTTTCCATGAACAGACATAGTAGTTTATACTCACTCGCCGTTAATTCGACCCGCACATTATTTTTATATACTTCTCCTTTCAGGCGCTGAACCCGTATATCATTAGAATTCAATTCTGTAGCTGCCTGGTTAAAATTATCGCTCCTTCTAAGCAGCGCATTGATCCTCGACATAAACACAGCCAGTTTAAATGGTTTTGTAATATAATCATCACCGCCGATATCAAGCCCCATGATAATATCTGTTTCTTCATCCATAGCGGTCAGAAACATAATCGGCGCCTTTGATGTCCGCCGTATATTTTTGCATATGTCAAAACCAGAGCCATCCGGCAGGGAGACATCCAAAATAACCAGATCGTATTTCCCGTTTTCCCACAATCTACCTGTTTCACTGCTGGTATGTGCCACATCAAGCAGGTATCCCTGCTTTTTAACAGCAAATGACAGTCCGCTTATCAGACTCAGGTCATCCTCGACTAATAAAATTCGTTTCATCTGTATTCACCTTCTTTTTTACCGACTCTTTCATCTACTTAGAAATAACTTCCATGTTTTTTCATTTTACCTCTAAAATCATATTATATCAACTCTATCACAGACAATGCAGGAAACCTGGCGCCGGCAGCTTTTCTGCATACTGCGGCATACAAAAGAGTTGATAGACACATCTGTTTCCAGATACCTGCTATCAACTCTTATTTGCCTTCATTTTCTTAGTTTTTAAACCGCTCTCTTAAATGGCCATAATCTTTGCAGACGGAATATCCGACAAATAATCTGACACGATCCTATGGGCGCTTAGCTGAACCGTATCAACTAATTCATGCAGCTTCTTCCTGGCAATAGAATCTTTAAACACATTCAGACTCTGCTTCGCTTCCCTGGCATATTGGTCTATCATCATCAAAGTATATTCGAATCCCTCAGAAGCGCTGATTAATTCGGCTATTCGCTTGTCTGTCAATTCGCTATACAGACTATTTTTGATATCCACTGCTATTTGTTTCAACTCGGCCCCATGCCTACAGTCAGAAAATGAGTGAATAACCGGAAGTGTGTAATATCCGCACCAAAAGTCATTATGTACAGTCTTCTTTGACAATTCATTTGTAGGCAGAAAATCCAGTAAATCATCTCTCAATTGGAAAACCAACCCAAAATTTTCAGCATATCGTTCTGCCGCGAATATTTCATTATCATTACATTTTCCTTCATATGCGCCGGTTTTGCAGGCTATACAAAACATTGCTGAAGTCTTTCCTATGATATTCTCAATATACTGCTCCTCTGTGATTTCTATATCATAACGATGCTCAAATTGGTTAACCTCCCCATCACACATTCTTTCCAATTGCTCAAATATCGAACCATAATAGGGTTTCTTCTTTAACCCTGTTCGGCTGATTGCGGCAAAAATCATAAAGTCTCCAGCATAAACCGCCATTTCCCTGCCAAATTTTTTCTGAACAGAAAGCTGTCCCCTGCGGCTATCCGCTTCGTCTATAATGTCATCATGAACCAGTGAAGCGGTATGGCATATTTCAATTACCGCTGCTGCCTCTGTCACATCAACACATTTCCCCTTCAGCCTTGCACATAAAAGTGTCAAAAGCGGCCGAATCTGTTTCCCTCTGGCTTTCAATACCCAATCCAGCATTTTTTGCATAGATTCACTGTTTGACCGATATAAATGTTCTATATGTTCATTTACCATTTTCAGTTCTGTATCAATTCCTGGAATATCCTCAAGATTTATCATATAGTTACTCCTCGTCTGGCAATGCTTCATAGAATCCCCCCCCTTTCCCGCACCTTACATTCTATGAAAGTATACCATCCGTACCTTACTATAATATTACTGTAAAGCTACAATTTTGTTGGAAGGGAACATCCAGGGTGGATATGGCGCCGCTTTCCACAAACAGATGTGAAATGAAGAAGTCCCAATACGGATCACGTTATCCTCCTTCTCTCCATATTCGAATCCTTTAATAAACCTCTGCGCCAAAAGGCATCAGCGCCAGCTTTGCCAGCTTAAACTGCTGCAATCCAAAAGGAATTCCGATCACCGTAATACATAATAACATGCCGAGCGTCAAATGTTCCAGCGCCAGCACCAGGCCAGAAATCAGAAGCCAGATCATATTCAGCAGAAATGAACCAGCGCCTCCTCCGTAAGAAACTTCTTTCCCGAAGGGAAAAAAGCTTAAGGACGCCAGCTTAAAGCACTGCATTCCCACCGGAATTCCAATAATCGTAATACACCAGAGACATCCCGCAAGGCACCAGCTCAGTCCGCTAAGCGCTCCCCCAAACAAAAACCACAACAAATTTCCCAAACATCCCATGTCACATATCTCCTTTATCGATCTCATCCCAGGATTCCGAATCAAACACTCTTTTTTTATAGTAGTACTTTCTGTCCTCCTCCGTAATCTCACGAATCACTTTGCATGGATTTCCGGCAGCGATCACATTGTCCGGGATGTCCTTTGACACGACGCTCCCTGCCCCAATCACAGCGTTTTTTCCAATCGTGACTCCCGGAAGGATTACTGTATTCCCGCCAATCCAGACGTTATCTCCAACAGTAATAGGAATTCCATATTCATATCCCGAATTACGGCTGTCCGCATGGATCGGATGTCCTGCGGTATAAATGGATACATTTGGAGCAATCTGTACATTTTTTCCAATCGTGACCTTCCCAACATCGAGAATGGTAAGATTATAATTTGCAAAAAGATTTTCTCCCACTTCAATATTCCACCCATAATCACAATGAAACGGCGGCTCAATCCAAAGATTTTCCCCGGTTTTTCCAAACAATTCCTTCAAGAGCTCCGGTATTTTTCCCCGTTCCTTCGGGGGCAGCAGATTCAATTCATAGATTTTCTGCTTACAGAGCTCCCTCTCTTCCTCAAGGCCGTCCAGCCAGGCCTTGTATGGCAAGCCTGCCAGCATTCTTTCTTTCTGGTTCATAAACATACTCCTTTCATATATTTACTTATGATACGGCTCGTGCATCATAATCCGATATCCCCGGTAAATCTGCTCCAGAAGAATCATTCGCATAAGCTGATGAGGGAACGTCATCTTTGAAAAACTCAAAAGAAAGTCTGCTCTTTTTAATACCTCGTCTGACAGCCCCAGCGAACCTCCGATGACAAATACCAGACTGCTTCTGCCCTGAATCCCCAGATTCTCCATTGCCTTTGATAATTCTACGGAATCCAGCATCTTTCCCTGAATCGCCAGGGCAATCACATAATCGTCCTCACGTATATGCTTCATCAGGCGTTTTCCTTCCGTTTCCTTAATCTGTACCTCTGTGGCGTCACTTGCTTTATCCGGCGTCTTTTCATCCGCCGCTTCCACGATTTCCAGCTTGCAGTAACGGCCAAGTCTTTTGGCATATTCACTGATTCCCTGTACCAGATATTTTTCCTTAATTTTTCCCACGGTCAACACAGTAATTTTCATGAATTCTCCTTTCCGTGATGCTGCGGCTTGCTGTTATCCCTGATTTTCCATATTCAAAAACAGGGATGGAGCTTTTTCTCCATCCCATATGCTTCTGTTATATTTCAAAGTCAACCGCCGTTCTGTTGCAGACAAAAGGACGCACATAAGTGTCTGCTACCTTCACATGCTCCGGATGCGATGCGTAAACCCTTAAATCTTCTGGTGTAGAATGCTCTGTCATCAGCGCCATATCATGCGTACTGGATGGAAGCAGTTCAGAAAGAAATTTTGCGGATACGAGTCCCGGAACCTTCCCGGTCAGCGCTTCCAGATGCTTTGCCATCGCCGCTTTCAGCTCCGGCTTTCTGGCATCCTCCACATCCTCTTTAAAACACCATGTCACAATGTGTCTAACCATAAAGATGTCTCCTTCTATCTGTTTGATAAAAATTCATGAATGCCTTTTGCCGCCGCTTTTCCGGCGCCCATTGCCAGAATAACGGTAGCCGCGCCAGTAACGGCATCTCCGCCCGCAAACACGCCTTCCTTTGATGTCTGGCCGGTCGTCTCATCGGCAATGATACATTTTCTCTTGTTCGTATCCAGGCCAATTGTCGTCGAAGAAATCAGCGGATTCGGTGAAGTTCCCAAAGACATGATAACTGTGTCAAGCTCCAGCTCAAACTCGGACCCCGGAATTGCTACCGGACGCCTTCTGCCGGACGCATCCGGTTCGCCCAGTTCCATACGGATACATCTCATTCCCTTAACGGCGTCATTCTCATCCACAAGAATCTCTGTCGGATTTGTCAGAAGGTCAAAGATCACGCCCTCTTCTTTTGCATGATGTACCTCTTCTACTCGTGCAGGCAGCTCCGCTTCACTACGTCTGTATACGATATGTACTTCGGCGCCCAGACGAAGCGCTGTTCTGGCAGCATCCATCGCTACATTTCCTCCGCCCACAACTGCTACTTTTTTACCCCTTGCGATTGGTGTATCATAGTTTTCGTCAAAAGCCTTCATCAGATTATTTCTTGTCAGGTACTCGTTTGCGGAAAATACGCCGTTTGCATTCTCGCCCGGAATTCCCATAAACATCGGAAGCCCTGCGCCGGAACCGATGAATACAGCCTCGAACCCTTCCTCGTCCATCAGCTCGTCGATGGTTGTGGATTTTCCAATGATTACGTTCGTCTCAATCTTAACGCCCAGCGCTTTTACATTCTCTACTTCGGCAGCCACTACCGCGCTCTTCGGGAGACGAAACTCCGGAATACCATAAACAAGCACGCCGCCTGCCTCATGAAGCGCTTCAAAAATCGTCACGTCATATCCCAGCTTCGCCAGATCGCCCGCACAGGTCAGACCGGAAGGACCGGAACCGATGACAGCTACTTTATGTCCGTTTTTCTCTGTCGGAGCTGTCGGCTTGATGCCGTTTTCTCTCGCCCAGTCAGCCACGAAACGCTCCAGTTTTCCGATGGAAATCGGTTCGCCCTTGATCCCACGGATACATTTTCCTTCACACTGGCTTTCCTGAGGACAGACGCGCCCGCAGATTGCAGGAAGAGCGCTGGATTCGGAAATCACTCTGTATGCTTCTTCAAAATTTCCTTCTTTTACTTCATGTATAAAAGCTGGAATGTTAATAGATACCGGACACCCCTGTACGCACTTTGCATTCTTGCAGTTAATACAGCGTGTGGCTTCTTCCATCGCTTCCTCTTTATTATAACCCAAACATACTTCCTCAAAGTTTGCGGCTCTTACCTTCGGAGCCTGCTCTCTTACCGGAACTTTCTTTAATACATCAGCCATTATTCGTCACCTCCACAATTTCCGCAGCCACCGTGATGCGTATCGCCCTCACGTTCTTTTAAAATGGCTCTTCCTTCCGCCGTCTTATACATCTGCTGTCTTTTCATGGCTTCGTCAAAATTAATCAAATGTCCGTCAAACTCCGGCCCGTCCACGCAGGCAAATTTGACTTCATCCCCCACAGTCAGGCGGCAGGCTCCGCACATACCCGTTCCATCTACCATGATCGGATTCATGCTGACAACCGTTGGAATATTCAGTTTTTTTGTCGTCAGACAGCAGAATTTCATCATAATCATCGGCCCGATGGCAACGCAGACGTCATAGCTCTTTCCTTCCTGGGTTACCAGATCCTCGATCACTTTCGTTACCATGCCGCTTCTTCCATAAGAGCCGTCGTCTGTGGTTATGTATAAATTTCCGGCAACTGCCTTCATCTCTTCTTCCAGAATGATCAGTTCTTTCGTTTTCGCGCCAACGATAACATCTGCGTCAATACCCTGCTCGTGCAGCCATTTTACCTGCGGATATACAGGCGCCGTACCTACCCCGCCAGCTACAAAAAGAATTTTTTTCTTCTTTACTTCCTCTAAATCATCCGTACAAAGCTCGGACGGTTTTCCGAGAGGCCCCACAAAATCTCTGAAAGAATCGCCTGCTTTTAATTCTGCAAATCTCTCAGTAGACGCTCCGATCGTCTGGAATACAATGGTGATCGTTCCCGCTTCTCTGTCATAGTCGCAGATCGTCAGCGGAACTCTCTCTCCCTTCTCATCAATTTTCGCAATAATAAACTGCCCTGGCAGGCAATGTTTCGCGATACGGGGCGCTTCCACATCCATTAAATAGATAGGCCCTGTAAGCCGTTCTGCTTTTTTAATCAGATACATGTTTCTCCTCCTCTTATTTATACTTTGTGAAATTTCCGCAAAAATACTATACTCAGTATAGAACAATCATGTCGAAATTTCAATACTAATTTGCTTTCACACAGGTCGATAGACAGAAAAAAGACACTGTTTTCACAATGCCTTCTCTTTAAAAACAGCGAACCTCTCTCACATCTGCTTTTTCACGATCTGATACTCGTCTCCCATACGAAAATGCGGACACTCCTGATAATCCCCACGGATAAACCGGGACATTTCATCCTCATCCAGATTCACTTCACAGGTGTAACATTCATAATCTTCATCATAAGTATAATTCATGCAATATTCGCAATTTGAACCGCCGCTCATCTTCTGTCCTCCACTGTGTTCTGACTATATTATACTCATTTTCTACTACCCGGTCAACCTTTGAAAAAGCAGAAGCCTTTTGACAGCTCCGAATTCCAGAAACTTCAAAAGGCTTTCCATCAAATCTCCTATTCCTGTTCGGAAAGCGGTACCGGTATCACGATCGGACGTATCTTCGGAATGCACAGTTCATCTCCGATTTGCAGATTGTAAACATTAATATATGGGTTGGCAAACAGCAGCGCTGAGACTGTCACCCCATATTTTTTGCCTAATTTATACAGCGTATCTCCTTTTTCTATTACATGCAGAAAGCCCCGGCAGCAATTACATCTCTCCTCCATTTCTCAGACTCCTTTCTACTCTTACTTCTATTCATATGCAGGAAACCCGAAAGATGACATTTTCTCATTCCTTTTTTGAAAGCGTCTTGAAAATCATTCCCGGATTCGTTATACTAAGCTCTGGAAAATCAGAATATTTCAGAACAATCTTCTGCTCATGTGCAGTCTGTTGTTCTGATGGCAGAAAAAGAATTGCGAGGTATCCATATGGCAGGATCAACATTTGGAAATATATTTAAGATTACCACCTGGGGAGAATCACACGGAAAGGGCGTCGGCGTCGTTGTAGATGGCTGCCCGGCAGGGCTTTTGCTTGACGAAACAGACATTCAGAAATATCTGAACCGCAGAAAGCCGGGACAGAGCCGCTATGCCACGCCCAGAAAGGAAGATGACTCCGTCGAGATTCTCTCCGGCGTCTTTGAAGGAAAAACGACGGGCACACCGATTTCTATGGTCGTGTACAATAAGACACAGCGTTCGAAAGATTACAGTGAAATCGCCAACTACTATCGTCCGGGACACGCAGACCTTACGTATGATCTGAAATACGGTTTTCGGGATTACCGGGGCGGCGGCCGTTCTTCTGGCAGGGAAACGATCGGACGTGTGGCGGCAGGCGCTATCGCCTGCAAGATTCTGGGGCAGCTTGGCATAGAAATCTTAACCTACACAAAATCTATCGGCCCTGTGGAGGCTGACCTTAAGAATCCCGATTACAGCCAGATTTTTGAAAACTCTTTTTATATGCCGGATGCACAAGCAGCAAAAAAAGCGGCGGATTATCTGGAAAAATGTATGAAATCCCGTGACTCCTCCGGCGGCGTCATTGAATGTATCGTAAAAGGAATGAAGCCTGGCGTCGGAGACCCGGCATTTGAAAAATTAAACGCAAACCTTGCAAAAGCCGTATGCTCCATTGGCGCCGTAAAAGGCTTTGAGATTGGCGACGGCATGGCCGTGGCAAAGGCCAGAGGCTCCGAAAATAACGACTGCTATACAACTTCCCCGGAAGGTGAAACCATAAAGCTGACAAACCATTCCGGCGGTATTTTAGGAGGCATCAGCGACGGAAGCCCCATTACTCTGCGGGCGGCGGTCAAACCGACTCCCTCCATTTCACAGGAGCAGTCCACGATTACGAAAGATGGAAGCCCCGTTCAGGTAGAAGTCAAAGGACGCCATGATCCGGTAATCGTTCCACGCGCAGTCGTTGTGGTAGAATCTATGGTAGCGCTGACTTTGCTGGATATGATGTTCTCCAGCATTAATTCCAACATGGAAAACCTGATTCGCTTCTTTCGTTAAACGATCTGTAATAAATACAGGCGGCTCTAAGGCCGCCTGTATGTTTTTCTGTTATGGACAAATTTGTTGATAAATTCTTTCTATCTCATCTTTCGTCGCCAGCGTTTCAGAAAATGCACTTGCGCTTCCGGCAGAAACTCCCAGATAAAAAGCATGTTTGTAATCTCTTTTCTTTAGCCATCCCGCCAGAAACCCGGCCACCATAGAATCCCCTGCGCCAACTCCGTTCACCAGTTTTCCCTTCGGAGCAGGCGTATCGTATACGATTCCGTCCTGCGCCACGAGAACAGCTCCTTCCCCGGCCATGGACACCAGTACATTTAACGCCCCCATATCCTGAAGTTTTTTCGCATAAGGAACTACAGATTCCCTGCTTTTTAGTTCTACCTGAAAAATCTCTTCAAGTTCATGATGATTCGGCTTGATCAGAAACGGATGATACTCCAGTACATTCATGAGCAGATCGTTCGCAGCGTCCACCACGAAGATCACCCCTTTTCCATCCAGCCTTTCCAGAATCCTCCGGTACATGTCATCCGGCATAGCGCCAGGAATACTTCCGGCAAGCACCAGCACATCATTCCCGCCTAAAAGATCCATTTTCCGCATCAACTGCTCAACCGACTTTTCATCAATGGCAGGGCCGCAGCCGTTGATTTCTGTTCCATCTATCGTTTTCAGCTTCAGATTAATCCTTGAAATTCCTTCCGGCACTGTAAGGAAGTCAGACCTTACGCCCATCTTTTCCATCCGGCGAACGATCTCTTGTCCTGTAAAACCTGCGATGAACCCCAGCGCTGTATTTTCAATTCCAAGATTGCCGAGTACCGTTGAGACATTAATCCCTTTCCCTCCCGGAAGTATCAGCTCCGAGCTTGTCCGGTTTGTAAGGCCCAGCTTAAAATCTTCTACTGAAACGATATAATCCAGCGACGGATTAAAAGTAACCGTATAAATCATCTCTGAAATTCCTGTCCGCTCACGGCTGGATATTTGATTCGCCCACTTTTGAAATCAAAATGCAGTTCGGCGTCTCTACCTTAATCGGTCTGCCCTTCTGAACGATCAGCTTTTTCTCATAGTCAATATGGAAAAACCGGATCTCATTTGACTCATGATTGAGCACTACCAATGTCTGTTCATCCGGGAATACATCCAGATCTTTCGGATATTTGCCGCTGATCGGCAAAGTACAGAGGTTCTCCAGCATGCCGCTGTCCGGATCAATCTTATAAATTCCGGCGCTGTTATCTCCTGCTGTTGAGCAGTACAGATATTTTCCACTCGGAGAAATGCGAAGCCCCGATGCCGCGCATGCGGTCTCTCTCTCATCCATCACTGTGCTTACCTTCTGAATCAAATCAAACCGCGGCGATTTTCCGGAGCCATCATAGCTGTAGACCAGCACTTCATTGCTCAGTTCACAGATCACATAGGCAAATCTTCCGTCCTTGCTGAACCGGATCAGTCTTGGACCCGATTCCAGCTCACAGCGGACAATATCATAAAGTTTCAGTTTTCCGCTAACCGGATGCACGGTATAAAGTTTAATCTGGTCGATTCCGTTATCCACGACACAAAGATACTTTCCGTCCGGCGTCGGCATCGCACAGCTCACATGCGGCCGGAAATTTCTCTCTGCCACACTACCCAGCCCTTTGTGAAAAATACCGTCCATTACGCTTCCAAGCCGTCCATCCTTATGGATACGCACAACGGTAATCTTTCCGTCATGATATCCGGCTACGAATAAACGGTTTCCCTCCTGGTTCGTGGAGAGAAAGCATCCCCGCATACCATCAATGCCTACCTTATTGATCGGCGTCAAGTCTCCGTTTTCATCAATCTTTAAAACCTCAACGCCTTCATCTGCGATGGAATACAGGTATTTTCCATTATTTGATTTCGCGATATGAGAAGCATTGTTTACAGGAACCACATTCCGTTCTGTCATATGCCCGTTCTCTACATCCAGATCATATACGTGAATCCCGATACTGCTTCCATGTGTGTAAGTCCCCACATACGCAACATATTTTTCCTGGCTCATCTTCCGCTCCTCCTTAGAACTCTTTTGCAGACCGTCTCTTTTCCAATACGGCTGCAAATTCTGCCATATATGTTTCCATCTTAACACAGAATCTTCCATTTGTTAACAGCAAAAAGTGTAATTCTACGAGAAAACTATTGACATCTTCTCCGCCATAAGTATAATCAATGGTAGCGCTTGTTTAATAATACTAAACATCGGGTTTATTTTAGCTGTTACTGTACAGCGTGAAAGGCGGTTTATATGGACATTGGACTAAAACTGAAAGAGCTGCGCGTCGCATTGAAGCTTACGCAGGAAGATCTGGCGGATCGCGCCGAGCTTTCGAAGGGCTTTATCTCACAGCTCGAACACAATCTGACCTCACCTTCTATCGCTACCCTGACAGATATTCTGCAATGCCTGGGTACAAACCTTCAGGAATTCTTTTCCGAAGCATCAGAGGAACAGATCGTTTTCGGGCGCAAAGATTATTTCGAAAAAATCGATACGGAGCTTTCGAATAAGATTGAGTGGATTATTCCGAATGCGCAGAAAAACATTATGGAACCGATTCGCCTGACGTTAGAACCGGGCGGTTCCACCTATCCAGATCAGCCCCATGAGGGAGAAGAATTCGGATATGTACTAAATGGCACGGTGCTGATTCATATTGGCAGCCAGAGCTATCGGGCGAAGAAGGGCGAATCTTTCTATTTTGTCCCGTCAAAACGTCATTTTATCGAAAATACCGGAAAGGGAGCCGCATGTATTCTTTGGATCAGCTCCCCGCCCAGCTTTTAATTTTAATGAGGAGGGAGACACTTATGAGTAATAAACTGATTGATCTTGTAAACATTTCGAAATCCTATGATGGCCAGCTTGTCCTGGACGAACTGAATCTTTACATCCGGGAAAATGAATTTCTTACCCTTTTAGGTCCCAGCGGATGCGGAAAAACGACGACGCTTCGCATTATGGGGGGCTTTGAGACGCCGGATAGCGGAAAAGTTATTTTTAACGGCGAGGACATCACCCATGTGCCGCCAAACAAACGACAGATCAATACGGTTTTTCAAAAATATGCGCTGTTTCATCATATGAGTATCGCGGAAAATATTGCGTTTGGCCTGAAAATTAAAGGAAAGAGCAAACAATACATAGCGGATAAAATAAAATACGCCCTCAAGCTTGTGAATCTGGAAGGCTTTGAAAATCGTTCTCCCGCTTCCCTGAGCGGCGGCCAGCAGCAGCGTATCGCCATCGCCAGAGCAATCGTAAATGAGCCTAAGGTACTTCTTTTAGATGAGCCTCTCGGCGCACTGGACTTAAAGCTCCGTCAGGATATGCAGTATGAGCTGATCCGTCTGAAAAACGAACTGGGTATCACATTTATCTATGTCACGCACGATCAGGAAGAAGCTCTGACGATGTCTGACACCATCGTTGTCATGAATCAGGGCTACATTCAGCAGATCGGCACGCCGGAGGATATTTACAATGAACCGGAAAATGCTTTTGTAGCCGACTTTATTGGTGACAGCAACATCATTCCGGGCCTCATGCTCGAAGACAGGAGCGTCCAGATTCAGGGCGTGGCTTTTCCATGCGTGGATGAAGGCTTCGGACGGAATAAACCAGTGGATGTGGTCATCCGTCCGGAGGATGTGGAACTGGTAAAACCGGAAGAAGGAACCATTCGCGGTATTGTAACCCATCTGATTTTTAAAGGGGTTCATTATGAAATGGAGGTTATGGCTGCCGGACATGAATGGCTGGTACACAGCACGCACCTCTCTCCTGTCGGTACGGAAGTGGGTATCCATATCGCTCCCTTTAATATACAGATTATGAATAAACCGGAATCGGAGGATGAGGAGGCGATAGGAATTGAAGAATAAGCGTTTTCTGGCAGGGCCTTACCTCTTCTGGTCCGTATCCTTCGTGGTAATTCCCCTGCTTATGATTTTTTATTACGGAATGACCAATGAAAACGGCAGCTTCACCTGGGAAAATATCGCCAAGCTTACGATGCCTGAAAATCTGAAAGCTCTCGGTATCGCACTCCTGCTCGCTCTGATCAGTACCATGATCTGCCTGATTCTCGCTTATCCCCTGGCCATGATCCTGTCTAAGAAAAGCGTGAATCAATCCAGCTTTATCGTATTGATTTTTATTCTTCCCATGTGGATGAATTTCCTGCTGCGCACGCTTGCCTGGCAGACCCTTCTGGAAAAAACCGGCGTCATCAATAATGTCCTGGCTTTTTTCCGGCTGCCTTCCCTGGACATTATCAATACGCCTTATGCGATTGTACTGGGTATGGTTTATAACTTTCTGCCCTTTATGGTGCTGCCTATTTATAACTGCCTGTGCAAGATTGACCCGGACACGGTTTCTGCCGCCAGAGATTTAGGAGCTAACACTGTCCAGACTTTCCTGAAAATCATCCTGCCCCTTAGCGTTCCGGGAATCATCAGCGGGATTACGATGGTATTCGTACCTGCCCTGACGACCTTCGTGATCTCCGACCTACTTGGAGGGGGAAAGATTTTATTGATTGGAAACGTGATCGAGCAGGCATTTAAACAGAGCAGCAGTTGGAATGTCGGCAGCGGCCTTTCCCTGGTGCTGATGATTTTCATTATTGTAAGCATGGCGCTTGTAGCCAAATATGACAAAGACGGGGAGGGAACCGCATTTTGATAAAAAGAACTGCCGAAAAAATATATCTTGCCCTGATATTTATTCTTTTGTATGCACCGATTCTCACTTTAATCGTACTTTCTTTTAACGCTTCCCGCACCAGGGCGAAATGGGGGGGCTTTACCCTGACATGGTATCAGGAACTTTTTAAAAACGAAGCGATTATGAACGCCCTGTATTCAACGCTGTTGATTGCCCTGCTTTCCGCACTGATCGCTACCCTGATCGGTACGTCAGCGGCAATCGGCATCCAGAGTATGAAACGAAAATTCCGTACATTTTATATGGGACTTACGAATATTCCTATGATGAATGCGGAAATCGTCATGGGTATCTCTCTGATGCTTCTCTTTATTGCTTTTCGGGTAACGCTGGGATTTACAACTGTTCTGATCGCACATATTACCTTTAATATTCCCTATGTTATCTTAAGCGTACTGCCGAGACTGAAACAGACGAACCGCCACACTTATGAGGCAGCACTGGATCTGGGGGCGTCGCCGCTCTTCGCATTTTTTAAAGTGATTTTCCCGGACATTCTTCCAGGCGTCCTCTCCGGCTTCATGCTTGCCTTTACCATGTCGCTGGATGATTTTGTAATTACCCACTTTACCAAAGGTCCCGGTATTGATACACTTTCCACGAAAATATACTCTGAGGTACGAAAAGGAATCAAACCGGAAATGTATGCCCTGTCCACGCTGCTTTTTGTTTCCGTACTTCTTCTGCTTCTTCTGATCAACTTTTCTCCAAAGCAGACGAAGAAAAAGGCAGCCGGGAGACAGACGATCACACGCAGGTCGCGGGTATGTACTCTCATTTTTAAGCGGATTCTTCCCGCACTCCTGGCACTGGCTTTCATTGGCGGCGGTTTCTATTATTCTTCCAGAGGCCACCGGGCCAGTGAAGAGCAGGTCATCGTATATAACTGGGGGGAATATATTGACCCGGAGGTAATCACCATGTTTGAGGAGGAAACCGGTATTCATGTGATCTATGAAGAATTTGAGACAAACGAAATCATGTATCCTAAGGTACAGTCAGGAGCGATTGCCTATGACGTCGTCTGCCCTTCCGACTATATGATTCAGAAAATGCTGGATAACGACCTGCTGGCTGAAATTAATTACGATAACATCCCAAATGTAAAAAATATCGGTCAGACTTACATGGATAAATCCAGAGAGTTTGACCCGGAAAATAAGTATTCCGTTCCTTACTGCTGGGGAACCGTAGGCATCCTTTATAACAAGACAATGGTGGATGAGCCTATTGACAGTTGGAGCGTCCTGTGGGATGATAAGTACCGGGATAATATTCTGATGCAGGACAGCGTGCGCGACGCATTCGGCGTTACTTTAAAATACCTGGGCTATTCCCTGAACTCTACCGATCTGGATGAACTGACAGCGGCCATGAATCTTTTGATTGAGCAGAAACCTCTCGTCCAGGCGTATGTCGTGGATCAGGTAAGAGACAAAATGATCGGTAATGAGGCTGCGATAGGAGTCATATATTCCGGCGAGGCTATTTATACGCAGAAAGAAAATCCTGATCTTGAATATATTATTCCAAAGGAAGGATCAAACATCTGGATCGATTCCTGGGTAATCCCCAAAAATGCAGAGAACAAGGAAAATGCGGAGGCTTTCATTAACTTCCTCTGCCGTCCGGAAATCGCACTGATGAACTTTGATTTCATCACCTATTCCACCCCGAATACCGAGGCACGGAAGCTGATTGAGGATGAGGAAATACGAAACAGCACGATTGCTTTCCCTGAGGATTCTGAACTGGAACACTGTGAAACCTTCCATTACCTCGGTGATGAAGCAGACGCTGTCTATATGGAACTGTGGAACAAAGTTAAGTCAAAATAGGAGGATTTCATTATGAGTTTTAAAGAAATAAAACCGGAAGAACTGCAAAAAAATCCCTTTACCATGATTGGGAAAGAATGGCTGCTGGTGACTGCTAAAAAAGAGGAAAAAGTAAATACAATGACCGCTTCCTGGGGCGGGGTAGGTGTAATGTGGGGAAAGAACGTAGCTTTTATCGTTCTCAGGCCCCAGCGTTATACCAAAGAATTTGTAGATGCTGCTGAAACTTTTTCCCTTTCGGTGCTGGACGAATCTTTCCGGAAAACTTACAGCTATCTCGGCTCGGTATCCGGCAGAGATGAAGATAAAATCGCCAAATCCGAGCTGACCGTTTCCCACGAACATGCAACCCCTTATTTCGAAGAGGCAGACACCGTACTGGTGTGCCGAAAGCTCTATGTTCAGGAATACCGGCCAGAATGCTTTGCAGATCAGGAGCTGGATACAAAATGGTATCCCAATAAGGATTATCATGTCATGTATATTGCAGAAATCGAAAAAGTGCTGATAAAAAAATAACGAATGGAAGAAAAACGCACCGTACGCCTTTGACAACGTGTACAGTGCGTTTTATGTACTTTAAAAATGATGTTATGCAGTCACTTTTAATTGCTCTTTCATCTTTTTCAGCTCATTCTCCAGAATGTTTACGCGAATGGCAATAATCTCCTTTTCATTCTCCACCCGCAACGCCTCATCCAGTTTTCTTGACAAATCAAGATGTCCTTCCGCCACTAAAATGATATTTTTATTCGTCACATTCTCAAGGGTTACTTCCAGCGAAGTCATGCGTATTTCTAATTTCTGCACTCTTTCTTTCAAAATCTGTAATTCATCCTTTACCGACTGTAACTCATCCTTCACCGATTGCAAATCGTCTTTTACCGACTGCAACTCATCCTTCACCGATTGCAAATCGTCTTTTACCGACTGCAACTCATCCTTCACCGATTGCAAATCATCTTTTACTGACTGCAACTCATCTTTCACCATCTGCAAATCATTTTTCATGGACTGCATTTCCGTTCTGAATAACCGCATGTCATTCTTAACTTCCTGCACGTCCTTTTTTATCGGTTCAATCTGTGTCTGCACAATATCCGATATGGCCTTCAGCAACTCATGATCTGTCATAAAATCACACTCCTTTCTGTCATGAATCCATGATAGCATAGCAGAATGATGCTGTCAATAGTTCTTTTGAGATACTTAACATTCAATATGTGATTTTTCTATCCTGCAAACTTTGTATAATAACCCATTACAAAAATCCCGATTACAATCAGCGGCAAAATGTATTTTACATAAGCCCGAATCCATACCGGAAATTTCATTCCTTTTCCTGAGTTTGCTTCACTCAGAAATTTTTCATAACCCCATCCGTACTTGCTGGTACAGAACAGAAGATATACCAGGCTTCCGAGCGGCAGCAAATTATTGCTCACGATGAAGTCTTCCAGGTCTAATATATTGCTCCCCTCTCCCAAAGGTGCAAAACCGCTCCACAGATTAAAGCCCAAAATACACGGCATGGAAAGAAGAATAATAGCGATTAAATTGTAGATCACCGCTTTCTTTCTGGAACATCCGGTCAAATCCATAGCAAAAGATATGATGTTCTCAAACACGGCGATAATCGTGGAAAGCGCTGCAAAAGACATAAAGAGGAAAAACAAGGTTCCCCAGACTCTTCCACCCGCCATAGCATTAAATACATTCGGCAGTGTAATAAATATCAGGCTTGGACCACTGTCCGGCTGTACGCCATATGCAAAGCACGCCGGGAAAATGATAAGTCCCGCCATCAAAGCAACCAGCGTATCTAACACCGTCACACTGACTGCCTCTCCGGTAAGCGCCCGTTCTTTTCCAATATAGCTTCCAAAAATTGCAAGCGCTCCGATTCCCAGACTCAAAGTAAAAAATGCCTGCCCCATCGCCGCATAGATGACTTCTCCTGCGCCCGCCTCAAAAAGCTTTCCAAAGTCCGGCGACAAATAGAATCTTAATCCTTTCTCGCCTCCCGGCAAAAGAGCTGACCGTACTGCAAGCACGATCATCAGCAACAAGAGACATAACATCATGCCCTTAGTAATCTTTTCCACGCCATTTTTCAGGCCTTTCGCACAGATTCCAAAAGCAATTATGACAATCAGTATCATAAATCCCGCCATCAGCCAGGGCTGTCCTGTCAATTCTGCAAACGCAGCTCCTACCTGCCCGGTATCCAGCCCTTCAAATCTCCCGGCTGCCATTTTCAGAAAATACAGAAGCATCCAGCCGCCAATCGTCGTATAAAACATCATCAGCAGATAATTTCCTGCCATCGCTCCCCATTTGTACCAGTGCCATTTCGTTCCCTTCGGCTCCAGCACATCAAAAGACAGCGCCGCACTCTTCTGGCTGCCCCTTCCGACTGCAAACTCCATAACCATGATGGGAAGTCCTAAAATCACCAGAAAGAACAGATACAGCAGCACAAAGGCCGCGCCGCCATATTTTCCTGTAATATACGGAAATCTCCATACATTTCCCAGGCCAATGGCACATCCTGCAGAAATCAGGATAAATCCCAGCCTGGACCCAAACTTTTCTCTTTCCATGTCTTTTCTCCTTCGTCTTATTTCTGTTCTAAATAGTATACAACATTTTCCACTACAAAAAAAGCCAAATTTCATAGATCACAAAATTTGTCATCGCTTTAAAATTATAATGTATTAATGTGATAAATTTTACATTGACAGAAAGCCGCACATATCGTATAGTTATTCGAAAAGCAAAAAAGGAGATTTTTCACAATATTATGAAACGGGTCTTTACATATACCGCGTCACCGGAAACATCCGGCATTACGATTGAACAGTTTCTTCGGAGAAAAGGATATTCCCGCCATATTCTGACGCATTTGAAGCAAACAGAGAACGGTATCTGCAAAAATGGTATCTGGGCCTACGCAAACCAGTGTATGAAACCAGGCGACCGCCTGACGGTCACTCTGCTTGAAGAAAAATCTTCGGAAAACATCGTTCCGGTCCCTATGCCTCTTTCTATTGTTTATGAGGATGCGGACCTGATGATTCTCAACAAACCGGCGGATACTCCGATTCATCCCTCCGTGAACAATTATGAAAATACTCTCGCAAACGGCATTTCCTGGTATTTTTACGCTCAGGGAATCCCTTTCGTATACCGCTGCATCAATCGGCTTGACCGGGATACGACCGGCCTTCTGATTCTTGCAAAGCATATGTACAGCGCCGCCCTTCTCTCCAAAATGGCTGCGAACCGTGAAATCCACCGGGAATATCTGGCGATTGCGTCAGGTCTTCTTCCGGTATCCGGCGTCATAGACGCTCCGATCTCCAGGAAGAATGGTTCCGCCATTGAGCGGTGCGTAGATTTTTCATGCGGCGAACAGGCCATCACTCATTTTCAAAGAGAAGCTTTCAAAGATAACTGTTCTCTTGTCCGTCTGAAACTGGAGACAGGGCGTACGCACCAGATTCGCGTTCATATGAAGTACCTGGGACATCCTTTGATCGGCGATTTCCTGTACTGCGCCGATTATCCCGAACAGCAAAAGAGAATGCAGCGCCAGGCGCTGCATTCCCATCATCTTCAGTTCCTTCATCCAATCACCGGAAAAGAAATGAGCTTTACGGCTCCTCTCCCGCCGGATATGGAATGGATTCTTTAAGGATTGTTTCTATCTTATTCTATCTGGAAATCCTACCTTACGCTGCACCTTCCGCAAGGTCCTGGCAGCGTAATAGTTTGCTTTTTCCGCATTGTTTTTAATCACAGAATCAATATAGGCTTTGTCTTTCTCAAGCTCCGCCATTCTATCCTGAATTGGTTTCAGAACCGATACCACAGCTTCTCCTACTGCCATTTTCAGTTCGCCGTATCCTTTCCCGTCAAACTCTTTTACCGTATCCTCCGGCGTTTTTCCAGTGCAGGCAGAATAAATATCAATCAGATTCTTAATTCCTGGCTGTTCGTCACGATATAAAATCTGCGCTTCGGAATCCGTAACGGCACGTTTGCACTTTCTCATAATCGTATCCGGATCATCCATCAGGTAAATGCTGGCATTCGGGTTCTCATCTGATTTGGACATTTTCTTTGACGGGTCCTGAAGACTCATGATCTTCGCCCCCGTCTTTCCGATATAGGCTTCGGGAACCGTAAACACATCACCGTAAATATTATTAAATCTCTGGGCAATGTCCCTGGTAAGCTCCAGATGCTGCATCTGGTCAATTCCGACCGGAACGACATCCGCCTGATAAAGCAGAATATCAGACGCCATCAGAACCGGGTAGGTAAACAGCCCCGCATTGATATTATCTGCGTGCTTCGACGATTTATCTTTGAACTGTGTCATACGGTTCAGTTCGCCCATATATGTGAAGCAATTCAGAATCCAGGACAGTTCCGCATGTCCTGAAACATGTGACTGATAGTAAATGCAGTTCTTCTCCGGGTCAAGTCCCGCTGCAATATATAGAGTCAAAAGGGCTCTCGCTCTTTTCCTGAGTTCCGCAGGATTCTGGCGAACCGTGATAGAATGCAGATCTACCACACTGTAAAAACACTCATATTCATCACTCAGCGTCAGCCAGTTTTTCAGCGCTCCCAGATAATTTCCAAGCGTCAGATTCCCTGTTGCCTGCATCCCGCTGAACAGTACCTTTTTATTATTTATCATATCCGTAATCTCCTCCGTTTCGCCGCTCAAATTAGTCTTATTCTATCACCTGCCCTGTAGAAAGTCAATTATACGGTTGAACTTCCCGCAATTTATCGGTATACTGTAACCAGATGTAACTATTCAGAGCAGGTCGAAGCACTTGTTGCTGAGACCGTGAAAACATGATTCAAGAGTGCAAAAATCCCATCGTCAAAGACGATTTTCATGGATTTTTGCATCGTGACTGTGAAGGTACTGAACAGTTACAACCAGACAAAAAAGATCAAAAAGGAGAATCAGCTATGGAGAAAATTGCAAGCTTTACCATAGACCACATCAAGCTTCAGCCCGGTATTTACGTATCACGAAAGGATCACATCGGTGCAGAAACGATCACCACCTTTGACATCCGCATGACTTCACCAAATGAGGAACCTGTCATGAATACCGCCGAGATGCACACCATCGAACACCTGGCGGCTACCTTCCTCAGAAATCACAAAGAGTTCGGCAGCCGCATTCTCTATTTCGGTCCGATGGGCTGCCGCACAGGGTTTTATCTGCTGCTTGCAGGAGATTACACTTCTCATGATATCGTGCCGCTTCTCACAGAAATGTTCCTGTTCATCCAAAACTTTTCGGATGAAGTTCCAGGCGCCTCGCCAAAGGACTGTGGAAATTATCTGGATATGAACCTGCCTATGGCAAACTATCTGGCACAGAAATTTTTAAATGATGTACTTATTGATATTTCAGACGATCGTCTGATCTATCCGGAATGAAAAAACAGCAGGCCGTCTGTATGGTATAACGCCATGCAGATGACCTGCCCTTTTCTTCTAATGTATTTTCTTTAAATACCGGGTTTTCACAAATCTGAAAAGCTCCTTTTCCCCCCGCTTATCCAAAATCCGCAGCAGACCTTCCAGCTCCTTCGCCGTCTGCGGGTGCATCATATAGTGATTTTTTCCTCTTAAATAATATTTCAGCGGATCCTGATCCGTATAAGCTTTTCCATTGTATACTTTGGATGCCGCAATTCGATCCATCAGCATCTCCGCCACATACTTTCTTGGCATCCTCACGCCTGCCATCGGTACTGCGTTCTGTTCCAGACTATAATCCGTCCAATATTCAAAATGATGCCTGTTTCTTCCCTTATGGTGAAGCCATGCGCTGGAATAACCATAATCCTCCCGCTCTGCGTTATTGGGGCTTCTGTCTCCCTGATAATAACGGCATCCCACCAGAAACTCCGCAGGTGAATACTTTGACAGGTCATGCAGAAGTCCCTGTCTGTAAAGACCGATACGAAAACATCCCTTCATGACCAGGATTTTATGCTTCGTTATCGTCCTGAAATGACCGATTGCCTTTTTTAACATTTGACCTTTACCTTCTTCCGATTAAAACTTTGATGGTTCGCTCCGGCACGGAAAACATCTTTTCACTGGCACAGAGGGGTTCTTCTCCCTGCGGATAGATACCACAGGAGCTGTCGATCGCCACATGCCAGCGCATCCCCTCCGGAAGATTCGGAAGAGCAAATTCTTTTTCTTTCCAATGCAGATTATACGCCACATAAATGAATTCATCCTCTCCGGCATAAGCGCCGCAGTACATGATTCCAATTTCCCTGTTGCCATTGTCAAATTCTCCGTACCATGCACGATTGCCGTGAAAAGAAATATCCGGATAGCCGCACGACAGAGTATCCATCATTCGCAACTCCTTTGGCATATGCAGGATTCTGTGACGTTTTCGAAAAGCGATCAACTCCCGCACGAATGCTGTCAGACCTTCATTTTTCCTGGCTGCTTTCCAATCTGTCCAGGAAGTCTCGTTATCCAGACAGTAGGGGTTGTTGTTTCCTCCCTGTGAATTTCCGAATTCATCTCCTGCCTGAATCATAGGTGTTCCCGCTGCCAGAAGCAGCATGAGAAATGCGTTTCTGAGCTGCCTGTATCGAAGTTCTGTTATTTTTTTCTTTCTGGTCGGCCCCTCTATCCCGCAGTTCCAGCTCTGGTTCCGGTCCGGACCGTCATGGTTCTGTTCCCCGTTTTCTTCATTATGCTTTTCACTATAAGAGACCATATCCATCATCGTGAATCCATCATGGCCCGCCATATAATTAATCACGCCGGTATATGCCGGGTTTCTGCGAATTCTGAAAGTAAACGCACTGACCTGATTCTGATCGCCTTTCAGCAGTCCCCGCGCGTCTTCCTGAAATCCTGCATGATATTCTCCAAGATTCCTGTTACGAAGAACTTTGTTCCTTGCATAAATCTCTTCTGCCGGAAAATAAGATCCTAAAAGTTTTACTCCGGTAAACACCGGATCTTTTGCCAGCATTTTCGCCAGCTCATCATTCCCTATGATATGGAAGCCGTCTATATGATATTCCGAAGCCCAATGTCCGAGACAATCTGCCGCCGTCCGAAAATCCACATCTCTGGAAAAATAGAACTCCATCAATACTTCAATTCCATTCTGATGCAGTGTGCGCACCATATCCTTCATCTCTTTTACCGGATCATTTCCCGCTGCATAAGAGGCTTTTGGCGCAAAGTACCAGCCTTTTTCATACCCCCAGAAGTTCAGCTTTTCGCGCTGTTCTTCCGGCGGCGCCTGATAGTTCCTGTTCATCCCGTTATAGAGTTTTACGATCTCATCAAACTCGTAAGCAGGCATCAGCTTTACCTGATTGATTCCCAGATTTTTCAAATATTCCGCTTTTTCCGCAACGCCGCGGAAGGTTCCCTTATGACGGACTTTTGAATTTGCCTGCATGGTGAATCCGCGGACATGAAGCCCGTACATCACCGCATCCTCATAGGGAATGCAGGGCGGCGCGTCATCCTTCCAGTCATAAGCCTTAAAATCAAACCCACACCGAATCTGATGTCCGTCCCCGTTCGCCACCGGCTCTCCGAATTTATCTCTGCCCCGGATGATACCGGCATAAGTATCCTGCACCACTTTTGTTCCGATTCGATAATTGTATTCGTATTGCTCCCCATCCAGATTCAGAAGCTTCACAGCGTATACATTTCCTACTATTCGTTTGTCTTTCAATGGAATCTCACGGACAATGGTATCCGTTCCCCGCTGATACAGAAGAAGCGCCGCTTCCTCCGGCTCTTCAAGTGCAACCTGAAATATGACGCCATCCTTTTCTTTTACCGCCCCAAACTTTCCCAGCGTCTTACAGTCTTTCTCCCGGATTTTCTCCAACGTACCTTTCCTCAAGTCAATTTCCCGTCCTTTCCTGTTCGATGCGAAGCGCCAAATCGTTTAAATACTCCCACCGCTCCATTTTCTCTTCCAGAAGCGCCTCTGTTCTTGTCTTTTCTTCCATCAGCTCACCAAGACGGCTGTAACTGCTGGCGGACTCCTCCATCTGCTCCTCTATTGCTGCCAGTGTCTGCTCTAAAGCTTCAATCTCATCATCAATAACTGAAAATTCCTGTTCTTCCTTATAGCTGAATTTGAGCTTTTTCTCCCGGACCCGCTGGCCTTTTTCCTTTTTCAGCACACCCTGTGCCTGTTTCTCCTCTTTGGGATGACGCCTTTCATATGCAAGCAGATAATCAGAATAGTTTCCCTCATACTGCTGCAACTTTCCATTCTCTTCATATGCAAAGATTCTCGTCACGATGCGGTCAAGGAAATACCGGTCATGAGATACGGTGATAATAATACCGTCAAAGGAATCCAGGTAATCCTCCAGAATCGTCAGAGTCCGGATATCCAGATCATTCGTCGGCTCATCGAGAATCAACACATTCGGCGCCTCCATCAGCACACGCAAAAGATGCAGCCTGCGTTTTTCACCACCCGAAAGCTTCCCGATCAGACTCCACTGCATGGAGCCGTCAAACAGAAAACGTTCCAGCATCTGAGCCGCCGTAATCGTTCCTTCTAAAGTCGTCACATATTCCCCGGCCTCTTTAATAAAATCAATGACCCGCACCGCATCGTCGAGCTCTTCACTCTCCTGGGAAAAATATCCAATCTTCACGGTCTGCCCGATCTCAATCGTTCCGGTATCCGGCTCTGTCTGCCCGACCATGATTTTCAGAAGCGTGCTCTTTCCACATCCATTCCCACCGATAATCCCGATACGTTCCCCTTTTAGAAAAATGTAGCCAAAATCCCGGATCAGGACTTTATTCCCATAGGATTTGCATATGTCCCGAAGCTCTATGGTCTTTTTTCCCATGCGTGTGGAAATGGAGCTCATCTCTACAGACGCGTCCTGAACTGGCGCTTTTTGCTCTTTTAAATCCTCAATTCTCGCAATATGTGCTTTCTGCTTCGTGGCTCTGGCTCTGGCTCCCCTCGCCAGCCATTCCAGTTCTGACCGGAGGATACTTTGACGTTTCCTCTCTGATGCGGTCTCCATGTTCTGCCTGGCTTCTTTCAGGCGCACGAACTCAGAATAATTTCCCGGATAATTGTAAATTTTCCCTTTATCGATCTCCACGATTCTGTTGGATACCCGATCCAGAAAATACCGGTCATGTGTCACCATCAGAACCGCCCCCCGGTAACGAATCAAAAACTCCTCCAGCCAGTCCGCCATCTCATGATCCAGATGGTTGGTCGGCTCGTCCAGAATCAGAATATCCGCCGGAAGCAAAAGGGCATTTACAAGGGCGACCCGTTTCCGCTGGCCGCCGGAAAGTTCCTTTACCTTCTGTTCAAAATCCGTGATTTTCAGCCTGTTCAACATAGATTTGGCATCACTTTCTGCCGTCCACTCATTCTGTTTCGTCCGGTTCCCTCTTAAAGCAGCATCCAGCACAGTGCTTTCCGGCTCAAAAACAGGATTCTGCATCAGAAAACGAATCACCACCTGCCTGCCTTTTGTCACACGCCCTTCGTCCGGTTCCTCCATTCCGGCAGCTATCCGCAGAAGCGTCGTCTTTCCTGTTCCATTGACGCCGATTACCCCGATTTTTTCTCCTTCATTGATAGAAAAATCCGCCCCGTCAAAAACCCTTCGTTCTGTATATACTTTTGTTAATTTTTCGATTGTTAGAAGATTCATAGTCAGTCCCTTTATCTAAAACAGCGTTTCTTTCCGTCAGGCTTCCATTTCGATCGTCAGTTCCACCGGACAATGATCGGAACCTGTAATTTCGGTGTGAATCTTCGCATCCAGCAGCTTATCTTTCAGGCTTTCCGACACACAGAAATAATCAATCCGCCACCCGGCATTTTTTTCCCTTGCCCGGAACCGGTAAGACCACCAGGAATAGATTCCCTTCTGATCCGGATAAAAATAGCGGAAAGTATCGATAAATCCGGCCTGCGTCAGTTCCGTAAATTTCTGTCGTTCCTCATCCGTAAATCCAGCGTTTTTCCGATTGGTCTTTGGATTCTTTAAATCGATTTCCTGATGTGCCACATTCAGATCTCCACAGAAAATTACCGGCTTTTTCTGTTCAAGCCCTTTCAGATATGCCAGAAAATCCGTTTCCCACTGCATCCGGTAATCAAGACGCGCCAGTTCATTCTGAGAATTCGGCGTATAAACCGTAACCAGATAAAACTGTGGGTATTCCAGAGTAATCACACGTCCCTCCTGGTCGTGCATTTCTATTCCCATTCCGCAGGTAACATGCAGCGGTTCCTTTTTCGCAAAAACAGCGGTTCCGGAATAACCTTTTTTCACCGCATAATTCCAGTACTGATGATACCCCTCCAGCTCCAGTTTAATCTGCCCTTCCTGGAGTTTACTTTCCTGAATACAGAAAATATCTGCATCTACTTCCTTAAAAAAATCCAAGAATCCTTTTTGTACACAGGCGCGCAGCCCATTCACATTCCAGGAAATAAGTTTCATGCCAATGTCCTCCATATCTGCCCCATTTTCGCATTATTAAAATTAGTATATCACAATTTTTTACTGATTGGTAGAACTATTCTCATAAATCGCTTGCAATCTTACGATCTATCTGATACATTATTATAGGATGCGAATAAAAAAAATAGTGAGGTATTTCATATGAGCGAATTTGAAAATGGATGCAACGGCGATTGCAGCGGCTGCGGCAGCGACTGCAATCCCATAGACGGCGGAGCTACCGTAACACTGACACTGGATGATGATACTGTTCTGGAATGTGGAATTCTGGGCATTTTCCCGGCAGGCGACAAGGAATATATCGCGCTTCTGCCATTGAACGAAAACGGTGAAAATGAAGACGGTGAAGTCTTCCTCTACCGTTTTACGGAAAAAGACGGCGTACCAGAGCTGGATAACATCGAAGATGACGACGAGTATGAAATCGTTGCAGATGCTTTCGATGAGCTGTTGGACAGCCAGGAGTTTGATGAGCTTGTGGGAGAGGATGAGCTGGACTAAACAGTATACTCCCCCCGAAAAACAGCAGGTTCTCCCTGTCATCCCCGAAATTCTGCGGGTAACAGGGAGAACCTGCTGTTTTTATTTTCTGCTTCCATGATTCTTTAATTCTTCCAGGAACCGGGACGGATGCAGCGCCTTCCCATATTTTTCTTTGGCATAATAGATATGTAAATGCTCTCTGGCTCTGGTCATTCCCACATAAAACATCCTGCGCTCTTCCTGTATGTCTACATCCAGAATGGCCTTGCGATGCGGCATATTCCCCTCATTGACATCCACAAGAAAAACGATGGGAAATTCCAGTCCCTTAGCGCTGTGCAGCGTTGTAAAAATTACCGCCTGTTTCTCCTGCTGTTCTTCTTTTGACTGGAGCCTCAGGGTCTCTGCATACTCTTCCATATGCTGAAACCAGGCATCAAACGTCCGAAAGTTTTTCGCTGTCTCCTGAAGCTCGTTTAACACGTCAAAAAGCTCTTCCGGTTTCATGCGCCGGTATCTGGCGTATTCTGTCAGATATTCCTCATAGCCGATTCCATGCCGGATAAAATTGATTGCCGCATAGGGAGTCATATTTTTTATCAACCGCAAATCATACTCCAGCTTGTCGATGCGCTCTGTCATCCAGTCCTTATCGGAATAACAGGCCCTCAGATTTTCAAAAGAAATCTCCATGCCATCCAGACATTCCCGGCTCACATAACGCTTCGGGCGATTGATAATTCTCAAAAACTCTTTTCGTTCCCGGCTTCCCTGTGCGATTTTTATATAAGAAATAAGATCTCTGGCAATCCAGTGTTCATAAATGTTTGGCATAAGATCACGCATACGGAAAGGAACATTATATTCCATAAATTTTTGAACCGCCAGTCTCGCCCCGGTATTCGTCCGAAACAGCACTGCAATATTCTCCGGTTGGTATCCGCCTTCCAGATATTCTTTTACCTTGTTCACCAGCCATGTATTTTCCTGGTTTTGTGTGACAAATCCATGCACTTCGATTTTTTCGCCCGCCTCTTTTACTCCATGTATTTCTTTCGGGTAACGCATAGAATTATTGGCGATCACACGCCCGGCGCCTTTGATAATGTTTTCGGTCGAACGGTAATTGACTTGCAGCTTCATCAGTTTCGCATCCGGATAATCTTTTCCAAAATTCAGCATAATCTCCGGTCTGGCTCCACGAAACCGGTAAATCGACTGGTCATCATCCCCTACGACAAACAGATGGTTCTCCGGCTCCGCCAGAAAACGCACAATATCGTACTGAATCTGATTAATATCCTGAAATTCATCAATCAGAATAAACGGAAAACGTTTCTGCCAGCCTTTCCGAATATCTTTTCTCTCTTTCAAAAGCTCATAGGTATAGACCAGCATATCATCGAAGTCCAGTAGTCTGGCATTGATCAGCCTTTGCTGATATTTCTCAAAGATTTCCCGAAAAACCTCCTCGGAGCAGTTTGCCGAATAGTAATGCTCCAACGAAATCCTGTCATTTTTCACGCTGCTGATCTCTGCAATGATACCAGATAAGAATTCGGCTTCATCCTCTATCTCCAGATTCATCCGGTTAATGATCTCTTTCAGGAACTGGTACTTCTGTTCTTCCCGCAGAATATTTGCCGCTGTATAATGATAAGCATGTCTCAAAATGCCAAAAAAAATGGAATGGAAAGTTCCAAACGTGACTGGCAGACGCCTTCCTCCCATCAGCCGCTCAAACCGCTCTTTCATTTCAACCGCTGCGGCTTTTGTAAAGGTAATCACCAGAATCGCCTCCGGTGCGATTCCCCTCTTTTCAATCAAATATTTCACTCTCTGTGTAATAACGGTAGTTTTGCCGGAACCAGGCCCCGCCAGACAAATGCAGGGCCCTTCGGCATGGGCGACCGCCCTTGATTGTTCTTCACTCAGACTCATATTATTCGATAACCGCGCTTAATTTTTCAATCGCTGCCTGAATTCTTCTGACAGACTCCTCTTTTCCGATGACATCCATGATTTCCGTAGCTCCCGCTGGCGTCGTCTGTTTTCCAGATACCGCAGTACGGATCGGCCACATGATATAGCCTGTCTTATAGCCTTTTTCCTTTCCATACGATACCAGTGTTTCAAACAATGCGTCATTGCTGAAATCCTTCTGTGCTTCCAGCAGAGGAAGAACCTCTTTTAACAATTCCAGAGATTTTTCCGCGTTTGTTTTCATCTTCTTATGTGTATACATGGAAACATCGTACTCCGGTACGGCCTCGAAGAAATCGACCATTGCAGGAATATCCGGAAATACCTCGATCCGTGTCTTTACCATCGCCGCAATTTTTTTCAAATCATAATCTGCATGAACGGCGTCTCTGATATAAGGAAGCGCTCTCTCACAGAATTTATCAAAATCCATGGCTTTGATATATTCGCTGTTCATCCATCTCAGCTTTACCATGTCAAAAACTGCCGGAGACTTGCTCATATGGCGGTAATTAAACGCTTTCACCAGCTCGTCCAGACTGAAAATCTCCTGATTATCCTGCGGGCACCATCCCAGAAGCGCTACATAATTGACGACTGCCTCTGTCACAAATCCCTGCTCAATCAGATCTTCATAGGAAGAATGGCCGCTTCTTTTGCTCAGCTTCTGATGCTCCTCATTTGTAATCAACGGACAATGCACGTAAACCGGAACCTCCCAGCCAAACGCCTCATACAGACGATTGTATTTCGGTGCGGAGGACAAATATTCATTTCCGCGAACCACATGGGTAATTCCCATCAGATGATCGTCTACCACATTGGCGAAATTATAGGTGGGATAGCCGTCGGACTTAATCAGAATCATATCATCCAGCTCAGCATTCGGTACTTCGATCTCTCCGTAAATTTCATCCACAAATTTTGTTGTTCCTTCATTCGGCGTATTCTGCCGGATGACATAAGGCTTTCCTTCCGCCAGATTCGCCTCGATTTCGTCTTTCGAAAGATGCAGGCAATGCTTATCATACATCACGATCTCTTTGCCCGCTACATCCTGTTTTAAGGATTCCAAACGTTCTTTATCACAGAAACAATAATATGCTTCTCCCTTTTCAATGAGTTTTTTCGCATATTCCAGATAAATCCCCTTCGCCTGACGTTCGCTCTGCACATAAGGTCCTACGCCGCCGTCCAAATCCGGCCCCTCGTCATGAACCAGTCCCGTCTCTTTTAAGGTATGATAAATAATATCTACCGCTCCCTCTACATAGCGCTCCTGATCGGTATCTTCAATGCGCAGGATAAAATCTCCTTCCTCATGCTTCGCAATCAGATAAGCATACAATGCAGTCCTTAAATTTCCTACGTGCATCCTGCCTGTCGGACTGGGTGCAAACCTTGTTCTGATTTTATTCATTTTCTCTATTCTCCTTATCTTAAATTCTTATTTAAACCGTGATGCTTTGTATCCCGGAATAATTTTTTTCCAACTGGATGCTCCGACCGTCTTTAAATATCTTTTGGCATAAGCAGTTGATTTTGTGGAATCCATATATTTAAAAATTTTATAAGCCTCACGCCTTTTCCCTTTCGAATCTGACAATCCCATCGCATATCCCTGCGATACCTCCCAGGCATCGTCATATTCGCAGCGCATAAGATAGGCATCCACCATTGGATCAAATTCTGCCATATAATAAGAATACAAAATGGAGGCTGCCTGTGCTTTCTCTCCCATAGAGGCCATATATCCCTGTTCCGCCAGGATAATTCTGGTGGAAGAGCCGTATTTCTTCTTAATATAATTGGTCAGATATTTCAGATTCTGAGGTGTGATGTATGGAGAGTCCGCACTTTTTGTTACATACTGATTTTTCTTATACGGCGCTTCCGTCAATGGATAAGAATAAGCGTGGTAAGCAAGATTCCATTTCGTATCGGAACACTCTGTTTTTAACGCTTTCGCAAACTCTGTCAAAAACGTCTTTCCATTCCATCCCACTTCCGATACCGGAATATTCCAAGCATTGTCCAGCGGTACAAATACTCTCGCGTTTGACCATGAGGACTGTACTCCGTCACTGAGCATTTTAAACGCCTGGACATACGCTTTTACATATTTTTTAAAAGAAAGATTTCCTGCATGATTCCAAAAATACTGGGAATTTACTTCGTTTCCAAGCACCCAGTTTGACACCAGATATTCTGGTCTGCTAAACTTTTCACCAAGATAACAGAAAGCAGCCTCCAGCGTCTCCCGTGCTTTCGCAGTCGACGTATTCAACATATACCAGTGCTCTCTTTTCTGTCTCCCCGTTGGATAAATCAGATATTTATTCTCATCGCTCCATGTCATATACACGACCATCGTCACACAGACGCCTCTTGTAACAAATCTCTTTACATCCGCCTGTCTTTCGTTTGTAAAATAATAAGTTTTTCCATTATAAACGTATGGCTCCCCGTTCTCTCTGGTGCCAATCAGATCGTTAAGATTCATATTCACCAGCGTATGTTTCGCATCCAGATTCGTATCTGCTCCCCAATGAATCCCCTTTTTGGATGCCGGAAGTGTATACTCCATTGTATTGGATGCTGCTGCCCTGGGATTTTTCACATATTTGGTATCGCTGACCAGCTTTAACTTTTTCCCATCCTTTACTGCGATGCCAAACTTGGATATTATATTCGCTTTGTCGTCCAGATTCAGTTTGAATGTCAGCCTGGAACCTTTTTTCGTCTCTGCAAGAATATTTACCGGCTTATGATTGAGTCCGTTGACTTTCACCAGATAATAAGAATCGTCGCTGCTGGAAACCTTTCTTTTTACCTTTGCACGGATTACCGTCTTATCAGATACGATTTTGGCAGATGTGATTTTCACCGGCTGGGACGCCGCATCCGTTTTTATACCGGATATTGCAAAGAATACTGCACAAAAAACCGCACAAATAAATCCTGTTTTTCCGAGATTTCTCTTCATTTTCCTTGTCCTTTCTCTTTCTGTACATAGCTGCGCCTTCCCAAATTCCTAACTATTCTATGTTACATTGACCGGTTTGTCAACTCAGACGGCCGCATTCTTTTCTTTCCCCTGGCGCGCGACGTACCTTCTATTTTCTGGAACTTAATCTGTCTGGAAACACTTAATGCCAGTGTCATTTCCGCCATCAAAAACAGAATGGATGTGCCTCCATAACTAACAAATGGAAGCGTAATTCCCGTCGTGGGAATCAGATTAATGACAACTGCGATATTCAGCACGACCTGAAGCGCAATATGTCCAAAGATTCCGGTTGTAATCAGCGATCCCAGCAAATCAGGGGCATTTTCCGAAATAAACAAAAGCCTGTACAGCAGAAAAAGAAACATCAGAGTCAATAACGCCGCACCGAACACCCCTAATTCTTCGCAAACGATAGAAAAAATCATATCGTTCTGCGCCTCCGGTACTGCTTCCAGTTTCTGCGCGCTGTTTCCAAGTCCCTTTCCAAAAAATCCTCCCGAACCTATGGCATAAAGGGCCTGCATAATCTGGTATCCTCCGTTGGAAGAATATGCTTCCGGGTCCATCCATACCAGAATACGGTTAAACCGGAAATTGTCAGATACGCCCATAGAAGAAACAAAGCTGCGCACAGCGACGACCAGCGCTGCAATAGCCGCAATTCCAGGAATCACGAACCTCTGCGCCTTTGGATGCGTCACCACAATCAATATGCAAGTAATTCCTGCAATGATAATTCCTGTGCTCAGATTATCCGTGCATGTATAAGTAAGCAAAGATGTGATACCTCCCAGTGCCAGAACGATTGCAGGCGCTTTCCATCCCTTCATATTCTTTCCCATCTTCACAATGACTACCGGAAGGAAAAGAATGATTGCGAGCTTTCCAAGCTCCGCCGGCTGAAAAGAAACAGGCCCCAGATAAATCCATCTGGTCGCCCCATTAATATTTCTGCCAATAAATTTCGTAGCAGCCAACAGGATATTTGCAATAACATAAACTGGCGCTGCCAGTTTTGCATACCAGTGATAATCTATCTGCGATCCGATCAACAAGCCTATCAGACAGACTGCACTGATTGCCGTCTGTTTGCTAAAATAATACATATCATTGCCAAAATCTATCTGTGCCCGGTAAGCGCTGGTACTATACAACATAATCAGCCCAAAGCAAGTAAGTAAGATAACACATGCCAGCAGATTATAATCATAATACCTCTGTTCCTGCCTTACTTTTTTCTTCCGGGTTCTTTTTTTTGTTTGACTCATATTCAAGACTCCTGTTTTTATACATTCACATTTTCCTGTAAGCCATCATAACACATTTCTTTCGAAAAGTGAACCGCTTATACTGGAACAATTCTTACAGTCTTACAAGAAGTCTTCCGCGTCGGTTCCACTCTTTTTGAAATCTGAAGGCCAAACGGCAATCTTGCACCAAATCCATCTTTTCTCATAAAATAATATTGAAAAATGCTTAAAAATGCTATAGAAAGGATTTCTTATGCAAGAATACAAAAACAACTGCTCAGATTCCTGTAAGGATAGATATTGTAAACATGCACCTCTTGGCATGGGATATGTCCCCTGGCAGGAGTTTGATAAAACCTTTGAACTCAAAAAGGCTTTGCAGGTAGGAACTATTTTTCCTGAACTGTGCCTGCCATTCTGTGGAAGGAGGTGCAAATGATGAATCGCTGTATGTGCTCCCAAAATCGACAAAATCAGATGATGAATCCTTATGGACGGTCAATGCAGCAGCCGGAAATGCGCCGCCCGCCCCACAAAAACTCCTGTGGATGCGGACAGGAAAACGCGAAACCTATGCCGCGCATGGAAAAAGCAGAACCTGGCCACAGAGAAACATGCGCAGAACGGCCAACGCGTTCCCGTGCTCAGTTGCTTCAGCATATTAATGAAGTAAGCTTTGCTGTAAATGACATTTTACTCTATCTGGATACCCATCCATGCGACCAGAAAGCGATCGAATACTATGAAGAGAACGTTAAAAAACGTAAAGAAGCCCTTTGTGAATTTGCAAAATATTACGGGCCATTAACGGTAGACACGGCAAATGAAGCACAGAATGACTCCTGGGAATGGGTTATGCAGCCGTGGCCGTGGGAAGGAGGGAAATGTTAAGCTATGTGGAATTATGAAAAAAGACTTCAATATCCGGTAAACATTACAACGCCAAACGCTAAACTTGCGCAGTTTATTATGAGTCAGTATGGCGGTCTTTATTGCCAAAACATATAATTTCAAAATTAGTATGTAATGGGAAATTCGGAATTGTAGTATCCATTCTTTCTGCTATAAAGTCATTATATGGCAATCCCACGCCACATACAAGAAAACACTATTTACAGTAGGAAAGGAGCAGCCTATGAAGCCGTTAAAAGAAAAAGTAAGTATCACCCTGAGTTCTGACATTCTCGCTGAAATTCGACGTCTTGCCGAAGAGGATGACCGCTCGGTCAGCCAGTACATCGATCTGGTTTTAAAAAAGTATTTGGAAAAACGTAAGGACTCTGAATTGCCGGAAGAACACAGGAAGTAAACAGGATGGGGCGGCAGATGCCGCCCCCTTTCTGTAAAACAAGAATCTAAGTTTAACATTCTACATTTGCCAGGAACTCATCCAAAGCAAAAATGTCCTCATTATATTCACTGCCATCATCTCTCTTAAACCATTTTTCTCCGTCTACATGAACACCGATAGTTATTTTTATATTATTTAAAGCAGCCGCAACAATATCATTATAAATAATTGTAATTAGATCTATTCCTTTTTTATCAAATGTAATATCATTGCATCTAACCTGTAATAAGTTATCATCCACTGTTTCTACATATACATCATGGTTATCACAGTCGATAATGTCGTATAATTCGTCCTCAAGTTCTTCCATTTTTTCTTCCAGTTCGTCTTCATCAAAATCTCCAATGACTTCTACATTAACTAATAATTCTGCTTCACTGTCTCTACCTTCTTTTAATTCAATTCCTTTAAACTTCATATTGTTTTTCTCCTTTTCCTTCTATTTCAGGAAATGAAACAATTAATAACCTATTCAGTTGTAATTACTTTGCGATGGGATCTTTCTTCACATTTGCCTGTTTCTTGATTTTTCCCTTTTTGAACACAGCTTTTCAATATTCTTAATTGCTTCTTTCTGTCCTTTGCAGATTAAGTAGACCATCAGCGAAAGATCCTGATTTCGTTCATAACGCCGGAACGCCTGTCGGTATTTTGACTGATCGCTGAATGTGATTGGCAGCAAACCTCCATTCAGCAGCATCTGGTTCAGCATCAAACGGCCTGTACGCCCGTTTCCATCAGGCAATGCCACATTGAGACCCCGCAAGAAAACGATAGTTAATTTCTACTTTTTGCCTGCGTTCTTTGCCTGTTCCCTCTGCCTGATACACATAAATGCTATCAATCAGTTCCACCAGCATAGAACGGTTCAGCTCTGTTACAGTTTCATACTTGCGTATGGTTTCCAGAAATTGATTGGTGCTCTGAGTTTTCTTTTCCTCGGCTATGATCCTCGCTTTCAAGTCATCTCTCTTTTGGGTGAGCTCTTTCTGCTCGTTCTCATAAGCCGACGACATTTTCTCGAAACGTTCATCTGAAATCTTCCCCAAAGCATTCTGCTCAAAGAGTTTCATAATTACACTGTCAATTTCCTCAATCCGTTTTCGGCTATTTCCAGTTCCTTCCTGAATTGCTTGATTTTCTGGCCGCCACCCTTTTCGCTCAATTCGTGCATTTCTTCGATGAACTGATCGCCCAAAGCCTCCATACTCTTAATATGTTTCTGAATATCGCCCATAACAATCTGCTGTAATGCGTCATACGAAATTGCGTGTGTCGTACAAAGATTGCTATTTCTTGCATAGGTTCGGCAACGAAAGCGAGGCTCTTTTCCATTTGGATTAGAGAACGCCATATTGCGGCCACAATCCGGGCATTTCACAAGTCCCACAAACATATTAGGCCGTTTCTTCACGCTGATAAATTTCTGTACCAGTTCAAAGGTTTCCTCGTCCACAATCGCCTCATGGGTATTTCGTACTATGATCCATTCCTCTTTAGGAACAGATACCAGCTTTTTGTTCTTAAATGATTTTGTCTGTGTTTTATGGGATACCATGTGACCCAGGTACACTTGATTCTCCAAAATCATTTTTACATTTTTTCCTACCCAGTCTGTCGGGAACTTGAATCCGGTGCTTGTGTCCAGTGTTCCGTTCTTCATTGCCCTGTACGCTCGCGGGATTAAGATTCCATCCTCACATAGTGCCCTCGCAATCTGATGTACACTGTTTCCTTGCTTCGATAATTCAAAAATACGCTTGACGGTGGGCGCTGTTTCCGAGTCAACCAGTAACTGACGTTTGTTCTTTGGATCGACCATATAACCATATGGGGCAAAGGAACCGCAAAACCCGCCATTCAAAGCCATTGTTTTCTTGACGCTTCGGATTTTCTTTGATGTGTCACGGGCATAATACTCATTCATAATGGATTTGAACGGCATCATTTCGTTTTCATCGAATCTTGTGTCAACATCGTCATTCAGGGCAATAAACAAAATGTCATTGTTGGGGAAGATTTCTTCCACATAGTACATGAACATGGCATTGTTTCGCCCGAAACGCGACATATCCTTAACCATGATACCGGTTGGCCTTGTATCGTCCATAGCATCCTTAATCATACGGTTCAGGTCTGGCCGGTCGAAGGTAGTCCCGGAAATTCCGTCGTCCACATATTCACCGATCACTTCAAAGCCTTTTTCCTTTGCGTGATACCTTAACATCTGCAACTGATTGGTAATGCTGTTGCTTTCCTTATCAGCATCCCCGTCATCTTTGGATAAACGTGCATATAATCTAACTGGAAGTTTTGTCTGCTGTTTTAACATTTCTGCTCCTTTCCAACAGCAAACAAACTACTCTGTACTCTATGATTATACCATGTTTCCAAACTCTTTTCAGCCATTTGCTGCGTTATTTTTTCGGCTAACCGGCACTGTTTTCCTGCTCAATTTCCTTTTGTATCAGTCTTTTTATCAAATGCTGCAACTGGACCGTTCCAGAAAAAGTTGCGGTTACATAAAATGTCGTGTTCCCGATCTGGATCGTGTCTGACTGTTTTTGGTTCTCCATGTTCCACCTCATTTCCGGGTAACAAAAAAGCACCATCACTGGCGCTTTCCTGTCATTTTACATTTATAACTTTCCGCGTATACTCCCTGCCCTGCAGGTCAAGCTCCGCATAGACCATATTGTTGTCGTTAAGTTCTGTCTGGCCCGTCTGAATACAGGCTGTATCAAGTATCCGGTTTATCCATTTCCCTTTTTCCGTATCAGGGCTTTCGTGGATATGCCCGTGCAAGGAGAGCAGCGGCTGTTTCTCTTTCAGAAAATCATAAATATCCACAGAGCCTATATCCAAATCCTGATACAAAAGCTGCCCCAGTCTCAATCCGGCAGGAGGCATGTGCATCACATAGACTGTCTGTCTGGGATTTTCTGGTTCCGGCAAATCTTTCAGAATATCACACATAAGCGGAAGTTCTGTCCTTGAATACTCCAGCCAGTTATATATCCTGTCATAGCCATATTCATTGGAAATACCGGCGACAGGGCTTAGCTGCCTCTGCGAAATATAATGCGTTTCTGTGACAACCCTGTCCTTGCACCCGAAAGGATGGTCTAAAATATGGTTCATTCCAATAAACTCATATTCACCGACACGGACCTTTTTACCGACTATATTATGGATATTTCCAAATTCCCCGCAAACTGCATCAAACAGTCCATCCACCGACAAAAGATCATCATTTCCAAGCATGGCGAGATATGTAATGCCGCGCTTTTCAAGTTCCGAAAAATAGTTCCTTAAAAATCCATTGATAAACGACGGCTGCTCCAGATGTCTTTCACCGAGTTTAGGAAGAATATCCCCGCCATTCACAATGACGCCGATATTCTTCTCAATAGCAATGTCCAGCGTTTTCCTATATTTGTTCTTATCTCCATGTAAATCTGTAACATATAATATTTTCATGTCGCATACCACCTCTTGTTAATTTCAAAAATCTGCCTTTCTGATTATACCATATCATGTGACGACTTTCAGCGTATTACTTTGCCTTTATCGGAGATATGCTGTATAGTTCCCCCTTTCCGTGATTTCTGCATTCTTTCATCAAAACCACATGAATAAGTCGGGCCTGCGCTCTTACAGTCACAGACCCGGCCCATTGTATCTGATTTCGATTAGCTGCCGTATTTGCCACGCCCCCCGGCAAGCCCTGATTTACCAGGGCGGGGCTGTTACAGGCTGCGGATAGCGTCACCGCATCATAGCCCCGCATACGCCGCCGCTTTGCCAGAGCTGGCGCACGCCGCAGGAACTCTCCCCAAGTCCTTAGGGAGCCGTGAAGAAGTACCATTGTGATCTGTGCCGTCGTCGCGTCCGGCCTGCCACAGACGGTTTCGTGGGTTGTGTTTATCGCTTGGACAGCCTGGATTCATCACCTCCTTAGGCTACCTGTCGCCGCGCCGCCCCATCTGCCGCTCGGAACACAGAATGAAGTACCTGTAACAGCGTA
>CALCMD010000068.1 GCA_937965795.1 uncultured Lachnospiraceae bacterium | reverse complement strand
AAGCAAGCTTGCGCCGCTCATATGCCGCATCTGGCTGCATGGCTGAATAGTTACAGTTCTATTGTAAAGTTCACAAAACTACTTTGTTTTTACCAGAATTTGTATTATAATAAAGAGCAAATGGCAGCACTGGAGGATAAACAAAGTGATTTATAATAACGTACTGGAAGCCATCGGCCATACGCCGATGATCCGGTTAAATAAGATGACAGACCAGGATTCAGCAGAAATTCTGGTGAAATATGAAGGGGTAAACATCGGCGGTTCCATTAAGACCAGAACCGCCTACAATATGCTCAAAGAAGCAGAAAAAGCCGGGCTTTTAAAAGAAGATTCCATTATCGTGGAGCCGACCAGCGGAAATCAGGGCATCGGAATCGCACTGGTAGGAGCGGTGAAAGGCTACACGGTGAAGATTATCATGCCGGATTCTGTCAGTGAAGAGCGCAGGAAGCTGGTACAGCAGTACGGGGCGGAAGTGGTACTGATACACGATGACGGAGATATCGGAAAATGTATTGATGAGTGCCTGAAAACAGCGCTCCGCATGGAGAAGGAAGATTCCAGAGTCTTTGTGCCCCAGCAGTTTTCCAATCCAAACAATCCGCTCGTCCATAAATACCATACGGCGGTGGAGATTCTGGAGCAGGTGGAAGGCCCGGTGCATGGTTTCTGCTCCGGCGTGGGAACGGGCGGCACGCTGTCAGGAATTGGAGAAGTGTTGAAAAATCAGTACCCGGATATTACGATCTGGGCAGTAGAGCCGGAACATGCGGCGATTCTCTCAGGAGGAAGCATCGGGACGCATTTACAGATGGGCATTGGAGACGGGCTGATTCCGGATAACCTGAACATGAATATTTATGAGGATATCTGTGTGGTGACAGACGAGGAAGCCCTGGAAGTTTCCAAAAGGCTTGCAAGAGCGGAAGGGCTGCTGTGCGGGATTTCCAGCGGTTCTAATGTGGCGGCGGCTTTAAAGCTGGCGAAAAAGCTTGGGCCTGGAAAAACGGTGGTTACGATACTGCCGGATACGGGAGAACGCTATTTCAGCACGGTTCTTTTTTCGTAAAATAGCAGGATGACTTGCGTAAAGGCTGTGAACGGATTGAAATGATAGATTTTATATTTTGAAAGAAAGTAAACATAAGAGAGGAGAAAATTGATGAGCGATTACAGAATTGAGACAAAATGTATCCAGTCTGGCTGGAAGCCGAAAAAAGGGGAGCCGAGGGTGCTTCCGATTTATCAGAGCACTACGTTTAAATATGACACTACCGATGAGATGGGAAAGCTGTTTGACCTGGAGGAAAGCGGATATTTTTACACCAGGCTCCAGAATCCTACCAACGATGCGGTAGCGGCAAAGATTGCAGATTTAGAGGGCGGCGTGGCGGCTATGCTTACCTCGTCCGGACAGGCGGCGAATTTCTACGCGGTGTTTAATATCTGTGAGGCAGGGGATCACATTGTCTGCGGTTCGGCGATTTACGGCGGCACATTCAATCTGTTCGGCGTTACGATGAAGAAGCTGGGGATTGACTGTACGTTCGTGGACGTGGATGCCCCGGCGGAAGAGATTGCCAAAGCTTTCCGTCCAAATACAAAAGCAGTGTTTGCAGAAACCATCGCAAATCCGGCTCTCGTGGTTCTGGATATTGAAAAGTTTGCAAAGCTGGCTCACGACCATGAGGTTCCGCTCATCGTAGACAATACCTTCGCTACTCCGGTGAACTGCCGTCCTTTTGAGTGGGGGGCGGATATCGTGACTCATTCTACTACAAAATATATGGATGGACACGCCATGCAGGTAGGCGGGGCCATTGTTGACAGCGGAAATTTTGACTGGGATGCGTATGGAGAAAAATATCATGGACTGACACGGCCGGATGAGTCTTATCACGGGGTTGTATATACGGAGCGTTTTGGAAAAGCGGCCTATATTACGAAAGCAACGGTGCAGTTGATGAGGGATTTGGGGTCGATCCCATCGCCTCAGAACTGCTTTCTGCTGAATGTTGGACTGGAGACATTGCCGCTGCGAGTGGAGCGTCATTGTTATAATGCCCAGAGAGTAGCAGAGTTTTTAAGCGCCCATGAGAAAGTGACCCAGGTAAGCTATGCAGGATTGCCGGGAGATAAGTATCATGCACTGGCTCAGAAATACATGCCAAACGGAACCTGCGGCGTCATTTCCTTTGAAGTGGCAGGCGGGCGTGACGGCGCCGTGCGGTTTATGGACAGCCTGAAGCTGGCGGCCATCGTCACGCATGTGGCAGACGCCCGCACCAGTGTGCTTCATCCTGCCAGCCATACCCACAGGCAGATGAACGACCAGCAGCTTGCGGAGGCCGGGGTTTCACCGGGTATGATTCGTTTCTCTGTGGGAATCGAGAATGCAGAGGATATCATTGCCGATCTGGAGCAGGCGCTGGCGAACGTATAGAAAAGGACAGGAAGAAGATAGAGATTTCAGACGAGGGGCTGTTGCAGAAAAATCCTTCTGCACCAGCCTTTTTGCAACAATAGAATCGTCAGATACAGGGGAGGATACGGTATGCGTTTTTTTCATGTAGCGGATGTTCATTTGGGAGCGGAGCCGGATGTAGAGTTTCCGTGGGGAAAGAGGCGGAAAGAGGAGATATGGGAGAGCTTTCGGCGGCTCGTCGTCAGAGCAGAGGAGGAAAAGATTGATCTGTTTTTGATCGCAGGGGATTTGTTTCACAGGCAGCCTTTGCTTCGGGAGCTCAAAGAAGTAAATTATCTGTTTTCCACACTGACACGCACGAAGGTAGTGCTGATAGCAGGAAATCATGATTACCGGAAAAAAGGCTCTTTTTATGAAGGCTTTCCGTGGCATGAAAATGTGACCTGCCTGGATGGAGAGCGCTGCGGGAGGGTCGTATTTCCAAAACTTCAGACGGCGGTGTATGGTCTGAGCTATCATACCAGAGAGATTCGGGAACCGCTGTATGACGGGCTGAACCCCCAAAAGGATGGGCTGTTTTCCATTTTGCTGGCACACGGCGGGGATGAAAAGCACATTCCAATCGATAAAAGAAAGCTGCTGCGCTCAGATTTTTCCTACATTGCGCTGGGGCATATCCATAAGCCGCAGATTCTGGCAGCCGACCGGATGGCGTATGCAGGCGCACTGGAGCCGTTGGATAAAAATGATTGCGGCCCGCATGGGTATCTTTCGGGGGAATATACAGAAGGCCGGTTAAAGATTTGCTTTGTTCCCTGGGCCGCGCGGGATTACCGGAGGCTGGAAATCGAAGCAGACGAGAGCCAGACAGATTTTTCCCTGCAAGAGCAGATCGAAAGGGAAATTCGGGATGGCGGAAAGGAAAACATCTATCGGGTTCATTTGACAGGATTCCGGGCTCCGGATATGGAATTTCAGATCAGGCGTTACGATAGGCTGGGGAATATTGTGGAGGTCGTGGATGACACGGAGCCTGCGTATGATTTTGAAAAGCTGCTCAGAGAGCACAAAGAAGATGTGATAGGCTGCTTTATCGCCAGGCTCTACCGGGAGGATATGGACGACATACAGAGAAAAGCGCTGGTCTGTGGAATACAGGCGCTGCTGGAGGGGGGAAGAAAGTGAAGATTCTCGAACTGCAAATAAAAAGCTTCGGAAAGTTTTCGAATCAGACGGTTTTGCTTCACGACGGGGTGAATATCATCTATGGGAAAAATGAGACGGGGAAATCTACGATCTATGCCTTTATCCGGGCTATGTTTTTCGGATTGGAAAGGGCGAGAGGGCGCGCGGCGAGGAATGATGAATACAGCTTGCGGAAGCCCTGGGAAAATCCGGGTTGTTTTTGGGGAGCAATGCGTTTTGAAAGCGGGGGAAAGGTCTTCCGGCTGGAAAGAAATTTCAGCACACAGGAGAAATCTTCCGTACTGGTCTGTGAAACAGACGGTGAGGAACTTTCAGTTGAAAACGGGGATCTTGATGTCCTTCTGGAAGGAATGAATGAGATTTCCTATCGCAATACTTTCCTGATTGGACAAAAGGGGAGCGCTACCGATGAAGGATTGCTGCGTGAGCTTCGGAATTACATGAGCAATCTGCAAAATGCAGGGGATGCAGAGGTTGATGTGAGTCAGGCCATCGCTTCCCTGGAGGAAAAACGGCGAAAGGCAGAGACGGAGAAGAAAAGGATACAGGAAAAAAGAGATTTCCGGGAACGGGAGATTCAGGCGAGACTGGACTATATGCAGCAGGAAACTGCCCGCCTGAGGGAAGAAGAAACCGAATGTCTGGAAAAGCTTCGAAAACTGGCACAGGATGGCAAGCAGCCGGGGGCAGGAAAGATGCGTCGGGAGAGCGGTGAGGAAGGAGAGCGAAAAAGAATTTTTGCAGGGGGATTTTTATGCCTTGTGCTGTGTCTGATCGGTGTTTTACAGTCCTCTTTCTGGCTGAAACTGGTCAGCGCGGCGGGCGGTATGGTTTGCCTTTGCATCGTGGCAGCGGCTTTTCTGTCCATGCGAAAGGGGAGCAGGCCAGAAATGGAAGAAAAGCATCACGTGCTCTTGCAGGAAGCTGAAAAGTGGAGAGGACATCTGGAGCATATCCGCAGGGAGTTGAGAGAGAAACAGGTATTGGAGGAAAATGTGAGGGAGAGTCTGCGTGAGGCGCAGGAGGATGACAGTGATACAGACAGACTGAATCAGGAGATCGCAGCGTGGAACATGGCGGCGGAGACGATACGGGAGGCTTCCAGGGAAATATACGGAAAATGGGAAGGAAGCCTGAACCGCCGGGTGTCACAGATTCTTGGAAAAATCACGCAGGGCCGTTATACCAGGGTTTTTCTGGATGACAGTTTTCAGATACGGATTGCGGCGCCTTCTGGGATTCTGGACGTCCGGCAGGTAAGCAGGGGAACGATGGAACAGATATACTTTGCGCTGCGCATGGCGGCAGGAGAACTGTTCAGCGCAGGAGAGCCGGTGCCGGTTATTCTGGACGAAGCATTTGTGATGTATGATGACGAGCGTCTGGAAGAAATTCTGCGATGGCTGGAGCAGGGAAAAAATCAGGTCATACTGTTTACCTGCCAGAAAAGAGAAACCCGGATTCTCGAAAAAATCCGGGCAGAGTAAATGCGATTCTGTACTGTGGATATGATATACCTGCATCATTGATTATGAGAAGCCAGGAATTTCTTAATGCGCTCCAGAGGATTCAGAAGATTGCTCAGAGAAGCATCGTGGTTCAGGGTATCAATGATATAGGCCAGATATTTGCTCATGTCGCAGTTAATGTAATAAGGCTTCTGCAAAAGCTCCGGCGTCTGATAGACCAGATTGGTAGTCAGTACATAGTCAAGCAGACCCTCTTCGTAGGCTTTGTCAAATTTTGCCAGCCCGTTTGTAAACAGCCCGAAGGTTGCGCACATGAAAACACGTCCGGCCTTGCGTTTTTTCAGTTCTGCGGCTACATCCAGGACGCTGCCGCCGGAGGAAATCATATCGTCTACGATGATAACATCCTTCCCTTCCACATCGGAACCGAGAAATTCATGGGCCACGATGGGGTTCGTGCCATTGACGATGGTGGCGTAGTCACGGCGTTTGTAGAACATGCCCATATCTACGCCGAGAACATTTGCCATATAGACGGCACGTCCCATACCGCCCTCGTCCGGGCTGATAATCATAGTAGAATCCTTATCGATATGGAGATTGGGAACGGCCTTGAACAGTCCCTTGATGAACTGATAGACCGGCTGGACGGTATCGAAGCCTTTCAGGGGAATTGCATTCTGTACACGGGGATCGTGGGCGTCGAAGGTAATAATATTGTCAACACCCATATTCACCAGTTCCTGAAGCGCCAGCGCACAGTCCAGGGATTCCCTGCCGGTACGTTTGTGCTGCCGGCTTTCATATAAGAAGGGCATGATGACGGAGATTCTTCTTGCTTTTCCGCCAAGCGCTGCGATAATACGTTTCAAATCCTGATAATGGTCGTCGGGGGACATATGGTTTTCGTGACCGCAAAGAGAATAGGTCATGGAGTAATTGCATACGTCTACAAGAATAAAGACGTCATCCCCCCGCACAGATTCGTTTATGATACCCTTTGCTTCGCCGGAGCCGAAACGGGGTACTGCTGTATCTAAAATATAAGAATCTCTCTGATAGCCCTCAAAAGCGATGGTAGTTTTATGTTCGCTTTCACGTTCACGCCGCCATTTTACCAGATACTGATCGATTTTCTGGCCAAGCTCCTTGCAGCTTTCCAGCGGGACGATTCCTAAAGGGCCTACGGGGATCGTCTCAAGATTGCGTTCTTCTGTTACTTTCATAATGTCTCCTCCATGAAAATGAATCGTTTCAATATTTTAAAAATCTCTTTTTTAGTTTACCACAAGATTCGGTGAGGTCAAGTTCTTTTCCAGTTTCTTTTTCAGGCGGATGTCGTCGCCGATCAGTTTCCGGATGCGATAGTTGCTGGAGATGCGGGAAAAGACGCGCTCAGAGTAAGTATCCCGGAAAATATTCATAGGCATATTCGTGGAAATGATGGTGGATTTTTTCCGGATCAGCCGTTCGTTAATGCACAGAAAAAGCTGCGAGGAAACAAAGGTGTTTGTAAGCTCTGTTCCCAGATCATCAATAATGAGCAGATCGCAGTCGAAGATATAGGAATGCATCTGCTGCAATTCGGAAATGTCATCGCCCCGCCCGAAAGTCGTTTTTGAAAACAGGTCAAATAATTCGAAAGCCGAAAAATAAATGACAGAATGCGCGCTCTGGAGCAATTCTCTGGAGATGCAGTGGGTGAGAAAGGTTTTTCCCACGCCTGTTTCGCCGTAGAAAAAGAAATTGTCCGGTATCTGATCAAAGAAGCGGATAAATTCTTTGCACTCCGTTACAAGCTTCTGCATCGTGGCGAGAGCGGACAGTCCGGTAGCCGGATTGACGATCTGGTCAGAGTAATAGTCAAAGGAAAAAGTGTCGAAATTCTCTTCGGCCAGAATATCCCGGATATTGGACTGGGTATAGAGCAGATCAATGACAGCCTGCTTAAAGCAGTGACATTTCTGGCTGCCCTGAAAGCCTGTGTCCCGGCAGTCCGGGCAGGTATAGTGCATTTCCAGATAGTCTTCGGGATAGCCCTGGCTGCGAAGCAGTGTTTTTCGCTGGTCGCCTAAAATGGCGATCTGCTCCTTTAAGTCTGCAAGAGCGGAGGCGTCTCCGTCCAGCAGTTTTCTTGCCTGTTCCACGCTCAGAGCAGCGATCAGGCCGTCGATTTTGGAAAGCCCCGGTACAGAGGTACAGGCATCCTGAATACAGGCGTCCTGACGGCGTTTGTTTTCCGCCTGTTTGCGGTAATATTCACGCATAATGGTATCATACTGGGTATTTTTCAGCGCCACGTTGTATCCCCCTTTTGCTGTTACGTGTTGAGCAGTTGTTTTTCAAGTTCATCAAAGTCATAATCCCTCTGATGGAAATTATTGAACCGGTTAGTGGAAGCCGCTTTTGGCTTCGGCTCCGTGCTTTTCTTCTTTTTTGCATGTTCCGCATCCAGTTCTTTTAGATCGGATAAATGGCGGACCTTTGCCTTATGCCATTCTTCCAGAATCTTATCCGCATACTGAAAATTCGGACGCTGTGTCTGGGAGATGGTACGGCCACATGCTTCTGTAATAAGATCTATCGTAAAATGCCAGGTGTTCAGCCATCGTTCCATGCACTCAACTTCAGGTTTTACAGGCCCCCTGCCTTTGATGCCAAAGGCATTTAAAATCTTGTAATAGTTCCGGTTGTAAAGATTCGTACTCTGTTTTGCTTCCGCAACGGTGCGAATGCCCTCCTTTGCCCATTCGAGGGCCACCTTTTCCATATAATGGCTGCTCTTGCTGCCTTTTGAGACGCAGTACTCAATCAGATATTCGATGAGATCCGCGGAAAAGTGCAGGGTGTCATAAAAATACAGAATGTTTGAGATTTCTGTGGGGCTGAGCGGTTTTCCAATGTATTTTGACGCAATGTAAATAAGCTGCTGAATGTCATCCTGGGAGGAAAGCTCGGCGGTTCTGTCGGCAGACAGCGGGACTTTCCGGAAAGGATCGGATTCCAGCGCAGCGGCGGCTTCTGCCGTGTCGGGCTTTGAAGAGACAGAAGCCTCCGGATCAAGAAAGCGAATGCCAGAAAGCGTGTCATTTTCGTCAAAAGTAAGCTGCAATAGCCCCTCTCTCTGCCAGTAGGATAAGGCTCTGTGGATATCCTTTTCCGTGTGCTCCAGCGTCTCAGCGATTTCGCCAAGCGAAATCATTTTTCCGGCAGATACCATGCGGAGCAGGTAGAGGTAAAGCTTTACATATTCCCCGTTTGCCTGCGGCATATAGCGGTCAATAAAAGTATTCGGTAGGATTGTTGTACGGTTGTCAATGTCTGTATGTAAAGATAGTTCGCTCAATGTATTCACCTGTTTCTTCCAGTTGGACAGGGAAAGCCTGTCTGTTTTCAATGAGTATAAGTATAGCATAAGTTCGAAAAAAAGAGAACCTGATTTTTCCGTGAGGGACAAAGAAGGACAGAGTGGACAAAGGAATGTGGAATTTGTGGATAATGTGGATAACGATGTGAAGGAATTTTTAGAACGGAGCGGAGAGCGCCGGAAAATAAAAGAAAAGTCTAAAAATAGGAAATTCTGTGGAAAACTTATGTAAACTGAGATGTCCACAAAAAAATCCACATATTTACGCAGACAAAATGTGCATAAACATGTGGATAATGTGGATAACTATCGGAAAGCGCTGTAAATACCGGGGAAAAAGGTGTGGATAAAAATGGTTATGAAAAAATTATTTTCCAAGCAGATGTTCTCCGATTTTTACCACGTCTCCGGCGCCCATCGTAAGGATGAGGTCGCCGTTTTCACAATGCTCCAGTAAGAAGTTTTCGATGGCGTTAAAGGATGGAAAATAGCAGGCGTCTCCGCCGCGGGCATTGATCAGTTCCATCAGATTTCTGGAACTGACGCCAAGATCATCCGTTTCACGGGCCGCATAAATGTCTGCCAGAATCACTTTGTCTGCCCGGCAGAGCGCATCTGCAAATTCGTTCATCAGAGCTTTCGTTCTCGTGTAGGTGTGGGGCTGAAAGACGCACCAGGTCGTTTGGTGGGGATAATTCGCTGCGGCATCCAGTGTCGCGCGGATTTCGGTAGGATGATGTGCATAATCGTCGATGATGGTGATACCGCCGATCTCTCCTTTTTTTTCAAAACGTCTGTCCGTGCCGCCAAAGTCCAGCAGTCCCCTTTGCATGGCTTCGTACGGAATATGAAGAAGGTCCGCCAGAACCAGTGTGGCTACGGCATTTGAAACATTGTGGGCGCCTGGAACACGAAGCTGGAAATGTCCGAGAACTTTTTTATGCTTTAACAGGTCAAAGGAACCGCAGCCCATGGAGTCGTAAGAAATATTTTCTGCACAGTAGTCGCCGCCTTTGCCGTAAGTCACTACCTGGCAGGCAAGACCGTCTGTGATTTCCTGATAATTTTCGATTTCCTGATTGATGATCAGTGTGCCGTCCTGCGGGAGGCGTTCTGCAAAAAGACGGAAGGAATGCCGGATATCGTTCAGATCTTTGAAAAAATCCAGATGATCGGCGTCAATATTTAAGATCAGGCTGATCTTCGGGTAAAAATGGAGAAAGCTGTTCGTGTACTCGCAGGCTTCCGTGATGAAAGTCTCATGGCCTCCGACACGGATGTTTCCGTGGATCGCTTTCAGAATGCCGCCCACGGAAATCGTCGGGTCTTTTCCGGCAGCCAGAAGAATATGGGCGCCCATAGAAGTAGTGGTGGTTTTTCCATGCGTACCGGCTACGGCGATGGGGGTTTGATAATTTTTCATAAGCTGTCCCAAAAGCTCGGCGCGGCTCATCATGGGAATGCCTTTTTGGAAAGCTTCGGCATATTCTGGATTGTCAGGATGGATGGCGGCGGTATAGACCACCAGGTCTGTACCATCCTGAATGTTGGATGCTCTTTGTCCGTAGTATACAACGGCGCCTTCCTTCTCCATCCATTTTGTTAAAGGGGATTCCTTTGAATCGGAGCCGGAAATCCGAAAATGCTGATTTAAAAGGATGGAAGCCAGACCGCTCATGCTGATGCCGCCGATTCCGATGAAATGAATGTGGATGGGTTTTGTGAAATCTATCTGATACATGATAAACACTCCTTTAAGTGAAAAAAATTTCTTTTATTATATCATAACTGGCTCTTATTTCCATAGTTTATTTCCGCAGAAGCAGGCTGCAAAAGATGAATTTAAGATTGGGGATACCCCAAAAGCAGAAAGAAATGAAAGAAAAAAGTAGAAAAAGGGGAAAAATATACAATGAAATTTGGGGTAAAAGAGCGGGAAAGGTAAAAAGTAACCAAAAAGAAGTCGAAAAAAGAGGAAAATACAAACTGCTTTTTGGTAAAAAGTATAAAAACTGCGAAAAAAGTGTTCAAAAATTTGTAAAAAATGTTCACAATTAAGAGAAAGCGTGTTATAATGAGGATTATCCAAAAAATTACAACAAGAGGTGATAGCGTGATTAAGAAAGAAATGATTGCCATGCTGCTTGCAGGAGGGCAGGGAAGCCGACTCGGCGTACTCACGTCAAAAGTGGCAAAACCGGCCGTAGCATTTGGCGGCAAGTACCGTATTATTGATTTTCCTTTGAGTAATTGTATAAACTCAGGGGTAGATACCGTTGGTGTATTGACACAATATCAGCCATTGAGACTGAATACGCATATAGGTATCGGTATTCCGTGGGATTTGGACAAGAATATCGGCGGCGTTTCCATTCTTCCACCATATGAGAAGAGTTCAAACAGTGACTGGTATACAGGCACGGCAAATGCCATTTATCAGAATCTGGACTTTATGGAGCTTTATAATCCGGAGTATGTACTGATTCTTTCCGGAGACCATATTTATAAGATGGATTATGAAGTTATGCTGGAGTTCCATAAAGCAAGCAATGCAGAGGTAAGTATTGCCGTTATGCCGGTTCCTATGGAAGAGGCGAGCAGATTCGGCGTCGTTGTAACGGATGACCAGAATCAGATTACGGAATTCCAGGAGAAGCCGGAGCATCCGAAGAGCAATCTTGCGTCAATGGGTATTTATATTTTCTCATGGAAAGCATTAAAAGAAGCGTTGATTACGCTGAAAGACCAGAGCAATTGTGACTTTGGAAAACATATTATTCCATACTGCCATGAAAAAGGCGAAAAGATGGTAGCCTATGAATATAATGGATACTGGAAGGATGTAGGAACACTTGGCTCTTACTGGGAAGCAAATATGGAGCTGATCGATATTATTCCGGAATTTAATCTGTATGAGGAATTCTGGAAGGTGTATACGAATAATGAGATGATTCCGCCACAGTATGCAGCGGAAGATTCTGTCATTGACAAGTGTATCATCGGAGATGGAAGCGAGATTTACGGAGAAGTTCATAATTCGGTAATTGGCGCCGGCGTTACGATTGGAAAAGGCGCCATCGTGCGTGATTCCATTATCATGCGGGGTGTTACCGTTGGTGAAAATGTTATCATGAATCGTGCGATTGTTGCGGAGAATACGGTGATCGGTAAAAATGTAGAACTTGGCGTTGGAGAAGATATACCAAACAAAGAGAAACCGCATGTATATTCTTTTGGCCTTGTGACGATCGGAGAAAATACCGTAATCCCGGACAACGTGAAATTAGGAAAGAACACAGCGATTTCAGGCAAAACCACGGCAGAGGATTATCCTGACGGCGTCCTGGCAAGTGGAGAGACATTAATTAAGGCAGGTGAGGCACTATGAGAGCAGTAGGAATCATTTTAGCAGGTGGTAACAGTCACCGCATGAAAGAACTTTCAAAGAAACGTGCAATCGCAGCAATGCCGATTGCAGGAAGCTATCGGGCCATTGACTTTGCATTGAGCAGTATGAGCAATTCTTCTGTTCAGAAGGTGGCGGTACTGACACAGTATAATTCCCGTTCTTTAAATGAGCATTTAAGTTCATCGAAATGGTGGAATTTCGGAAGAAAACAGGGAGGAATGTTTGTATTTACCCCAACGATCACGGCAGATAACAGCGCATGGTACAGGGGAACTGCGGATGCGATCTATCAGAACCTGGACTTTTTAAAGAAATGCCATGAGCCGTATGTCATTATCGCATCTGGCGACTGTGTATATAAACTGGACTTTAATAAGGTTTTGGAATACCATATCGAGAAGAAAGCGGACATTACCGTGGTATGTAAGGAGATGCCGCCGACAGAGGATGTGACAAGATTCGGTCTTGTGAAGATGAATGAGGACAGCAGGATCGAGGAATTCGATGAGAAACCGATGGTTTCCACTTCGAACACGATTTCTACCGGAATTTATGTGATCCGCAGAAGGCAGTTGATTGAGCTGATCGAGCGCTGTGCGCTGGAAGACAGATATGATTTTGTAAGGGATGTGCTGATCCGCTATAAGAATCTGAAACGGATTTACGGTTATAAGATGAAGGAGTACTGGAGCAACATTGCTTCCGTAGATTCCTATTTCCAGACGAATAAGGATTTCCTGAAGCCGGAAGTGAGAGATTACTTTTTCCGTCAGTATCCGGATGTGTACTCGAAGGTAGACGACCTTCCGCCTGCAAAATATAATCCGGGTGCGGAGGTTAAAAACAGTCTGGTATCCAGCGGATGTATCATCAATGGACGGGTAGAGAATTCTATCTTATTTAAGAATGTTTTCGTTGGCGAGAATTGCGTGATTAAGAATTCGATTATTTTAAATGACGTATATTTGGGGAACAATACTTATATTGAAAACTGCATCGTTGAGAGTCGTGATACCATTCGTGCGAATTCCCACCATGTTGGAGAAAATAAAATCAAGATTGTACTTGAGGAGAGCGAAAGATACGTTATGTAACAGGTTGGAAAAAACCGGACGTGAAGTTTTCGAAAGTATTATTGATGAAGGCAGCAAGAAACTTATCTATGGGAAAGGGGCACAAAAGTATGAAAATTACGGATGTGAGAGTGCGAAAAGTTGCAAAAGAAGGAAAGATGAAAGCGGTTGTTTCCATCACGATTGATGATGAGTTTGTAGTCCATGACATCAAGGTGATTGAAGGGGAGAAGGGGTTGTTTATTGCAATGCCAAGCCGGAAAGCATCCGATGGTGAGTATCGTGACATTGCGCATCCGATTAACTCCGATACCAGGGAGATGATTCAGAGAATTATTTTACAGCAGCATGAGATTGTGGCAGCAGAGGAGGCTGGGGAGACAGCAGAATCATAAATGGAATGGATAAGACCGCCGCAGGGTATGAAAGTGCTTTGCGGCGGTTTCAGTGTAGAACAAAGGAGGCAGGAGATGGAGTTTCTGGAAGTGGCGCTGGAGCATATTGCCAATATTGCAATTCTTTTATTTGAATTTATCGGTGTGGGGATTATCATATGGGCGGGCATCGTAGGATTTTATAAATATCTGAAACGCTGTCCGGATACCAGAATCGCATTGGCGAAGGGTCTGGCGATGGGCCTGGAGTTTAAGATGGGAAGCGAGATTTTGAGGACGGTCGTGGTCAGGGAATGGAAGGAGATCGGCATTGTAGCAGGCATTATCGCCCTGCGGGCAGCATTGACATTTCTGATTCACTGGGAAATCAAGGAAGAAGAAAAAGGAATTAATATAGAGTAAAAAGAGGGGGCTGTTCGTTGACAGCCCTTCTTTCTATTTTTCTTTTCTGTGTTTTGCGGATATCAGTACCAGCAGCTCATGAACGATCAGGGGCATGGAGGCCAGGAAAATCATTTGTCCCCAGTCGGAAAAGGAAAGATGACAGGTTCCAAACACCTGAATAAAGTAGGGAATCTCCGTTACCATAAGCTGTAAGCCGATTCCGGTAAAAAAGGCAAAAATCATCAGGCGGTTGGAAAGATGATTCATGCGGAAAACAGAAGTTTCTACATCTCTCATGCCGATGGCGTGAAAGAGCTGGGACATGCCAAGCACGGTAAAGGCAAAGGTCTGGGAGCGTGCGAGAATGGCAGTATCGTTTAACAAAAGCTGAATAGAACCAAGCGAGATGGACGCTTTCTTTGAGAGAAGAATGCTGATGGGAAGCTGTAAAAATGCGACCATGCTGATAAAAGCAATCAGGCATCCGTACAGGAGCGTACAGGCAAGGCCGCCTTCTGCAAAAAGGCTTTCATTTTCGGGACGGGGCGGCCGTTTCATGAAATGGGTGGAATCGCCGCGGTCAATGCCAAGAGCCAGAGCCGGAAGAGAATCTGTGATCAGATTGATCCACAGGATGTGGCTGGGCTTTAGCGGGGAAGCCAGGCCCAGAAGGATAGCGAGGAGCATGGTGATGATTTCACCAAAGTTGGAGGAGAGCAGAAAAAGTACTGACTTTTTGATGTTCTCATAAATGCTCCGTCCCTCGGCAATGGCTTTTGCGATGGTGGCAAAGTTATCATCCGTCAAAACAATATCGGCGGCGTTTTTGGCGACGTCCGTACCAGTGATTCCCATAGCGATTCCCACATCAGCGGTTTTCAGTGAGGGTGCGTCGTTGACGCCGTCTCCCGTCATCGCCACGATTTTCCCGGTAGATTTCAGAGCGGATATAATACGCATCTTGTGTTCCGGCGAGACGTGCGCATAGACGCGAATGCGGGAAGCGGCGGCCGCCAGCTCCGGATCGGACATTTTCTGTAAATCGTTTCCCGTCATACATTCATACATTTCAGAAGCGATGCCGAGCTCCCGCGCAATGGCGAGAGCCGTGTCGATGCGGTCGCCGGTAATCATCACGGTGCGGACGCCGGCGTCCCGGAAATCCTGAACGGCGCGTGCGGCTTCCGGGCGGATGGGGTCTTTCATGCCTGCCAGACCAAGAAAAATCAGGTCTTTTTCCTGCGGCGTCTGATCTCCGGTGCGCATGGCGAGGGCCAGGACTCTTAAGGCGCGGGAGGTAAGCTTATCAAGAACCCGGCGGATATCGGCACGGCGCTCTTCTGTCAGGGGAAGGATTTTACCGTTTTGTAAAATATGGCTGGACTTTCCCAGGACGTCATCCGGAGAGCCTTTCGTGTAGGAGACTGTGGAAGAACCGTCCCTGTGCAGGGTGGTCATCATTTTTCTTTCAGAACTGAAAGAAATTTCACGGGTTCTGGGGTAAGTCTGTTCCAGGGCTTCACGGGACAGATGATACAGGCTTCCCATGTCCAGAAGAGCCAGCTCAGTAGGATCGCCCAGCCGTGTTTTGGCGGAAAGGACGGCGTCGTTACACAGAAGAAATCCTTTCAGAAAGTGTCCGTCCCTGGAAGGATTCAGAGATGTGGTTTCCAGGATTTCTCCGTTTACATAGCAAAGGCTGACGGACATTTTATTTTGGGTAAGCGTTCCGGTTTTGTCAGAGCAGACGACGCTTACGGAGCCGAGCGTTTCCACGCTGGGCAGCCGTTTGACGATGGTATTTACTTTTACCATGCGGGAAATGCTCAGCGCCAGTACCAGAGTGACAACGGCCGGAAGGCCCTCCGGGACGGCGGCTACTGCAAGGGAAATGGCGGTAATGAGCATTTCCATGACGTCCCGTTTCTGCATCAGGGCGATCAAAAAGAGCAGAACGCAAAGAAGGACGGAAACGACGCTTAAGACTTTTCCAAGATCGCCCAGCCGTTTTTGTAAGGGCGTCATCTGGGAGGGGGCTTCGTTGATCATTTTTGCGATTTTTCCAATTTCCGTATCCATGCCGATTGCTGTCACGACGCCCATGCCCTTCCCGTAGGTAACATTGGTGGACATGTAGGCTGTATTTTCCGTATGAATATCTTTCTCGACAGGCAGGGATTCACCAGTCAGAGCAGATTCTTCGATTTTCAGGCTGACCGCAGAGGTAAGGCGCAGGTCGGCAGGAACCTGCCGTCCTGCATCGAGATAAACGTTATCGCCTACGATCAGGTCTTTAGCTGGAATTTCCGTAGGGACGCCGTCTATGTCAATGAGAGCCGTAGGACTGGTCAGCTCCTTTAATGCTTCAAGGGCACGCTGCGCTTTTCCCTCCTGAACGACGCCCACGATGGAATTCACCAGAATCACGACCAGAATAATGCTGGTATCACCGATTTCCCCCAGCAGGATCGAGATGGCGGCAGCGGCGAAGAGAATATAGATGAGCGGATCGTTGAGCTGCTTTAAAAATGTGCCTGCCAGGGTGGTTTTTTTGGCTTCTTCCAGTATATTTTGGCCGCGCCTGTTGTCTGATGGTACAGGTGTTTGATTTGTCATGCACTTGTCCCCCTTTCGATGATGAAATATATGCGTAGATTTTGAAAATATGTCTGTCAGGGAGTCAGAGGGTTACTGTGAACAACGTGAACAGTAACATCAGAGGCATAAGCCTTTGGCTGCAAGGGGAATTTCCGGTGGACTTTTCTATTTCCGGGTTCTATAATAAAGATATGGTGGGGTACCCACATACTATGAAATATGAGAAGGAAGAAGGGAAAAGTTATGAAACGAAGGGTGTTTTCAGCTTTCCTGTCTGTGGTTCTGGCAATGCAGCCGTGTATGGCGGGCTTTGCGCAGGGTGAGAGGGGAAGTACAGAGGAAGTACGTCTGGAAGGCAGCCAGGAAGTGCAGGATGCGGGGATGGCGGAAGAAGAAACGGTATGCCAGGAAGCAGAAGAGGGGCTTGAAAAGCAGCTTCCGGCAGAGCCGGACGCTGGATGGATGCAGGTGAACCAGGAACTTCCGGAGGTACAGGCAGAATGGAATCTGGTGGATGAAGAAGAGAAACCGGAAGAAACCGGGGATGCAGAGAGAATCCAGGAGGCTGGGGCGGCGGATACTATGGCAGCGGATACGGAGTCTGTGACTGGTACGTATGGAGACAACGTTACCTATTCTCTTGACCTGTCAACGGGAACGCTGACTTTCAGAGGTTCCGGCGATATGGCAGACAGCAGTGGTTCCAGTTCGGATTCACCTTTTTCTTCTTATCGGGACAGGATTACGTCGGTGGAGATTGCGGAGGGGATTACTTCTGTAGGAAATTATGCTTTTTACCGCTGTACGAAGCTGCGGACGGTCAGCATGCCAGGGAGTGTGCGGCGGATTGGAAGCAGTGCGTTCCGGGGATGTGAAAAGCTGGAGCAGGCGGAGATCCCGTCGGGTGTTAGATCAATTGGGGATGCTGCGTTTGCAGGCTGCGGCGTGCTGGAACAGATCACGCTCCCGGAAGAGATTGTCGCTGTAGAGGAATGGACGTTTGAGAGCTGTGAGAAATTGAAGGAAATTGTGATTCCTGCGAAGGTAACGACGATTGGTGATTATGCTTTCATGCACTGTTATAACCTAGAGCGCATAAGCCTTCCGGATGGACTGAAAACGATAGGCGCGAGTGCCTTTTTTGATGACTGGAAACTTGCAGAGATTCCGATGCCCGACAGTGTGACGGAAATTGGACGCAGTGCGTTTACACAGTGCTATGCGCTTCAGAAGGTAGCGCTTCCATCTGGGCTTACAGAGGTTCCGGAAAGCATTTTTTCTAATTGCAGGGCTCTGCGGGAAGTGGTACTGAAAAACGGTATTCAGAAGATTGGAGCGCAGGCTTTTTATGGATGTGCCTTGACAGGTATTGAGATACCGGAAAGTGTGTCGTCCGTCGGGGAATCGGCATTTGCATACTGTAGCAATCTGGCGGAGGTGGCGGTGCCGGAGAGCGTGACTGCGATTGGGGCGAATGCTTTCAAAAATACTGCCTACGCAGAAAATCTTTCGGAGATCAAGTTTGTGGTGCTGGGGAATGGGCTGCTTTATCAGTACAACGGCAGCGATGCGGTGGCGGAAGTCCCGGAGGGCGTGACCAGCATTTCGGATGAGGTATTCAAAAACCATACAGAGATTACGGAGGTGCGGCTTCCGGAGAGCCTGTGTTCCATCGGGACTTCCGCATTTGAAAAATGTACTGCACTGGAGAAGGTGACAGTCCCGGAGGGCGTGACATGGATTGGAGCAGATGCGTTTCATGATACGCCGTTTTTGGAAGGACAGGAAGAGGGTCTTGTGGTGTTGGGAAGGACGGCGTATGCGTATCAGGGAGAAGGGTATCCTGCGCAGGTTGCGATTCCGGAGGGGATTGTTTCGATTTCGCCGTTTGCATTCCGTTTCTGTGCTTCAATCGAAGAGGTGACCATCCCGGAGAGCGTGACAGCGATTGGCGAGTGCGCATTTCTCGGATGTACGGCCTTGACGCAGGTGAACGTTCCGGAGAGCGTGACGGAGATTGGCGTGCGGGCTTTTGGATATTACTGTAACAATGGAAGCAGCGGAACCTATCTTGCGATGCCTGTGGTTCTGGCAGGGCATATGGGTTCAGCCGCACAGACTTATGCGGAGAACACTGGGTATCCGGTGACGTTTCTTTCACTGGATGCACTTTCCGGTAACTGCGGAGAAGGAGTGACCTGGGCGCTGGATGGCGGCACGGGAGCGCTGACCATCAGCGGAAATGGAGCTATGGGAGACTACTCTCTATACGGGGAGGAGATCTCACCGTTTTATCCTTACCGTAATGTGATTACTTCGATAAGAGTGGAGGAAGGCGTTACATCGATTGGCTCTTATGCGTTTTATCAGTTAAAGAAACTGGAAGAGGTCGAACTTCCGGACAGTCTTACAGCAGTTGGAAATTATGCGTTTGGGGATTGTAAGAAACTGGCTTCGATTAGTCTGCCCGGAGGTCTTTTGGAGATTGGTTCAGAGATTTTCAGTGGCTGTGACAGCCTGAGTTCTGTCGAGGTGGCAGCGGAGAATGTAAATTACTGCTCAGAGGACGGGATTTTATATGATAAAGAAAAAACGCAGCTTCTTATGATTCCTCTGAATCTTCCGATGGAAACATTGCATATTCCGGAAAGTGTCAGAAGGATTGAACAATATGCCGCCAAGAACAATCGAAATCTCAGACAGGTTTATTTTCCGGAAGGATTGAGCTATCTGGGATATTCGGCATTTAGCGGTTGTCTTTCTCTGGAAACGTTGATTTTTAAAGGTTCCGCTCCATATGGGTCAGGCAATCCTGTGAATACAGAAGGGATTACGATTTATTGCAGTTTTTCCGGACAGGGCTGGGCGGATAAGATGGAAACACTTACTTACCCGAAGGATAAACGCTGGGAAGACCTGGACGGACTTGCAGGCGTTCAGGTATTGGAGCTGGAGGCAGAGGCAGATACGCTCGCAGTCGGAGATACGCTGAAGCTTTATGCAAAGCTGGACCCGGCGCTTGTGTTAGATTTTGAGTGGACGAGCAGCGAACCGGAGACGGCTGGGGTCTCCCCCGACGGGACGCTTTCGGCTTACCAGCCGGGGACAGTTACCGTTTCCGTAAGAAGCGCAGACGGCGCTTATCAGGCAGAGAAAAACTTTACGATCACAGGGGATGCTTATCAAATGCCGCAGACCGAGGTGACGGGGCTTCCGGCGGCAGCGCTTTCTTATACCTCCATCAGTACGGAAACGATGCAGATTCCCTGTGTGCAGCAAAATGGAATTTATTTTCTGAACGGAAAGAACCTCTCTTTTTACTCTCTGGTTTCGAAACAGAGTGTTCCTGTGTATACGTTTTCGGGCTGCACCCGCGCCTACAGCGCCGGGGAGAAGCTGTATGTGGTTTATCAGGAGAAGTGCATGGTTTATGATCTTCTGAAAAGAAAGGTGGAGAGAAGCTTCCTGACGCCGGGATATGCCGCGACGGCTGTGGGAGCAGATGACCAGGGGCGCATTTATGTGGCGGCGGATGACAGCGATAATCCGTACGATCACAGGATTTTCCTGTTTACCCCCGAAGGGACGCTTCTGTCCTGGATGCCTTCGGGAACCCGTGTATACCGTTTTAACGGTTTTGACAGTGCGAACGGGAATTTCTATATCGAAGTGTATTATGACTTTTATTCCTGGGGGTATTCGCATCCGGGACTTGCTCTTCGGATGGGAAATGTGACGGATAACGTGATAAAGCCTGTGAACACCTATAACTCCTTTCAGGAAAGCGGCCTGATTTCCCGTGAAATGGATAATATTATCTATCTGTGCCAGGATGTAAATAAGAAGCATCAGAACAATGCCGCGCTGCTGGGAGGGCGATACCTCACGGCAGTCAGTGTGCTGATGGGCGTGGTGCAGGTGATGGATTCTCACTCGGAAAATCTGGAAATATGCCAGCGTTACCTGAGGGAACCAGTAGAAGATGAACAGGAGAGCAGCTATTATGATACTTCCAGCATCGGCGTGCGGACGGTTTATCATGAGGGACATGACAGCCTGATCCTCTACGAAAACGGACGGCTGCTGACGGAATACGATATTCAGACAGGGAAACGCATGGCCGATTATTATGCGGCGCATTCTGTGTTTAACATGTTCTGGATGGAAGAGACGCTGGTTTTGATTGAGAAAGAAAATGACGTCTATTATGTAGAACTGGTAGACTGGAGCGACCCGGATAGAATCGAAATCACCGGAGAGGACACGATGCGGGTGGGAGAGTCCCGGCATCTGACCATCCGCCATGAGAAACCGTACACTTCCTACTATGAGTGGAGCAGCGGGGAGATACGTACGGCGTCCGTATCAGAAAACGGCGATCTGACGGCATGGAAAGCAGGGACGGCGGAGATTACGGCGTCTAATATCAGCGGGACGTTAAGCGCCACCCACAGGGTTACGGTACAGGAAAGGGAAGGCGGAGACAGGGATGGAGGCGTTATCACTTCGGATGGAACAGCGAGCCAGAATCTTTCCCGCAATAATTACCAGGTTTGGAGCAGTACTATAAATTCCTATCTGGCGGAAAGAGAAAACCAGACGCTGGAGAGAGTGGAGTATATCAGGGATACCGGGGTCCTGGTCGAAACATATGCAGAAGATGGCAGCCGTACGGGCAGTCTGACGATAGAACCTGCGCTTCCGCTGTTCGGCGGTTTCTTTGCGGGAGAGAATTACAACTTCCTGGTATTTGGCCAGAAAAACGAGCAGGAAAGCGATGAATGCGAGATCATGCGCGTGGTAAAATACGCGAAGGACTGGAAGAAGCTGGGGGAATATTCGGTATATGGGGCGAACACTTATATTCCGTTTGACGCCGGTTCCCTGCGCATGACGGAAACGGATGGCAAACTTTATATCCATACCTGCCATGAGATGTACGAGTCCGGCGACGGGCTGCATCACCAGGCGAATATGACTTATGTCGTGAAGGAAGCCGATATGACGGAACTACAGTCCTATTACAATGTGATGAATATTGCCCAGGCGGGGTATGTGAGCCATTCCTTTAATCAGTTCGTCCGGACGGATGGAACCTATGTGTACCGTGTGGATCATGGCGACGGAGGGCCAAGAGCGGTAGCTCTGACAAGGGCGGAAGTAAATGGAGAGATTACAGATGTCCGCTATGTTCTTCCGTTCCCGATACGGGGAGGAAACGGAAATAATGCGACGGGTGTGTCGGCAGGGGGCTTTGAGCTTTCGGCGGATCATTGCCTGATTGTGGGAAATTCGGTGGATCAGACGGATGAAAGTACCTATTCTGCATCTGGACAGAGAAATGTATTTCTGACGGTTACCGGCAAGGAACTGACAAAAAACAGGATTGTCTGGCTGACGGATTATACGGAAGCAGATGGAATTGCACCGAGGACGCCGCAGCTTGTCAAGCTTAATGACTGGCAGTTTCTCATTCTTTGGGAAGAGTATAAAGAAGATACGAACGATATTTGTACGAAAATGGTAACGGTCGACGGCGACGGGAATCAGATATCGGATATTGTTAAAACAGATATGCGCCTGTCAGACTGTCAGCCAATTACAACAGGCGACGGCATGGTAAAATGGTATGCGACGGATGGAAGCAGCGTACAGCTTTATACGGTAAATCCATACCGGCTGGAGAGTGTGGCAAGACCAGATTCCTGCGGCGATTCTCATACCTGGGATGCAGGCAGGGTGACGAAGGAGGCATCCTGTGAGGAGGAAGGAATCCGGACATACACCTGTCAGGTATGCGGGGCGACAAAGAAGGAAAGTATTTTGGCGCTGGGGCACAGATGGGGTGCATGGAGTACGGTTCCGAATGAAAAGGAAGAGATTGTAAGAAGCTGCTCCGTATGTGGGAAAACAGAAACAAAGCCGCAGGGTGGAAGCTCACAGACGGGCGATGGTTCCGGCGGTTCATCAGAACCATTCATGCCTCCAAAGGCAGGCGAGATGCTGACGGCAAAGGACGGGAATGTTTATACGGTCGCTGCCGGGGGCTCTGTGGTGGAGTTTACAAAAGCGGCAAATAAAAATACCGTGTCCGCATCCATCCCTTCTTCTGTCACGATCAATCAAGTGAAGTATCAGGTGACGGCTATTAGGGCCAATGCCTTTACAGACTGTAAGAAGCTAAAAAAAGTGAAAATCCCGGCGTCCGTAACCGCTATAGGCGACAGCGCATTTATGAACTGTACGTCGCTGACCTCGGTCATCATTCCCGCAAAGGTAGCAAAAATCGGGAAAAAGGCGTTCTATAACTGTAAGAAGCTGCGGAGCATCACAATAAAGACCCAAAAGCTTACGACAAAGAAGGTTGGCAGCAAGGCATTTGCCAAAGCCGGAAGCAGCAATTACAGAAAGCTGAAGGTTAAGGTGCCTGCAAAGAAATGGTCTGTTTATAAGAAACTGTTAAAGAAAAAAGGGCTTTCCTCCAAAGCAAGGGTAAGAAAGTAAAAGAAACAAAAATCGGGTTTGCGGCTGGGACTGCAAACCTGATTTTTGTAAAAATACGAGAATACAAAGAAGAAAAGATTGAAATTAAGAAAAAACAATACCGCAAATGGAAAGAAGTCGAATAATCTGACAAAAATAAAAAAAGACACTCTTTACATCTGAAAAAAATGGGTGTATAGTATCAGTCAAATGCAGGAGCAGAAAATCTGCGGATGCAGTTAAAATTGAAAAAGAAAGGGTTGGACGTATGGATACGAGAAACAAAGCGTCGCAGCCTCAGATGCCCGGTCTGTATCGGCCGGAGTTTGAGCACGACAACTGTGGTATCGGTGCGGTAGTCAACATCAGAGGGATTAAGACCCATGAAACGGTTGAAAACGCACTGCGGATTGTAGAAAACCTAGAACATAGAGCTGGCAAAGATGCCGAAGGAAAAACAGGTGACGGTGTAGGAATTCTGTTACAGATTTCACACAAGTTCTTCTCCAAAACCTGTAAATCCCTCGGCATCTTTTTAGGTTCTGAGAGAGAGTACGGAATCGGCATGTTTTTCTTTCCACAGGATGAGCTGAAAAGAAACCAGGCCAGGAAAATGTTTGAGATCATCGTGGAAAAAGAAGGACTGGAATTTCTGGGCTGGAGAGAAGTTCCTACCGTACCGGCAGTCCTGGGACATAAAGCGCTGGAAAAGATGCCTTACATTATGCAGGGATTTGTGAAGAAGCCAAAAGATGTTGCCGCAGGGCTGGATTTTGACAGAAAGCTGTATGTGGTGCGCCGTGTCTTTGAGCAGAGTGTGGAGAACACCTATGTGGCGTCCCTGTCCAGCCGCACGATTGTATATAAAGGAATGTTTCTGGTGGGACAGCTCCGTACTTTTTTTAAGGATCTGCAAAGCCCGGACTATGAGTCCGCGATCGCCACGGTACACTCCAGATTCAGCACGAACACGAATCCGAGCTGGGAGAGGGCGCATCCGAACAGGCTGATCGTACATAATGGAGAGATCAATACGATTCGTGGAAATGCCGATAAAATGCTGGCCCGTGAGGAGACCATGTCGAGCGAATACTTCAACCGCGAGCTGCACAAGGTGCTTCCAGTCGTAAATACCGCAGGCTCTGATTCTGCAATGCTGGATAACACGCTGGAATTCCTTGTCATGAGCGGGATGGAGCTGCCGCTGGCGGTGATGATTACGATCCCGGAGCCGTGGGCAAACAACGATACCATGAATCAGGAGAAGAAGGACTTTTATCAGTATTATGCAACTATGATGGAGCCGTGGGACGGCCCTGCCTCCATCGTGTTCAGCGATGGCGACCTGGTCGGCGCCGTACTGGATCGAAATGGTTTAAGGCCGTCCAGGTATTACATTACGGATGACGGTTATCTGATACTCTCCTCCGAGGTCGGCGTGCTGGACATTGATCCGACCAGAATTGTGCAGAAGGAAAGGCTGCATCCGGGGAAAATGCTTCTGGTAGATACCATCCAGGGAGCGGTCATTGATGATAATGAACTGAAAGAAAAATATGCGGTAAGGCAGCCTTACGGCGAATGGCTGGACCGCTATCTGGTAAAACTGGGGGATTTGAAGATTCCGAATATCCGGGTACAGGAGTACAGCGAGGAGGAACTGGCAAGGCTGCAAAAAGCCTTTGGTTATACTTATGAGGAATACCGCACTTCCATCCGGAATATGGCGTTAAACGGCTCCGAGGGAATCAGCGCAATGGGGATTGATACCCCGCTGGCGGTACTGTCGGATGAGCATCAGCCGCTGTTTAACTATTTTAAGCAGTTATTTGCGCAGGTCACGAACCCGCCGATTGACGCGATTCGCGAGGAAGTCGTTACTTCAACGACCGTCTATGTGGGAAAGGATGGAAATCTGCTGAATGAGCAGGGCGTGAACTGCCAGGTGTTGAAAATCGAGCATCCGATTCTGACGAACACGGATATGCTGAAAATCAAACATATGAAAGTAGAAGGTTTTCAGGTTGCGGAAGTGCCGATTACTTATTATAAGAACACCGATCTGGCAAAAGCGATCGAGCATTTATTCGTAGAGGTGGACCGGGCGCACAGAAACGGTGCGAATATCCTGATTCTGACGGACCGCGGCGTAGATGAAAACCATGTGCCGATTCCATCCCTGCTGGCGGTTTCCGCCGTTCATCAGCATCTGGTAAAGACGAAAAAGAGAACCTCCCTTGCCATCGTTCTGGAATCCGGGGAACCGAGGGAAGTTCACCACTTTGCGACGCTGTTGGGCTATGGCGCCTGCGCCATCAATCCATATCTGGCTCTTGAGACGATTCGCCAGCAGGTGGACTGCGGGATGCTGGATAAGGATTATTATGCGGCGGTGAATGATTACAATGAAGCGGTATTGCACGGAATTGTAAAGATTGCTTCCAAAATGGGTATTTCTACGATTCAGTCCTATCAGGGCTCACAGATTTTCGAGGCAATCGGCATTGATTCGGGCGTGATTGAAAAATACTTTACCAATACGGTCAGCCGTGTAGGCGGCGTTACACTGGAGGACATCGCAAAAGAAGCGGACGCCCTTCACACGGAAGCGTTTGACCCTCTGGGACTGAGCCAGAATCTGACGCTGGACAGCGTGGGACGGCATAAAATGAGAAGCGCGGGGGAAGAACACCGTTACAATCCGCAGACCATCCATATGTTACAGCAGTCCACACAGCGGGGCGATTATGGAATGTTCAAGGAATATACGAAGATGGTGGACAAAGAGGAGTCCGGCTATCTGAGAAGCCTGATGGATTTCAACTATCCAAAGGAAGGCGTTCCGCTGGAGGAAGTAGAGAGTGTGGATTCTATCGTCACACGCTTTAAGACGGGAGCCATGTCCTACGGCTCCATTTCCCAGGAGGCGCATGAGACGCTGGCAATCGCCATGAATAGGCTGCACGGAAAGTCAAACAGCGGCGAGGGTGGAGAAAGCCTCGAACGCCTGACGTCGGGAGCCGATGGACGGAACCGGTGCTCCGCAATCAAACAGGTGGCTTCGGGACGTTTTGGCGTAACCTCCAGATATCTGGTGAGCGCACAGGAGATTCAAATTAAGATGGCGCAGGGGGCAAAGCCTGGCGAGGGCGGCCATCTTCCGGGCGGAAAAGTATATCCGTGGATTGCAAAGACGAGACATTCCACGCCGGGCGTGGCGCTGATCTCTCCGCCGCCGCATCATGATATTTATTCCATCGAGGATTTGGAACAGTTAATTTATGATTTAAAGAATGCCAATAAAAAAGCGCGGATTTCCGTAAAGCTGGTGTCTGAGGCAGGCGTGGGAACCGTAGCGGCAGGCGTGGCGAAGGCCGGGGCGCAGGTCATTCTGATTTCAGGATACGATGGGGGCACCGGGGCGGCGCCGAGAAGCTCCATCCATAACGCCGGGCTTCCGTGGGAGCTTGGGTTGGCAGAAACGCATCAGACCCTGCTGATGAACGGCCTGCGGAATAAGGTGCGCATTGAGACGGACGGCAAGCTGATGAGCGGCCGCGATGTGGCGATTGCTGCCATACTGGGAGCGGAGGAGTTCGGATTTGCGACGGCTCCGCTGGTAACAATGGGATGCGTCATGATGCGGGTCTGCAATCTGGATACCTGCCCGGTGGGTGTGGCGACGCAGAACCCGGAGCTTCGGAAGCGTTTCCGTGGAAAGCCGGAATATGTCATGAACTTTATGCGCTTTATTGCGCAGGAGTTAAGAGAATATATGGCAAAGCTGGGCGTGCGTACTGTGGATGAGCTGGTAGGGCGTACTGACCTTTTAAAGAAAAAGGAAAAGGTGGAAACTGCCCACGGCGACAGAGTAGACCTGCGTGCGATTTTGGATAGTACATATTCGGCGCTGAATGATAAGGTAACTTTTGATCCGGCGCAGGTATATGATTTCCACCTGGAGAACACCATTGACGAGCGGGTACTGATGAAGAAGCTGAGAAGCGCTCTGGATAAAAGACAGAAACGCAGCCTTGAAGTAGATATTAAAAATACAGACCGGTCATTCGGTACGATTTTCGGTTCAGAGATTACCAGGGTCTGCGGGGATACGCTGGAAGAGGACACGTACACCGTAAAATGTAACGGCGCGGGCGGACAGAGCTTTGGGGCCTTTATTCCGAAAGGGCTTACGCTGGAGCTGGTCGGCGACAGCAATGATTACTTTGGAAAAGGTCTGTCCGGCGGAAAGCTGATCGTCTATCCGCCGAAGGGTGTGAAGTATCAGGCCGATGAGAATATCATCATCGGAAACGTGGCGCTCTATGGAGCCACCAGCGGGAAAGCCTATATCGGCGGCGTGGCCGGAGAGCGGTTCTGCGTGCGGAATTCCGGGGCAGTCGCAGTCGTAGAAGGCGTGGGCGATCACGGCTGTGAATATATGACAGGCGGGCGCGTGGTCGTACTTGGAAAGACAGGCAAGAACTTTGCGGCAGGCATGAGCGGAGGAATCGCCTATGTGCTGGATGAGGACAATGACCTTTACCGGAAAGTGAATAAGCAGATGGTTTCCATTGATAAGCTGGCGAATAAATATGACGTTCTGGAATTAAAGGAAATGATCAAAGACCATGTGGCTTATACGAATTCGGTCAAAGGAAAGGAAATTCTGGAAAACTTTGGGGAATATCTGCCGAAATTCAAGAAGATTATCCCGCATGATTACAAGCGGATGCTGATGGCGATCGTTCAGATGGAGGAAAAGGGCTTAAGCAGCGAGCAGGCACAGATTGAAGCGTTTTACGCGAACCAGAGAGGATAGGAGGGGAGAAAAATGGGAAAACCAACAGGATTTTTAGATTATGAGCGACAGAGCAGCGAGACGGTCCCGCCAAAGAAAAGAATCCAGAATTTCAACGAATTCCATATACCTTTGTCTCTGGAAAAACAGAGGCTCCAGGGAGCCAGATGTATGGCATGCGGCGTACCATTCTGCCAGTATGGGAAAATCATAAACGGAATGGCTTCCGGATGTCCTTTGAATAATCTGGTGCCGGAGTGGAATGACCTGGTCTATAACGGAAAATGGGAAATGGCATACAAGCGTCTGATGAAAACCCACTGTTTTCCGGAGTTTACTTCCAGAGTATGTCCGGGGCTTTGCGAGGCGGCATGTACGTGTAACCTGAACGGAGACCCGGTCGCCAGTAAGGAGAATGAGCGTGCGATTATTGAAAATGCTTTTGAAAAAGGGCTGGTCGTGCCGCAGCCGCCAAAAGTGCGCACCGGAAAGAAAGTAGCCATTGTGGGAAGCGGCCCTTCCGGACTGGCAGCGGCCATGCAGTTAAATTCCAGAGGCCATAAGGTTACTGTGTTTGAGAGAAGCGACCGCATCGGCGGGCTGCTCCGCTACGGGATTCCGAATATGAAGCTGGAGAAAGATGTCATCGACCGCCGGATTGCCATTCTGGAAGCGGAAGGCGTTGAGTTTGTCACAAATGCGAACGTGGGTGAGGATATAAAAGCTTCCAGGCTTTTAAAGGAGTATGACAGAGTGATTCTGGCGTGCGGGGCGTCGAATCCGAGAGACATTCAGGCGCCGGGCAGGGATGCGGCTGGCATTTACTTTGCGGTGGATTTTCTCAAAGCGACGACAAAGAGCCTTTTAGACAGCGGGTTCAAAGACCATAAATTTATCCCGGCAAAGGGTAAGAAAGTCATGGTGATTGGCGGCGGCGATACTGGAAATGACTGTGTGGGCACTTCCATCCGTCTGGGCGCGGCCTCCGTGCTCCAGCTTGAGATGATGCCGAAGGCCCCGGATACCCGTGCAGCGAACAATCCGTGGCCGGAGTGGCCGAGGGTCTGCAAGACCGATTACGGCCAGGAGGAGGCGATTGCCGTGTTCGGCCATGATCCCCGTGTCTACCAGACGACAGTGACGGAATTTATCAAGAACAAAAAGGGCGAGGTGTGCCAGGCGAAGCTTGTGAAGCTGCAAGGCCAAAAGGACGAGAAAACGGGCCGCATGAGGATGGTTCCCGTGGAGGGAAGCGAGTATGTGGTAGATGTGGATTTGGTTTTGATCGCGGCAGGCTTCCTCGGTTCTCAGAAATATGTAACGGATGCTTTTCAAGTGGAGCTGGACGGCAGAACGAACGTAAAGACGGAGCCGGGCGATTATCAGACGTCTGTTCCGAATGTGTTTACCGCAGGCGATATGCACAGAGGACAGTCTCTGGTCGTATGGGCGATCCGGGAAGGAAGAGAAGCGGCGAAAGCCGTGGATAAATCCCTGATGGGATATACAAATTTATAAAAGATAAACAGCTTAATGTTAAAAAAGGCTGGCATCCGCTTTTCGATGCCAGCCTTTTTATAAATTGGTATATCTTCTGTATTATGCGATCACATACCAGGTCGCCAGACATACCATTTATTCCTCCACATGATCAAGCCCCTGGCTTAAGATACTGTAAACATGGTCATCCTGTAAGGAGTAGAAAATCGTCTTTCCCTCCCGGCGGAATTTCACCAGACGGCTCTGCTTCAAAATGCGGAGCTGATGGGAAATGGCGCTCTGCGTCATGTGCAGAAGCTGGGCAATGTCGCATACACACATCTCGCTTTCCAGAAGTACATAAAGAATTTTAATTCTCGTAGAATCTCCGAAAATTTTAAAAAGTTCGGCCAGATCGTAGAGAAGTTCCTCGTCTGGCATCCGTTTGGTAACGGATTGTATGATTTCCGGGTGGGCATGTATATAGTCGCATTTCGGTACATCTTCCTTTGGCGTCATAAGTGACCTCCTTTTTGTGCAGGCACATTTTTTAGAAATTATTATAACACGGGAGTCAAGGCAGGAAAACGGCGATTTGAAAAGTTCTGGATTTTTTATAATAAGTATGTTATACTGAACAAAATAAAAAGCAGGTCAGTTTCTGCTTTTATCAGTTTAGAAGAAAAGTCATGTCATTTCAGACAAGACCCCCAGGGAAAATGATCAGTAAAAAAGAAAATCCGGCCAATAAGGAGAATCTTATTGGAAGGTTACATTTTGTTTATAAGAAGGGATTAAACGGAATATGACGAGAGAAAAGTATGAGGCGTTATCAGTGGCCGTGCTCAAAGAATTGGCAAAGGCGCGTGGAATGAAGAATATTTCGACTCTGAAGAAGAAAGAAGTCATCGAGCGTATGTTGGAGGAGGACGCAAAGCAGGAAGAGATAAAAAATCAACCGTCGGAAGAAACAAAGAATGAATCCCGGCAGGCGGCGAGAAACAATGAGTACAGAAACAATGGACGCGGTTATACGACAAGGAACAGTGAAAACCGCAGCAGCGAGTATCACGGTCATGAGGCTTCCGGACAGGACAACCACGGGACAGAAAATAAAAATACGGAAAACAGAAGCTGTGAGGAACGCCCGTCTGCGGATTTTTCAAATCTTGACAGCGGGATACAGGCGCAGGGGATTTTGGAGGTCATGCCGGACGGCTATGGTTTTATCCGGTGTGCGAATTACCTGCCGGGAGAAAACGATGTGTATGTATCCCCGTCCCAGATTCGCCGTTTTGGATTAAAGACGGGAGATATCCTGATGGGCAATACGAGAATCAAAACCCAGCAGGAAAAATTCAGCGCCTTGCTGTATTTGAAAACCATTAATGGAAGAACGCCGGCAGAAGCGGCAAAGCGCAGAAACTTTGAGGATATGACGCCGGTTTTCCCAAATGAACGTCTGCGGATGGAGTGTGACGGCAGGGGAATTGCCATGCGGATCGTAGACATGGTATCTCCGATTGGGAAAGGACAGAGAGGGATGATCGTATCGCCGCCGAAGGCGGGAAAGACGACTCTTTTGAAGGATGTTGCGAAGTCTATTTTAAAGAATGATAAAAATATGAATTTGATCATCCTTTTGATCGATGAGCGTCCGGAAGAGGTGACGGATATCAGGGAAGCAATCGTGGGAGATAATGTAGAGGTTATTTATTCTACGTTTGACGAACTGCCGGAACATCATAAGAGAGTATCGGAAATGGTTATTGAACGCGCGAAGCGTCTGGTGGAACACCATGAGGATGTGACGATTCTTCTGGACAGTATCACAAGACTGGCAAGAGCCTATAATCTGACCGTACCGCCCAGTGGACGAACACTTTCCGGAGGTCTGGACCCGGCAGCCCTGCATATGCCAAAACGATTCTTTGGAGCGGCGAGAAAGATGCGGGAAGGCGGCAGTCTGACGATTCTGGCGACAGCTCTGGTCGATACGGGAAGTAAGATGGATGATGTGGTGTACGAGGAGTTTAAGGGAACCGGAAATATGGAACTGGTTCTTGACCGGAAACTGTCTGAGAAGCGTGTATTTCCGGCGATTGATATTCAGAAATCCGGTACGCGAAGAGAGGATCTGCTGCTGAACAGGGAAGAGCAGGAGGCTTCTTATATTATGCGCAAGGCGTTAAACGGTATGAAACCGGAGGAAGCAGTGGAAACGATTTTGAACCTGTTTGTGAATACAAGAAATAATCACGAATTTGCACAGACAGTGATAAAGAAACGGTATCTGTAGAGGAGAAAAAGTATGTTATACGAGATAGGGGATGTATTTCTTCCGCTCTTGATTCATGTACTCCTTTCAAATATTACGGCGCTGGTACTGGGCGGCTGTTTGGATTCGGCATGGCTGACAACAGTTGCGGCAGTTGCGGCGCTGCCGTTTTTTGCAGGGATGTACCGCAGAGATCAGATGAAAGCGCCGCCAGAAAAAAAACAGGTTCCCATATGGGTGTATTTATTGATGGCAGTGGGAGGAATCGTACTGAATTTTCTGATGTCGAAAGGAATGGAGTACTTTTCGGTTACGGAACGGTTTTCCAATGCCGTGCAGGAAGAATTGCTTGGCAGCGGGATTCTGGTACAGATTTTGGGTCTTGGGATTCTGGTGCCTGTGATGGAGGAGTTTCTTTTTCGGGGATTGCTGTATCAGCGGTTAAAGAAATACCTTCCCACATGGATGGCGATTCTGGTAGGAGCCGCCATTTTTGCCTGTTATCATGGAAACATGGTGCAGATGATTTTTGCATTTCCAATGGCGCTTGCGATGCTTTTGGCCTATGAAAAATGGAAATCCCTGTGTGTCCCTGTGATTTTCCATATAGCGGTGAATTTGAGCACGGTCTGTCTCTCCATGTTTCTTCCGGGCTGAATATAAAAGAAATCCAGGGATCGAAGGATAAGAATATGGCAAGGAAATGTGATTTTGCGGTAGTAAAAAAAACGTGGAAATGTTATAATAAAATCATATAACTGCTTTTTGGTAGTGAAACCATAGAATAAGGAGGACGTTTATGAAAAGAACAAAGAAAATTGTCAGCTTTCTTCTGGCGGCAGGAATGATGATTACGAGTATCCTTCCGGCTGCGGCATATGAAAAGCCGGCAAATGCGGAAGAGATATTGCATAACGGTTATGCTTCCACGCAGGATGCCTATGCGATTTATCCGATTCCGCAGGACACAAAGTATCCGGGAGGAGAGTTCACGCTTGGAACAGAGGTACAGGTGGTAAGCGAGAACGGCATTGACGATTATACGAATGCGTTTCTGGCAGAAATTCTGGAGGATTACGGGAGGACGAAAACAGAGAGCAGCACGATTGGAACGGGGCAGAAGATTCTTCTGGGAATCAAAGGCAGCGGCGACGCCGTGGATACCTGGGCGAATGCTAATGTGTCCGTCGCCAAAGCAGATCTTTTTGAGCAGACAGATTCCTATCTTCTGAGTGCGAAAGACGGCACGATTGTCATTTTGGGACAGGACACGGACGCAGTGTATTATGGCCTGGCTACTTTGCAGATGATGTTTTCATCTTTTGCAGGACAGAGATTTCTGAATGTGCAGATTGAAGATTATGCGTGTATGAAGATGCGTGGATTTATTGAAGGATTCTATGGCGGATGGAGCTACGAAGGGCGTGAAAGTCTGATGCGGTTTGGCCGGGACGTAAAGATGAATACCTATATTTATGCTTCAAAGACCGACCCGTACCACAAAAACGACGTGCTTTATCCGGCAGAAGAGATTGAAAAGATCAGAGAGCTTGTCCGGGTCGGAGAAGAGACAAAGGTAAAATACGAATGGTCCGTACATATTTCTTACTTCTTTAACAGTTTAAGCGGAAAGACAGTAGGTTCCGAAGCGTATAATACCGCTTTTAACCAGAAATTTGAAAGTCTGAAAGCAAAATTCCAGCAGCTTTATGATGCCGGAGTACGTAAATTTGCAATCTTAAATGATGACTTTGGTTCCGGTTCCCATACGGAAGTGGTCCGTCTCCTGAACAAGCTGGATGATGAATTCCTGGCGCCGAAGGGCTGTGAAAACCTGACTTATTGTATGCAGGGATATAACAAAGCATGGAGTACGGAAGCAGAATTGAATGCTCTGAAAGGATTAAATGCTTCGATTGATCTTTTCTGGACGGGCGATGATGTGAATTCGCCGATCACACAGGAAACGGTGGATTATGTAAAAGAAAAAACGAATCATGAAGCAGTATTCTGGCTGAATTACCCGGTCAATGAACACGGAAAATCCGGTATTTATCTGGGAAATATTACGCATTATGCAAGGGATGGCGTTACCGGTCTGGCAGGCGCCGTGTCGAATCCGTGCCGTTACACGGAAGCCAATAAACCGGGCCTGTTCCAGCTTGCGTCACTGTTCTGGAACAATAAAAATTATCTGGCGAATGCGGAGACGATTTGGCAGGAAGCTTTTAAATATCTTCAGCCGGAGGTATATCAGGCATATTTAAAGATTGCAAGCAATGTGGCGAACTGTCCGGGGTCCGGCAGAGTCCGGGAGGGCTTTCCGGAGTCGGAGTATCTGAAAGATGCGATTGCAGCAGTCGAAGCGAAGATTCAAAAGGGACAGCCGGTGAAAGATGATCCACAGGCGCAGATGCTCAAAGATGAATTTGCAGCCATGGTGGAAGCGGTAGAGACGTTCCGGAAAGAATGTACGAACGAGGTTCTGAAAACAGATCTGGATTCCTGGCTGAGTTCCCTTACGGATGTAGCGACAGCGGGAGAAGCGGCGCTGGAGGCGCTCTTTGCCATGGATGAAAAGGATGCGGATACCGCATGGGGAAAACTCGGCGTCGCAGGTAAGGCGATGGGTACTTATGACTCCTATCCGAGCTATGAGGGAAATATGGCACTTGCGGGAAGCAAGCGTCTCGTTCCTTTTGTCAATAAGGCGATCAGTGCGGCGAAAAATCAGTTGATTCCGTATTTGAATCCGACCTCTACGGAGTTTACGCCTTCCTTTATCGGAACACTGGGAGGAGTATCACAGAGTGATTCTGCCAATACGGCAAAAATGTTTGACAAAGATGAAACAAGTTTTTCAAGCTTTGAAACGGTACAGAAGCTGAATGATTCTTTCGGCGTAGATATGGGAAGAGTTCTTCCGGTGCACAGTATTGATATTCTTCAGGCGAAAATGGATACACATCATGATTATTTCCATAATGCCTGCCTGGAATATTCCGAGGATGGAGAGAACTGGACCAGGCTTGGCTCTGATTATGTGGACACGGTTCACATCCAGGTGCAGGATATTGATGTGAAAGCAAGATTTATCCGTTTGCGGTTGACGCAAGTAGGGACGGCTAACAAGGCGGATTATTATACGTATGTCCGTGAATTTTCGATCAACGGAGAGGATGTAAACGAAGAATTTGGCGTTTATGCAAATACGGCAGCAGCTTCTGGCACGGTCACTCTGGACGGGCTGACTTACAGTCTGGAGGGGGCAGGTCAGGTATCCCTGGCTCCGGGTGAATATGTAGGCGTGAAGCTGAAAGAGCTTGCAGGATTAACGAATGTAACGGTTTCCGGTACTGGGGTTTCAGAACTGGAGGTGCAGTATTCAGAAAACAGCGCCATCTGGAAAGAAATGCCGCAGACTCCAAATGGAGAGTGCGCGCGGTATGTGCGCCTGTATAATGGCACGGAAGGTGTGGTAAATGCCGGGCTGGAGAACTTTACTGTCAGTGTGGACAGTATAGCGACAAATCTGTCTGTTATTGACACGAACTACGCTTCTTTGCAGGAAGGAAGCTGGGAGAATCTTTTTGACGGAGATGACGCCACCTATGCGTGGACATCCAGAGCACAACAGAACGGAGACTATATTATTGTAGATTTTGGTGCGGAGACGCCGGTGTATGATCTGACGATTACCACACCGGATGGAAATCCGAAATTTTACAACGCACAGTTTTATCTGTCTACCGACAATTCAAACTGGGGCGACCCGATTGCGACAGTTACGAATGCCGGCGGGGATGCGGTACAGGAGAATATTTATTATCGGATCAAAAAGAACCTGGAAGGAAGAAACGCGCGTTATCTGAAGATTCTTATCACCGGAAATTCGGGCTACTACCTGCGCATCAGTGAAATTGCGATCAACAAGACGCTGAAAACAGAAAACAGAGCAATTACCGGAACACTGACCGGAGAGCTGAATAAGATCGTGGACGGGGATATTTCCAGTGTATATGCTTCCGCACAGCCGTCAAACGGAACGGATTATATCAAATATCTCCTGACGGAGAATACGAAAGTTACTTCTCTTATCTTTTTACAGGATTCTTTGGACATCACGAATGCGGTTGTAACGGCGGAGATTTACGACGGGAAAGAGACACGGACAGAAACGCTGGGAACATTGAATGCCGGCAGTACGGCTTTTTACCGAAAAGGCGAGGAAGATATTTTGTCCGTTACCGTAACCTGGCCGGAGGGAACGCTTCCTGTTCTTTATGAGATCATTCCTGTTACCGGGGAAAACGTGCATGAGATTTCCTTTAGCGGGGAAGGAGCTTCTACGGATATCGTATACTGTCCGGAGGGAAGAACGATTCTTCTGCCGCAGAATACGCATCAGAAAGAGGGCTATACGTTCAAAGGATGGAACGATGGAAGTACGGTGTATGCGGGAGGCTCCCGTTATCTTATGGGAACGGGAAATGTGACGCTGAAGGCAGAGTGGGAGAAGAAACCGGATGGTACCGTGGTAATTCCTCCAAATAAGGATGAAGAGAAACCGGAACAGCCAGGAAAATCAGAGACAATCCAGAACGGGCAGAAGTATGACGTGGGGAACTATTCTTATAAAGTGACCAGTACCTCCAAAAAGACGGTGGAGATCGCGGGACTGAAAAAAGCAAGTCTGACGAATATTAAGGTATATAATACGGTAAAACTTGGCGAGGAAACCTATAAAGTAACTTCCATAGCGGCTTCGGCATTTAAGAACAACAAAAAGGTAACGAGCGTTGTTCTGGGAACGAACGTGGAGAAAATCGGCAACAGCGCCTTTGAAGGGTGTACAAAACTGAAAAAGGTTACGGAGAAGGGAAAGAAGCTCAAACAGATTGGAAACAAAGCATTTACGAAATGTAAGGCATTGAAGAATATCACGATTAAGAGCAAATCCTTAAAGAAAGTCGGAAAGAATGCTTTCAAGGGCATTCATAAAAAAGCCGTGATTAAGGTTCCTGCCGCAAAATATAAGGCATATAAGAAGCTTCTGGCGAAGAAAGGACAGAGCGGGACGGTGAAAATTAAAAAGTAAGACGAAGAATGATAAGGTAAGACAAAAAAGGGCGCCGTTGGCGCCCTTTTTTGTGTGGTATTTTGAAAATACCTTTCAGGTTCGGGATTGATGGAACCTGAATTCGACATATTGCAGGGTGTCACGTTTGGCGTCATCAGGAAGGAGCCGGTATAAATGAAAAAGGAGCCGCTCGTCCCTGGTAAAGGGAAAGGCAAATAGCTCTTTGGTCGTGGCGCTGGGAAAGAAATCTGGATTTCTCAGCAGATCGTCCAGAGAAATCTGATAGAAGTCGGCCAGCCGGGTAATGAATTCTAAGGGCGGCGTACGTTTACCGCATTCATAATTTGAGTAGGAGGGACGCTCAATATTAAATCTGGTGCTGACATATTCCTGTGTATAATGATGATATTCACGCAGTTGTCTGAGACGGTTTCCAAGTTGTTTGCCTCTCATAGTTACCTCCTTATATGGTATTTTCACTGTTTTTTGCTAAAGTCAAGTATATCAATTCTGTATGTAGATAACTTAAAATGTAACAAAATGAAACATAAAAAAAACATCAGACAAGATAGTGACAGGCATAAAATGCAGGAAACAGGGAAAAACTGACGGTGGGAGAACATCTGTAAAAGGAGAAGTGCAATGACGCAGAAAATAAACAAAGACCTGAGAGCAAATATGGAGGATTTTCATAGGAGACTGGCAATTCAGAAAAATTTTGATATTATTTGCAGGACAACGATGGTGGCAGACCGTCAGGCATGTTTCTATTTCATTGATGGATTTGTGAAAGATGATATTATCGAAAAGCTGATGGAATTTTTCTATTCTGTCACGCCGGAGGATTTGCCAAAAGACAGTCAAAGTCTGTCCAGGGACGCCATGCCGTATGTAGAGGTGGAGTTGTTAAGCGACCGGGAAGAGATTGAAAAAAATATTCTTTCAGGTGTCATGTGCCTTTTTATTGATGGATTTGACAAATGCTTTGCCATTGACTGCCGTACTTACCCCATGCGCAGCGTGCAAGAGCCGGAAAAGGATAAGGTGCTGCGGGGATCTAAAGATGGATTTGTGGAAACGGTGGTCTTTAATACGGCGCTGATCCGAAGGCGTATCCGGGATAACAGGCTTGTGATGGAAATGCAGCAGGCGGGAAGCGCTTCAAAGACAGATATCGTACTTTGCTACATGGAGGATCGTGTAGATCAAAAATTCCTGGAGGAAATCCGGGCAAGGATTCAGAATCTGAAGGTGGAGGCGCTGACGATGAATCAGGAGAGTCTGGTGGAATGTCTTTATCGCGGAAAATGGTATAATCCTTTTCCGAAGGTGAAATATTCCGAGCGGCCTGACACGGCGGCAGCCAGTATTCTGGAAGGGAAGATCGCGATCCTGGTCGATAATTCACCGGCGGCGATCATTCTTCCGGTTTCGATTTTTGATATTATGGAAGAGGCGGACGATTTCTATTTTCCGCCGATTACGGGCACATATCTCAGGTTTACCCGCTTTTTTATTGCCATTCTTACACTGGTTCTTACGCCTGCATGGATTTTGCTGATGCAGAATCCGCAGTGGATTCCGGCGGCGTTTGATTTTATTAAGGTGGAGGGAGACGTCAACATTCCGCTTATTTACCAGCTTCTGATTCTGGAGATCGGCATTGATGGACTAAAGCTCGCCGCTATCAATACCCCGAATATGCTTACGACTCCTCTAAGTGTGATTGCCGCGATTGTAATGGGAGAATTTGCGGTAAAGTCTGGCTGGTTTAATTCGGAAACGATGCTTTATATGGCGTTTGTGGCGGTGGCCAATTATACCCAGGCAAGTTATGAGCTGGGGTATGCGCTGAAATTTATGAGGGTGCTTTTATTGATTCTGACAGCAGTCTTTGACTGGTATGGTTTTTTGGCGGGAATTTTTTTGGCTCTGCTTGCCATCGGATGCAATCGTACCGTATCAGGAAAGAGTTATCTTTATCCCCTGATTCCATTTAATGGAAAGCAGTTTGCCAGAAGGATTTTCCGGAAGCGGATTTCTTTTCATGAATAATCATGGGAAACGAAGGGCATATTAGGAAAGAAATCAATCTTTAGTAAAGGAGAAACAAAATGAAACAGTTGAAGAAAATGATCCTGGGACTGACTCTTGCTCTCTGCGTTATGGGGCTGGCAGCCTGCGGCACAAACAAAAACAATAAGGATACAAATCGTGTAACAGAAAACACGACAGCGTCAACAGAGCAGACGAACAAGACGGACAATACAGACAGGACGGACAATACAGAGGATACAAACGACAGCAATGTGAACGGAACGGATCACACAAGTGATACGAACGGAAACAATGGCACGACAGGAACCACCGATGGTAAGGATAATCTGAACGACACGACCGATGGAACAGAAAATCGGGACAGCGAAGGCGCGCTAGAAAGACTTGGCGACGACATTCGCGACGGCGTGGATGATATTGCAAATGATCTGGATGGGAATCATGTCAATAACACAGAGAATACGAATACAGCGGAAACGACAAAAAGGGACAAGGCAAAATAAGTTTCGGCTTGCCATTTACTCTGTTCATCAGGTATGTTAATATATCGGAAGGAAACCGGATGCGGGTGGAAAAGCATTTGGTTTCCGCTGATATAAAAACGGAACGGAAAAGAGGAATGACATGAAATTTCGGCCATGCATTGATATACATAATGGAAAAGTGAAACAGATCGTCGGCGGGACGCTGGCAGACAGGGACGATTCGGCAGCGGAAAATTTTGTTTCCGGGCAGGATGCGTCCTGTTATGCGGAATTTTATAAAAAGGACGGTGTCAGAGGGGGGCACATTATTTTGCTCAATGCGGCTGCTTCCCCCTATTATGAAGCGACCAGAAAACAGGCGCTTTTGGCTCTGCGGACGTATCCCGGAGGGATGCAGGTGGGGGGCGGAATCCATGATAAAAACGCTGCGGACTATCTGGAGGCAGGCGCTTCACATGTCATCGTTACCAGCTTTGTTTTTAAAGACGGACGCCTGAATTATGAGAATCTGGAGAAGATCAAAAGCTCAGTGGGGAGAGAACGGCTGGTGCTGGATTTGAGCTGCCGGAGAAAAGGGGACGAGTATGTGATCGTCACGGACCGGTGGCAGAAATTTACGGAGGTCGTGCTGAACGAGCGGACGCTGGAGAAGCTGGCAGGATCTTGTGATGAGTTTTTGATCCATGCGGTAGACGTGGAGGGAAAAGCGCGGGGAATTGAAGAAAATCTGGTACGTATGCTCGGAAACTGGCAGGGACTTCCTGTTACCTATGCCGGGGGTGTGGGATGCTTTGAGGACTTGGAGAAACTGAAAGTTTTGGGAAAAGACGCAGTCGATGTGACGGTTGGAAGTGCGCTGGATTTATTCGGCGGCGATATGCCCTACCGGAAGGTGCTGGAATTTTGTGACGGAAAAGAAAGGTGAGGAAGCAGGACATGTATTTGATCGTAGGACTTGGAAATCCGGGAAAACAATACGAACATACGAGACATAATGTGGGATTTGATACAATTGACATACTGGCAGAGCGTTATGGAATCCGCATAGACACGAAGAAACAGAAAGCCCTGTGCGGAAAAGGCGTGATAGAGGGAAAGCGGGTAATTCTGGCAAAACCCCAGACTTTTATGAATCTGAGTGGTGAAAGCGTGAGAACACTCATAGATTTTTATAAGATAGATGAGACGGAGGAACTGATCGTGATCTATGACGATATCAGCCTGGAGCCCGGACAGCTCAGGCTGCGGGCAAAGGGCAGCGCAGGCGGTCACAATGGAATCAAAAATATTATCGCACATCTGGGCGGGCAGGAATTTAAACGCATAAAGGTCGGGGTCGGAGAAAAGCCAAAGGGTTATGACCTGGCGGACTATGTGTTGAGCCGCTTTCCGAAAGCAGAGCGTGAGCGGGTGGATGCTTCTCTGGAGCGGGCGGCGGACGCCGCAGTAAAGATGATGGACGATATGGCGGCGGCAATGAATGAATATAATAAGAAGGTAGCAGAATGAAATCTTTTACAGAGCCACTCAAAAAACTGGGAGAATTTCAGGAAATCAGGAATTCTCTGCGAAAATGCGGAGTCGTGCAGGTATCCGGATGTATTGATGCCCAGAAACCTCATTTTGTCCAGGCGGCGGGCGAAGAATTTCCATGTAAGGTGATCCTGACCTACAGCGAGACAAGGGCGAAGGAGCTGTATGAGAATTACCGCTTTTTTGACAGAAACGTGCTGCTTTATCCTGCGAGAGATTTGATTTTTTATAGTGCGGATATTCACAGCAATCTGATCGTACAGCAGCGGATGGCGGTTCTGAAAGCGCTTTTGGAGGAAGAACAGGTGACGGTTATCACCACCATGGGAGGCTGTATGGATCATCTGGTGCCATTGGAGGACTTTCAGAAAAACATTCTGCACCTTCAAAGTGACAGTGTGGTGGAAGTAGAGGCCATGAAGCTTCGCCTGACGGCGATGGGGTATGAAAATGTATTACAGGTAGAAGGAACCGGACAGTTTGCAGTTCGGGGAGGAATTTTTGATGTTTTCCCTTTGACGGAAGAGAATCCTGTCCGTATCGAGCTGTGGGGAGACGAGATTGACTCCATCAGAAGCTTTGATGTGGAAAGCCAGCGTTCGATTGAAAATCTGGAGCGCATTGCCATTTATCCTGCCAGTGAGGTGATGGCAGATAAAAAGCGCATCCGGGAAGCCATCACGAAGATGGAAAAGGATGTGGAAAAGCCTTATGCACAGATGCGAAAAGAGATGAAAACAGAGGAGGCGCATCATCTAAAGACGCTTCTGGAAGAGACGAAAGAGCGGATGACAGAGATTTCGTGCGGTATAGGGATGGATGCGCTGGTGGATTATCTCTATGAAAAGACGGTAAGCTTTATTTCATATTTTAAAGAGAAGAAAACCTTATTTGTACTGGATGAACCGCATCGTCTAATGGAGGAAGGAAACGCCATTGAAATGGAGTTTCGGGAAAGCATGGCAAATCGTCTGGCGAAGGGTTACATATTGCCGGGGCAGATGGGGGTTTTAAACACCTGCCAGGAAACCATCGGGCATCTGAACGGACAGAATTGTCTGGGACTCTGCACGTTGGATTCTCCCAGAAATGTCTGGAATGTGACAGGAAGGTTTGGTCTGGATGTGCGTGCGGTAAATCCGTATAACAATAGCTTTGAACTGCTGGTGAAAGATTTGAAAAGATGGAAGAAGGAGGGGTATCAGGTGATCCTTCTGTCCGGGTCAAGAAGCAGAGCACAGCGTTTGGCGGAGGATCTGCGGGAAGAGGGGCTGAACGGATTCTATACAGAAGATATGGAACGTATGGTAGCTCCGGGCGAGGTTCTGGTGACTTACGGAAAAGTGAGCAGGGGATATGAATATCCGCTGATTCGCTTTGTCGTAATATCGGAGAGCGATATTTTCGGACAGGAAAAGAAAAAACGAAAAAAGCGGAAGGTCTATGAGGGACAGAGAATACAGCGGTTTTCCGAGCTTTCGGTGGGCGACTATGTGGTGCATGAGAATCATGGGGTTGGCATCTATCGGGGGATTGAAAAGATAGAAGTGGACAGAGTCGTCAAGGACTATATGAAAATCGAGTATGCGGGCGGCAGTAATCTCTATATTCTGGCGACCCAGTTTGACGTGATTCAGAAGTATGGGAATGCAGATGCGAAAAAGCCAAAGCTGAATAAGCTTGGCAGCCAGGAATGGGGCAAAACCAAGTCAAAGGTGCGCGGAGCCGTAAAGGACATTGCAAAGGACCTGGTAAAGCTCTATGCAGTACGTCAGCAAAAGGAGGGCTTTGTGTATGGCCCGGATACGGTGTGGCAAAAGGAGTTTGAAGAAACCTTTCCTTTTGAGGAGACAGAGGATCAGCTTCTGGCTATCGAAGCCGTGAAAAAAGACATGGAAAGCAGGAAGATCATGGACCGTCTGATCTGTGGGGACGTGGGATACGGCAAGACAGAGATTGCTATCCGTGCTGCGTTCAAGGCGGTTCAGGAGGGAAAGCAGGTCGTATATCTGGTGCCGACCACGATTCTGGCGCAGCAGCACTATCATACCTTTGTTCAGAGAATGAAGGATTTTCCAGTCAGAGTCGATCTGCTCTGCCGTTTTCGGACGGCGGCGGAACAGAAAAAAACACTTGCTGATCTGAAAAAAGGGCTGGTAGACATTCTGATCGGGACACACAGGGTTCTTTCCTCGGATGTGGAATTTAAGAATCTGGGAATGCTGGTCATTGACGAGGAACAGCGTTTTGGCGTCACCCATAAAGAAAAGATAAAGAAATTGAAAGAAAATGTAGACGTCCTTACGCTGACTGCCACGCCGATTCCACGGACGCTGCATATGAGCTTAATCGGGATTCGGGATATGAGTGTTCTGGAAGAAGCGCCGATGGAGAGGATGCCGATCCAGACCTATGTGATGGAGTACAATGAGGAGATGGTGCGCGAGGCCATCAGCCGTGAACTGGCAAGGGGCGGACAGGTCTACTATGTGTATAACCGGGTGAATACCATCGTGGAGATGGCAAATGCCGTTTCAAAATTAGTGCCGGAGGCAAACGTAGCTTTTGCCCACGGGCAGATGAGAGAGCGTGAGCTGGAGAAAATCATGTATGATTTTATCAATGGAGAGATTGACGTGCTGGTTTCTACGACGATTATAGAAACAGGGCTGGATATTTCCAATGTCAATACCATGATTATTCACGATGCGGATAATCTGGGACTGTCACAGCTCTACCAGCTCCGGGGGCGCGTCGGACGATCCAACCGGACGGCGTATGCGTTTCTGATGTACCGGAGAAATAAGATGCTCAAAGAAGTGGCTGAGAAGCGTCTCCATGCGATTCGGGAGTTTACCGACCTGGGAAGCGGATTTAAGATCGCCATGCGGGATCTGGAAATCCGTGGAGCCGGAAACCTGTTGGGGGCACAGCAGCACGGGCATATGGAGGCGGTAGGATATGATCTTTACTGTAAGATGCTCAATGAAGCTGTGAAGGAAGAAAAAGGAGAAAGCCGGCAGGAAGAAGCGTATGACACTTCCATTGATCTGGATATTCATGCGTTCATACCGGAACGCTATATCAAAAACGAGGCGCAGAAGCTGGATATTTATAAACGGATTGCAGGAATTGAAAATGAGGACGAGTACGACGATATGCTGGAGGAGCTGGTGGACCGTTTTGGAGAACCGCCAAGATCGGTACAGAATTTACTGGCAGTTGCCAGCCTGAAAGCTCTGGCACACAGCGCTTATGTGACGGAGGTGACACAAAAAGGCGATACCATTCGGTTTACGATGTTTGAGAAAGCAAAGGTCGATCCGAAAAAAATCGAGCTGTTACTGGAAAAGAGCAGGGGACGGCTGAGCTTCGTGGTGGACGCACAGCCATATTTCCAGTACGCAAAACCCAGAAGGAGCGGGAAGGATAATGACGATGTGCTGACCGTGGTGCGGAATCTGCTGGAGGAGCTGCGGCTGCTGAAGGTGTGATCAGGTATGGAAACAGCGCAGATTTGAAAAGTATGCGTATAACTGTGAAAAATGTGTTAATTTCAGAAAAAAGATTGCGGGAAAGGTCAAAAAGGATTATACTAGCTGTAATTATGTTGATGATTTAGGAGGAAACTTATCATGAATAAGGTAGGGAAAAAACTGCTGGCGGCAGGGCTGTGTCTGGGACTGGCGCTTGGAACCGTAACGGGATGCGGCGCAGGCAATGAAGGAAAGACCGTGGCTACATTGGATGGAGAAAAAATTGATTATGCCCTGGTAAATTTTATGGTGCGTTATAATCAGGCAGGTATGCAGAGCATGTACGGCAGCATGTTTGGCGATAACATGTGGGAGAGCTATGGGCCGTCTGTAAAAACCAGCATCGTGGAAAGTGTGGAACAGATGCTGATTCTGGAAAAGCACATGGAAGAATACGGTGTGACGGTTTCGGAGGAGGACAAGGCAAAGATTACCGAAGCTGCCACAAAGTTTATGGAGAGCAATGACAAAGATGTGTTGAAAGCAATGACGGCTTCCCAGGAGACCGTGGAGCGTATGCTGACACTTAGCATGATTCAGAACAGAATGCAGGCAGCAATTGTCAAAGATGTAGACACGGAGGTTTCGGATGAGGAAGCAGCACAGAAGAAAGTGCAGTACGTGATGTTCAGCACGGCGGATACCACGGATGAGGATGGAAACAGTGTGGCACTGACGGAAGAGGAAAAGGCAGAGAAAAAAGAGCAGGCGCAGCAGGTGCTTGACGCCGTGAAAGCGGGCACGGATATGGACGAGGCGGTAAAAGCGATTGATGAAAATATGTCCGCCACCACTACCACTTATGGAACAGATAACGGAAGCATTGATGAGACGGTGAAGGCAGCCGTAGACAGCCTTGCGGACGGAACATGCGCCGATGAGGTCATCGAGACAGAAAGTGGATATTATGTGGCGATGATGGTCAGCACGTTTGATGAGGAAGCGACGGAAAGCCAGAAAGAGACGATTGTATCACAGCGCAAGAGCGATAAATTTAATGAAGTGTATGATGCCTGGAAGGAAGCGGCAGAGTTTACGCAGGATGAGGATCTTCTCGCAGAGATTACCTTTACAGATACTTTCCAGATCGAGACAGAAAGTGAAACGGAAAGCGAAACAGAAAGCGCTTCCACGGAAGCTGCCAGTGAGACGGCCCAGACAGAGAGCGATACAGCAGCAGAATAGAGAGGAAAAAGAAACATTCGCCTGGAACCGAAAGCGTACCAGGCGAATTACATTTAGGGAGGAAAATGTGATGTCAGGAAAAGAAGGAAAAAAGAGAATCGGAATCAAACAGCTTGCATTTTGCGGCATGTCCATTGCGCTGGCATGTGTGACGTCAATGATTAAGGTATATGAATTTCCGTTTGGAGGATCTGTCACTTTTTTTAGTATGCTGTTTATCTGTCTGCCGGGGTATTTTTACGGGACGGCGGCAGGGCTTATGAGTGCGGCGGCTTATGGTGTGCTGCAATTTCTGATGGACCCGTATATCCTTATGCCGATTCAGGTAATCGTGGATTATCTGCTGGCTTTTGGCGCATTGGGACTGTCCGGCATTTTTGCACAGTCGAAAAACGGACTGGTGAAAGGGTATCTTCTGGGAATCCTGGGACGCTATGTGTTTGTGGTGATTTCCGGCTGGCTCTTTTTTGGTGAATATGCGTGGGAAGGCTGGGGGGCCCTGCCATATTCGCTTGCTTATAACGGAGCCTATATTTTTACAGAAGGCGCCGTTACGCTTCTGCTACTGTTCGTTCCGGCTGTAGCAAAGGCATTTGCCAGAGTAAAGGAGCAGGCGCAAAATCAGCAGGGATTGTGACAGTGGAGGATTTATGAAGCATTTTGACAGAATTGAAAAAATGCGGCATACCTGTGTCGCGTTCGGCAGGTTTGATGGCGTCCATGCAGGGCATCAGGCAGTACTCCGGGTATTGGCAGAGGAGAGTAAAAGGAGAGGAAACCAGTCCGTGGTCGTGAGCTTTTATGAGGATACAGGTCAGGAAGCGCTGACAACCGAACGTGAAAAGGCATATCTGATGGAGAAGTATGATATTGATATTTTGATTTCCTTATGTGCCGGACGTTCCTGGCAGGAGGAATCCGTGCAGAGGATGCTGATTCACGAACTGGGCGCAGAACTTCTGGTAACAGAAAAGGGGGCAGAACCCGGATTTTTAAAAAGTGAAAAATTTCCTGTGAAAACGGTAGAAACGGTGTCAGACGGCGGGGAAAAAATAACTGCGGAAAAAATTAAAAAAATTTTTGAAAAAAAAGATATAAAACGCGTCATAAAATGGTGTGCTCATCCGTTTATTATAATGAATGAAGTAATTCATGGAAAAGCGCTGGGGCGGACGGTGGGGATGCCTACGGCGAACATGAAAATCGACAGCCGGAAGTACATGCCTCCCTGCGGGGTCTATGCTACGAGAACCTATGTGGGAGGAGAGACATTTTTCGGAGTGACGAATGTAGGGACGAGACCGTCTGTGGATAACCGGCCTGAGATTACGGTGGAGACGATGCTGGACGATTTTGACCGGGACATTTACGGTGAAGAGATCATCACAGAGTTCCATCTGTTTCTTCGGGAAATCCGGAAATTTGACGGAATAGAAGAAGTGTGGCGGCAGGTGCAAAAGGACAGGATGCGTATGCGGGAGTACTTCGGGATTAGAGGATAGATTTCACAGGTAAATACAGAAAAGCCGTTCATAGATATTTTCGAATATCTCTGGCGGCTTCTTTTATTCCGGTGGCGGACGGCATATTCTGGTTTGGCGGGCGGTTCGCTTCCCCGATAGGTTACGAAGTCGATAGTTCTCTTGCTTACGCGGACGCCAGAACACCTGCTATATATCCCACACGGACTGGGACAACGCTCCGGCGAGCTAAC
>CALCMD010000067.1 GCA_937965795.1 uncultured Lachnospiraceae bacterium | reverse complement strand
GTGGTGATTTTTTTAAATTTACCTCTTGACAAAAGTCATTACATATCAGTCTTTCCTGAGCTTTACCGCAGACGCAGCCTTCCGTCTGCGCTCATCATCCATAGCGGCGTAGTGCTTTTTGGTGGTGTTGACGTCTTTATGTCCGAGAACGTCCGCCACAAGGTAAATGTCTCCCGTTTCTCTGTAAAGCGTCGTGCCATAAGTACTGCGCAGCTTATGAGGGGTGATTTTTTTTGCTGTCGTTATTTCACGGGCATATTTTTTCACCAGATTTTCCACGGCTTTCACACCGATACGTTTTCTCTGAGTCGAATAGAAGAGTGCGTTTTCATTCCCGGCGACTGGGGTGATATTCTTCCGAAACTCCAGATAATTTTTCAAAGCTTCCTCCACTTCGTCCCCAAAGTAGACGACCATCTCGTTTCCGCCTTTCCGTACAACCCGGATTCCATTATTCTTAAAATCAATGTCCTGGACATCCAGGCCCACACACTCCGAAACCCGGATTCCGGTTCCCAGAAGAAGCGTGACGATTGCGAGGTCACGCAGCTTTGTCTTTTCCCAATAGACCTTTTTCTGTCCGGTAAGCTGATCTCCACAGTGCTCGATATAATCCAATAGGGCTGCCGACTCATCTACGTCCAGACGCACGATTGTTTTGTCGTGCAGCTTCGGCATATCGACCAGAAGAGAAGGGTTGTGCGTGATAAACTGATGCTTGTAAAAATAGGCATAAAAACTGCGAAGCGCCGACATTTTTCGTTTCAGTCCACGCTCTCCGTTTGTCAGATGCTTGTCTTTTGATTCATACAGCTTCAGGTATTCCTGATATTCTTCTATGTCCTCTGCGCCAAGCTGATCCAGAATATCCACGGTCAGCCCGGTTACGTCCCTTCCTCTCAGAGAAGGGTTGTTTTCCATAAGGAAATTGAAAAACACACGAATATCATAAGCGTAGGCGATTCGTGTGCTGGTGGAAGTCGTTGGCTCCATAGCGCGAAAATAATTTTTTGCAAAAGCCGGAAGTGTTTTTAAAATATCCCGAAGCTTCTGAGTATTTTCCATGTCTGTCTGTTCATGGTATGTAATATCTTTTCCCATATATATACCTTTCTTTTCGGAAAACTAAGCGTTCTGTTTTCTGCTCCCATCCCGATTGAAGTTTGCCTTTAATGCCCTTTCAACAGGAAAAATAGATAAAATCAGAACAGCGCATTGTACCATACAGAGGATACCGCCTGCGGTTCCGACAATGTTTTCATTTTTATCAAGAAACGGAAGCTGAATGATCACAGAGAAAACCAGCATGAGCCAGCCCGCTTTCCACCACAGCCGCCCACAATACGCATGAGCAAACTTCCAGGTATCTATATTTTTCATCGACATGGAAGTACGGTATCCATAAATTGCATTTATACTTTTGGGCGGATGTTTTAACATGACCCAGCCAAAACCAATCATCAGGAATGGAATGAGCAGATTGGAGAGAAACAGAAAAATCCAAAACCACATAAATCCTGTACCGCCTTTCTATCCTTTTGTTTCTATTTTATCACAGGATGAATGCTTTTGCTATCCTGATTTCCAGATTTCTGATGAATGAAAAATGACGATTTTTTTCATGT
>CALCMD010000066.1 GCA_937965795.1 uncultured Lachnospiraceae bacterium | reverse complement strand
TGGGAGGCCTCATAAAGGAAAATAGGAAAAGTGCCAACGAGTACTTGACACAAACGAGAGTCAAATCCCAGTTGACAAAATTCCCAGGTATGCTACAATGAAAAAAGAATTGAATGTATAGGGTGCCCGCTCTTTCGCAAGGAAGTCCGGGAGAATAGGAAAGTTGAGTGAAAAGCTCACACGGTCACGCCGCTGTATGGACGGAGCTGCATTTCATTTATGCCACTGGGAAACTGGGAAGGCGGAATGCAGTGTTGATGCCGAGTCAGAAGACCTGCCCTGTGCACGCGATTTACACAGGTTACGAACGATGGCCTTGTGTAAGAACATGCTGGCTCATAGCATCCGTTTTGTTGTGCCGTAAAACGGATGGAACCTCTTGTTCTTCTGATAGCCTGTCGGAAAAATCCTACAGGTTTTTTTGTACTCAAAATATTTTTGTGAAATCAGAAAGGAGAAGAAAATGAGTAAAAAACAGAAACAAATCATCGCTTTGGCAGGCGTTTTCGCCCTTGCCTTCGGCATTGTCCCAAAGGTAAACGCCATGCACATTATGGAGGGGTACCTTCCGGGGGGATTCTGCATTGCATGGGGTGCGCTATGCCTGCCTTTCCTTGCAGCAGGATTTATGTCTATTAAGAAAACTTTAAACGAACACCGGAACCTGATTACCCTGCTGGCTATGTCCGGCGCCTTCGTGTTCGTTATTTCCTCGCTGAAAATCCCGTCCGTGACAGGAAGCTGCTCCCACATGACAGGAACAGGACTTGGCGCTATTTTATTCGGGCCTTCTGCGGTTTCCATTTTAGGTCTGATTGTCCTGCTGTTCCAGGCCATTCTTCTGGCACACGGCGGTCTTACCACGATTGGAGCCAACACGTTTTCTATGGCGATCGCAGGACCTTTTGTTTCCTACGGGATTTATGTTCTGTGTAAAAAGATGAATATAAACAAAAAGGCGGGCGTTTTCCTTGCCGCAACACTGGGCGATTTGTTTACATACTGCGTAACCGCCTGCCAGATGGCCCTGGCGCACAATGCGGATACCACCTTCGGCGCCGCTCTTGGAAAATTTCTGGTTGTCTTTGCGCCGACACAGATTCCTCTTGCTGTTATTGAAGGAATTCTCACTGTCATCATCGTTATGGGACTGGAGACCTATGCAAAACCGGAGCTTCGTGCAATCGGATATTTAAAGGAGGCAAAATAAAATGAAGAAAACCGTTATCGCAGCAATTATTGCCGTTCTCTTAATTGCGTTTGTACCATTATTTGCACTGAAAGACGCCGAATTCGGCGGCTCCGATGACGCCGGAAGCCAGGTCGTAGAGGAAGTCGATTCTTCCTATGAGCCGTGGGCAGCGCCTATCCTTGAAAAAATTATTGGAAGCGAGCTTCCAGGCGAAGTAGAAAGCCTTCTCTTCTGCGTACAGACTGGTATCGGCGTGGGCATTATCGCCTTTTTTATGGGACGTTTTGTCGAGCGCAAGAAATGGATGAAAGAATAACCATATTTTCCTGGTGAAAGGAGTTTCCTATGATTATCATTGACAAGCTTTGTTACCATTCCAGGCTTAGATATGAAAATGCCAGTGAAAAGTTTGCCTTCGCAATGATTACACTGTTCATCTGTGTAATGAGTCGTTCCATTGCGGTGGCATGTATCGTATTAACCGTTACAGGGATTCTTACCGTCTGCAAGGGTGGAATCCCTGTTTCCCGTTATCTCCATTTTTTGACGGTTCCCCTGGCATTTTTACTGATGAGCACCCTTGCTATTATGCTGCATATCCGGCGCACACCCATGGATTTCTTCGCGGTTCCCATTGGCAGCTGGTATCTTACTTCCAGCGTACATTCTTTTCTGTATGCCTTACAGTTGATTCTCACCGCTTTGTCGGCAGTTTCCTGCCTGTATTTTCTTTCTTTTACAACGCCAATGCCGGACATCCTGGAAGTACTGCGAAAGCTGCGCTGCCCAAAACTGCTGATTGAGCTGATGCTTCTGATTTACCGTTTTATTTTTGTACTTCTGGAAACTGCCGCAGCCATCGGCACTTCGCAGGACTGCCGTCTCGGAAACCGGGATTACAAAACAGCCGTAAAGTCCTTCGGCATGCTCGGCTCTATCCTGATGATACGGGCTGTCAGCCGCTCCAACCAGCTCTATGACGCCATGGAAGCCAGATGCTACGACGGTACGATCCGGGTTTTATCCGAGGATAGGCCGCCGAAGAAAAAAGTGGTTGCGGCCATTCTCTTATTTGACACTGCACTGTTTTTATTTGCCCTGTGGAGGAGATTTTTCTTATGAAAACCAACGATGACATTATTTTGAAAGCAGAAAACCTGTATTTTTCCTATGACACTGAGACTTCCCATTCCCTGAACGGGCTTTCCCTGGAAATCCGCCGGGGACAGAAGATTGCTTTCATGGGAGCAAACGGCAGTGGAAAATCAACCTTTTTCCTCTGCTGCACAGGTATCCACAAACCGCAGTCTGGAAAACTCTATTTTCACGGAAAGGAGATTTCTTATACAAAAAAAGGGCTGCTTGATTTAAGAAGCAAGGTGGGGATCGTGTTTCAGGACCCTGACCGACAGCTTTTTTCCGCCAGCGTCTATCAGGAAATTTCTTTCGGAATCCTGAATCTGGGCGTTTCGGAAGAAAAAGCCAGACAGGAAGTAGAGCATGTGATTGAAACCCTGGAAATTACTCCCTTCCGGCACAAGCCCACCCATGCGTTAAGCGGAGGGCAGAAAAAACAGGTATCCATTGCGGATATCCTGGTCATGCACCCGGAAATTATTATTCTGGACGAACCTGCCGCCGCCCTGGACCCTAAGCATACCACGATGGTAAATCAAATCGTAGACCAGATGACCGCTAACGGCATCACGGTTCTAATGGCTACCCATGATGTGAACTACGCTTACCAGTGGGCGGATGAAATCATGCTGTTTCATGAGGGAAAAGTCCTTATGCACGGAACGCCCGCTCAGGTGTTTGGAAACCGTGCCGCGCTTCATGCGACCAATCTGGAACCCCCCGCAGTTCTGGAGCTTTTTGAAAGCCTCTGCAAAAAGGGAATCCTCAAGGCTTCCCTCCCGCTCCCAAAAGATCTGCATACCCTGGAAACCTATATTTCAGATATTAAAATAAACCCGCACTACGGAGGAAAGAAAACATTGTCTACGGAAACAAAAAAAGCGATTCTGGCCGTCAGCTTCGGAACCAGCCACAACGACACAAGAAAAGTCACCATTGACGCCATTGAGCGGGACATGCAGAACGCTTTTCCCAACGATAAACTATACCGGGCATGGACCAGCAAAATGATTATTAAAAAGCTGAAAACCCGTGACAATGTCCATATCAATACTGTGAAAGAAGCGATGAAACAAATGATTGCAGACGGTATCACAGACGTTGTGGTACAGCCCACCCATGTCATCAATGGAATCGAAAATGATTTGATGAAGGAAGACGTTCTTTCCTTCCGTGAGAATTTCCACTCTATCTCTTTCGGGGACCCGCTTCTTACCAGCGAACAGGACAGTCTTCGGGTCATTCAGGCCGTTGCAGAAGAATTTCCCGATTTAAAGCAGGAGGAAGCGCTTGTGCTGATGGGACACGGAACCACCCATTATGCCAATTCCATCTATGCTGCCCTGGATTACACCTTCAAGGATAAAGGCCACAAGAATATCTTTCTTGGCACTGTAGAAGCCTATCCTTCGATGGAAACGCTGATGAAAATGGTAAAAGATTATGACCCGTCCAAAGTCATTTTGGCGCCTTTTATGATTGTAGCCGGAGACCACGCCAAAAACGATATGGCCGGCGATGACCCGGATTCCTGGTACAGCCAGTTTGCGGCGGCAGGCTTCCAGGTAGAAGCAGCATTAAAAGGGCTTGGCGAATACCCCGGAATCCGCAGACTCCTGGTGGATCACTTAAGAGCCGCAGATTCCGAATAAACCGGAAGATTCTCCCCTATTCGAAAGCCCTTGTGCAAATCTCTGAAAAATATTTGCACAAGGGGTTTTCCATACGAAGTATTACTTCCAATAATCCCTCTCATTGTCAATCATATACAACAGGGCGTTGCAGATACAGGCTGCTATGTTGCTCCCGCCCTTTCTTCCTCTGGCAACAATGTATGGCGCATCCGTATCCATAATCAGTTCCTTTGACTGCACGACGTTTACGAAGCCTACCGGAACTCCTATGATCAGATAAGGAGAAATTTTCTTCTCTTCTATCAGTTCATACAGCCTGACCAGGGCTGTCGGCGCGTTTCCGATAGCAAAAATCAAAGGTTTTCCCATTTCGGCCGCCTTATCCATGCTGGCAACTGCCCTGGTGCTTCCCTGCTCCTTTGCTTTCGCCGCCACATCCTCATCCGACATAAAGCAGTATACCTCGCCTCCGTATTTCGCCAGCGCCTTTTTATTAATCCCCGCCTTTGCCATCTGGGTATCCGTCACGATACACGCCCCGTTTTTGATTGCATCCACAGCTTTTTCCACTACGCCTTCGGAAAAACACAGGTTATCCGCATACTCAAAATCAGCGCTTGTATGGATACATCTTTTTACGATTAACTCCGTTCCGGGAATCAGCTTTTTATTTCCTAATTCCTCCGTGATAATCTCAAAGCTCCTGGTTTCTATTTCTTTTGGTTTTACATTTTCAAGCGGCGCTTTCATCTAAATCCCCTCCTCCAGAATCTCATATATTTTCTTCATATCCAGATGCTTCCTAAGCCCGTCCGCCAGCAAATCATACTGGGTTTCCTTAAACTGTGCAAAGTCCACGCCTGTCATTTCAGAAACGTCAATTCCCTTTTTCCTTCCGATGGCTTCCACTACCTTCTTCGCCACCTGCTCCCTGTCAAAAATGCCATGCACATAAGAGCCATACACATTTTTACAGAAAGCTCCGTCCTGCTTTTTCTCTCCTTTTACTCCATCCGTGATTTCGGTAAAAGACCGCGCCCCGCCGTGCAGCCTGCTCTCTCCCATATGGATTTCATAGCCCTCCAGTTCTGTTCCCGCCAGTGTTTCCAGCGGGCCTTCCACCTTTCCAAAGACGCCTGTGACTCTTGTCCTTGTCTTTGCCTCCTGAAATACCGTATCCATCGGAATCAGCCCCATGCCTTTGATCTCTCCTCCGGCTTCTACGTGTCCGGGGTCTTTCAGGGTCATGCCCAGCATCTGGTAGCCGCCGCAGATACCAAATATGATCTTTCCATCCGCAGCCGCTTTCAGCACAGCGGCCTCCAGCCCGTTCTGACGCATCCACAGCAAATCCTCCATCGTATTTTTCGTGCCGGGAAGAATCATCATATCCGGGTTTTTCAGCTCCCGCACGCTTTTTACATAACGCACAGAAACCCCTGGAATGACTTCCAGCGCGTTAAAATCCGTGAAATTGGAAATTCTCGGAACCCGGATGATAGCAATATCGATCAGCTCCACTTCCTGCTTGCCCGAAAAGCGTTCGGTCAGACTGTCCTCATCCTCCACCTGGATATTCAAATAAGGCGCCACCCCTGCCACGGGAATCCCTGTCTTTTCCTCTAACAATTTCACGCCCGGCTCCAGAATGGTTTTATCCCCACGGAATTTATTAATAATCATCCCTTTTACCATCTTTTTCTCATCTTCTTCCAGGAGCATCAGGGTTCCTACAAGCTGCGCAAACACGCCGCCCCTGTCGATATCCCCTACCAGAAGCACCGGGGCCTTTGCCATCTTCGCCATGCCCATGTTTACAATATCTTCCGCCTTCAGGTTGATTTCCGCAGGGCTTCCCGCCCCTTCTATTATGATAATATCGTATTCTTTTTCCAGCTTATGGTACGCCTCCAGCACTTTGGGAACGAGCTGCTTTTTGTACTGAAAATAATCCCTGGCGCTCATCGTGCCGAGGACTTCCCCGTTTACAATCACCTGGCTTCCCACATCATTCGTCGGCTTTAATAAAATGGGATTCATCAGAACCGAAGGCTTAATGCCCGCCGCCTCCGCCTGCATTACCTGGGCTCTTCCCATCTCCAGCCCTTCCTCTGTAATAAACGAATTTAAAGCCATATTCTGGGACTTAAAAGGCGCCACCCGGTATCCGTCCTGCTTAAAAATCCGGCACAGTCCTGCTGCGATCAGGCTTTTTCCTGCATTGGACATCGTACCCTGAACCATAATTGCTTTTACCATAACAATGTTCCTTTCTTTTTATTCCATGATTTCACGGAGCGTCTTTAAAAGCCTGTCATTTTCCTTGCGCGTACGCACGGCAACTCTGTAAAAGCCTTCGTCAAGCCCTTCATAATTTCCGCAGTCCCGGATAGAAATCCCGTCATCCAGGCATTCCTTCCAAAGACCTTTGTTCGCCTTAAAAAAAATATAATTTGCGCTGGAGCCATAAACCAAAACGCCTGTTTCCTTTAGCTTCTCCAGCAGATATTCCCGCTCCCCGGCGATTTTTTTCATGGTAGCCCGCACATATTCTTTTTCCTTTAAGGCTGCAATGCCCGCCGCCTGTGCCTCCGCCGACACATTCCAGGGCTGCATGACCGCCCGCATCTGTGCGAGCAGCTCCCCGTTACTGCACAAGCCGTACCCCAGCCGGATTCCAGGCATCGCATATTTTTTGGTAAAAGCTTTTAGTAGAAACAAATTGTCGTACGCATCCAGCCAGGGCTTCATGGTATGCCGCCCCGGTTCCCTTACGAAATCCAAAAAACATTCGTCCACGACAAAAAGGGCATGTGATTCTGCGCACTTATCTGCAAGCTTCCTCAGAAAATCCACCTCCGTAAGAACGCCTGTGGGATTATTCGGATTGCAAAAAAATACCATATCCACATCCTCCGTAATCCTGTCCGGCAAACTTTCCTGAGGAATAAATCCCTGTTCCTCTTTTAAGTGACAATACGCAATTTCACACCCTACAGAACGCAGAGCCTGCGCATACTCCGCAAAGGTCGGCGCAAGCAGCAACGCCTTCCGTGGCTTTCTGGCCAGCGCCAGCCCAAAAATCAAATCCGCCGCCCCATTTCCGCAGATAATCCCGGAAACCGGAACTTCCTCTTCCTCTGCCAGCGCCTCCCGCAGCTTCCGGCACTGTACGTCAGGATAATGGCAGATCAATTCCGCCGCTTCTGCCACAGCCCGTTTCACCCCCTCCGGCGTCCCGTAAGGGTTACAGTTTGACGAGAAGTCAATGGCATGGGGATAACGGTAAACATCTCCTCCATGAATATGCAGCTTTGTCATAGTCCCTTCTCCTTTAGCACATGGCAAGGACCGCCATAATTCCCAGTCTCAGCGCCCCAAAAAGAAAAGCTCCCAGCGCGGCGCTTCGATACAAAAGACGGTTCGCTCTTTTAATATCTTCATACTCTATCGGTCGGTCTGCGTCTCCGATCGTTGGTTTTTCATAGAACTCGCCGAAATACCAGGCGTTTCCCGCAAGCTGTATATGCAGGGCGCCCGCCATTACTGCTTCTGTCTGGGCGGAATTGGGGCTTGCATGGCGATACCTGTCCCTGAAAAAGATTTTTCTGGCATTTTTTCCGTCAAATCCCCCCATGTACGAAGCGGCAATCATCAGCCATGCGGAAATCCTGGCGGGAAAATAGTTCGCCACGTCGTCAAGTTTCGCCGCACATCTCCCGAAATTCAGATACTTTTCATTTTTGTACCCCACCATAGAATCCATCGTATTCACACTTTTATATAAAAACAGCAGGGGAGCGCCGCCAAGCGCCATATAAAACATCGGTGCAAGCACCCCGTCCGAGGTATTTTCCGCTACCGTCTCCACCGCCGCCTTCGTAACGCCCTCTGGCGTCAGGTTCTCCGTATCCCTTCCCACAATCATGGAAACGGCATATCTGGCTTGCTCCAGATTTCCTTCTTTTAACTCCTCGTAAACCCGCATACTCTCCTCTTTCAAAGATTTCGCGGCCAGCATCTGGTAACACCAGAAGGTTTCCAGCGCCAGGCCAAGACCCGTATGCACATGATACGCCCCATACAAAAGCAAAAACGGAATCCCCCCGCTAACCATGCAGATAAGGATTACCAGAAACAGTCCCCCTATCCGCTCTCCTCCCGGCGTATCTGGAAATATCTTCCGCAGCCTTTTTTCCAAAAAGGAAATCCCGTTTCCAATCATCCGTACCGGATGGTACAGAAACCTGGGGTCTCCCACAAATAAATCGATCAAAAAGCCCAGAATCAGGGCCAATGCTGTCCACTTCGCCATTTAACACTATCCTTTCCTGATTGCATAGAGCTGCCTTTTTTTATCCCAGAGTCCACGCTCCAGCGTCAGCTCATAGTATTCCCCGTTTTTGATCTGCCACTGGAAATACTCTCCGGCAGGAACTGCAAACCTGCACAGGATACTCATAACCGTGCCGCCGTGGACGACCATCGCCGTCTGCCGTCTCCCCTTTTCCCAGGCATCCTCCACACACTGTTCAAAACCTTTTTCACAACGCTTCCGAAACGCTTCCTGACTCTCTCCCTGCGGAAACGGCAGGGTTCCTCCACTGTCAATCCACGCCTGATAGCGGACGTCCCCTGACAGCTCCTTATAATTTTTATTTTCAAAAGCCCCGAAATCACATTCCGCCAGCAATGGATTGCTCCCGCCAGGAACACCGGGATAAATCACCCCTGCCGTTTCCAGGCACCGCCGCATGGGGCTGGTATACACATACTCCGCCGGAGGATATGCGTTCTCCCGCAGCCGGCGAATCCCCTCCTGGCATAAAGGCTCATCCGTCCGGCTTCCGATATATCTGCCCAGCGTATTCCCGTATGTTTTCCCGTGACGTATCAAAATGATCTTAAGCATCCTTGATCACCATCCCGATTCCGCATACCACCCGTATGACCTGATTGCTTTTTGCCGCAATCCGGGTGCAGATGCGCCCCGCCGTTTCCCGGTAATTCCTGTCAAACGCATCTATGGGAACCACGCCGCAGCCCAGCTCGTTCGTAATCAGAAGTATGCGGGGATTCGAAGCAAGAAGCCTGTCCTCAAGCCCCTGAAAATCCCAGTTTTCTTTCAGTCCCTTTTTCACCCATTCATGAAAATGATACATACACCTGCACTGGAAAATTTCTTCAAAAGACGCCAGCGCCCCGTCCGTCATATCCTCATCTTTCAGCCCGAACCGAAACTTTGCATACTCCTTTTTTCCCTGAAAAGCGCCGCCTGTAATCAGCTTCATAAGTCCTGTTTCTCCTCATCACATTCTCATAATTATTTCTCCCGCTACGCAGGAAAACGCAATCACCAGCTCGCACATCTGCGTATGGAATCCTGCCAAATCTCCCGTAATGCCGCCAAACTCTTTCATCGACATTTTATAATAATACAGGTATTCCAAAGCAGCCCCCAGCACGGCGCAGCCTCCGATGACCAGGCTGTACCAAAGCATCAGGGCAATACAGACAGCCGCATAAACGACACAAACTACTTTCACACAAGTTTTCTGCGCCCCGTCGGAAAATGCCGCCGCAAGCCCGGTATTCTTTGCCATAGGAAAGGCCGCAATCGAAAACCCTGCCAGCGCCCTGGACAGGACAAACCCCATACACACCACCGGAAGTCCGGTAAGCGTCAGCTCATGATAAACGCCCAGATACGCCAGAAAATACACCACAGCCGTAAGGATTGCAAATGCCCCCGCATGGGAATCCTTCAGAATTTCCAGCTTTCTCTCTCTTGGCTGATAAGAGTGAAGGGCGTCGGAGGTATCCAGAAGCCCGTCCAGATGAATCCCGCCTGTCACCATGACAGGAATCAAAAGAAGCGCCACGGCATAAAAAATACGGCTGTTCACAAGTCTCATTCCCCAAAAGCCCCACATCCAGGAAATCCCCCCGATGATGACGCCAATCAGAGGAAAGAAACACATGACATACCTCATATTTTCCTTTGTCCACTCACTTTTCGGCATCGGTATTTTTGAATACATGGAAAAGGCAATCTTAAAACTATTCCACAATCTTCCCATTTTTCTATCCTTTCCGCACCAGGGGAATCCCGTATACCACCTCTGTCACTGTCGCGGCAAGCTTTGCGATTTCCCGGTTCATCTCTCCTAAATATGCCTGATAGCGTGTCGTCTCTGAATCATACTCCATGCCGTCGGAAAAAATTTCATTTGTGACGATCACAAGCTGTCCCGCCTGTGCGTCCACCTTCCGAATACCCTCCAGAATCTCAAAAACCGTATGCTCCTTTGCCCCGTCCTCCCGGTACATTTCATTCGCAGTAAGATTTGACATGCACTCCAAAAGTACGCAGGCCCCCTCCGGTACTTCCACATTTTTTAGTCCCGTATAGCACTCAATCGTCGTAAAGTTTTTCTCTGCCCGCATCTTCCGGTGCCGTTCAATCCTCCGGCGGCTCTCTTCATCAAAGGGAAACATCGTCGCAATATAAATTCTGTCCCTGTCTCCAAAGCCCATAACGACCCCTTCTGCATAGGCAGACTTCCCGCTTCCGCTTCCCCCCGTAATCAATGTTATCATCGGCTTCTCCTAATCCAACGGCTGATAAGCCTCCATGCCCCAGTTTTCAAAGTCTTTCATACTATGGTAGACCGCCAGCCCTGTATCCAGAAGCGGGAAGAGATTCAACGCTCCCGTTCCCTCGCCAAGACACATATCGCAGTGCAGCGGCGCTTCCTTTCCCAGCTTTTCCAGAAGCAGCGCCCCCGCAGGCTCCTTTGACACATGGGACGCCAGCATATAGTCTTTTGCCAGAGGGCATATCGCTGCCGCCGCCACGGCTGCCGTAGCAGAAATCACCCCGTCAATCACGACCGGAATGTGAAGCGCAGCTCCGCCCAGATACAGCCCTACAAGGGCGGCAATGTCAAAACCCCCGACCTTTGCCAGCACATCCACCGCATCGTTTTTATCCGGCTTGTGAAGCTCTATCGCTTTCTGAATGGCGTTGATTTTCCGCATCAGCCCCTCAGTCGAAAGCCCTGCTCCCCTTCCGGTCATCTTCTCAACCGGAAGCTCCAAAAGCACAGATGCCACCGCGCTGCTGGTCGTGGTATTACCGATTCCCATTTCCCCTGTGGCAATGATCTGATACCCCTTTTCCTTCATCAGCCCTGCCACTTCGATTCCCGTCTCAATGGCTCGTACCGCCTGTTCCCTGCTCATAGCAGGCTCTTTTACCATATTTTTCGTCCCATAGGCGATTTTCCGGTTCAGAATGCTTACCTCTGCGGCAACGCCCACATCCACGGGAAACATATCGCACCCCACGCTTTTGCACATAATGCTGGAAGCCGCCTTTCCCAGGACAAAGTTTTCCGTCACCAGCGCGGTAATCTCCTGTCCTGTCTGTGTGACTCCTTCCTCTACCACGCCGTTATCCGCGCACATGGGAACCAGCGCCCTTTTCTCCAGGCGGACGTCCGGATTCCCTGTAATTCCCGCTATCCGCACCACCATGTCCTCCAGCTTTCCCAGGCTGTGAAGCGGATGCGCAATGCTGTCCCAGCGCTTTCTGCTGTATTCCATCGCCGCCTCGTCCAGAGGCACGATTTTCTCTAACGTTTCCTGTAAATCCATGTGTCTTTCCTCCTTATTTCCTCTTTTGAAACCTGCGGCAGACGTTTAAAAATGCTTTCGCAAGCTTTGGATTCCCATAATAATAAAAATGAGGAAAACCTGCCAGCATCGTATCGGTACTATGGATACATTCCCATCCCCTGCCGCTTTCCGGCTTCTGTGCATAAAAGTCCGTCCCGCAGCTTGTCGAATCAAAATAGTGGAATTCATGGGCAGGACAAGCGCCAATCTCCTCGCCAAATACCGTCCCTTCCTTTTTTCTGACGGAAATATATCCAAAGCGGGAAAGCTTTGGCGTCTTATATGCCCTTCCATGAATGGCTCCCACACCGGCACAGGGATTTCCTTTGGCATCTTCAAAGGTATCATGCAGGTACATAAAACCTCCGCATTCCGCCATCGCAGGCATTCCCCGCTTAAGCTCCTCTCTGATTTCCTCCCTGAGCGCAGCGTTTTTTTCAAGCTGTCTGCCGAAAAGCTCCGGATAGCCCCCGTACAGCAAAAGCCCGTCCAGATTTTCGGGCAGTCTGCCATCCCGGACAGGCGAAAACGGTATCAGTTCCGCCCCCATATCCTTTAAAAGCTCCAGGTTATCCTCATACAGAAAACAGAACGCCTCATCCTGCGCAAGACCGATGCGCACCTTTTCCTGTCCCTCGCACATGCTGTTTTCCTCTTCGGCGCAATCTGTTTCTTCATACTCTCCCGCACTGTCCGCCAGTTCCAAAAGACCGTCCAGGTCCAGTGTTCCTTCCAGAATCTGTGCCAGGCGGCAGAGCTTTTCCCGAAAGCCCTCCACTTCATCCGGCATGACCAGACCCAGATGCCTGCTCTCAATCGCACACTCCTCCACCTTCGGCACATAGCCGTACACCCGGATTTCCAGCTCCTCTTCCGTCATTTTTTTCACCCGTGGATAAAGCATGGGGGACATCTGATTGAAAATCACACCTTTGATCCGGCTGTCCTTCCGGAACCGGACAAAGCCTTCTATATAAGGCAGTATGGACACGCTCATGCCCTTGCAGTTTACAATCAGGACAGCCGGGGTATCCGTAACCCGCGCCAGGTCGTAGGCGCTTGCCTTTGTGGTCGTCCCCCCCACTCCGTCATAATAGCCCATAACGCCTTCCATCACCGCCAGACCGCAGCCCTTACTGTTTTTCGCCAACAGATGTCTTACTGTCTTTTCATCCGCAAAAAAGGTGTCCAGATTCCGGGACTTCGTACCGATGACCTTTGTATGGAACATCGGGTCAATGTAATCCGGCCCGCATTTAAAAGACGCCGGAGTCAGCCCGCGGTTTACAAACGCCTGTAGAATTCCGCAGGTAAGCAGGGTTTTTCCGCTTCCGCTCGCGCCTGCGGTCAAAAGAAACCGGGGTATCTTCATAACGATTCCTTCTTTCTTATTCCCGCCGCCTTTTTCCTGTGCAGGAAATAATTGTAATTGGATTTTCCCCTGTCATCATGTGATAGGCTCCCGCTGTTTTTGCCCTGCTGACCGCCGCCTGAATGATTTCCGTATCTTCCACGGGCAATGCGTTCAGGCAATGCAGAACCTCCGAAATGGTCTCAAGGGCAATGCAGTTTACCACCATCCTTACTTCCGGGTTTTTCTTAAGAAGCAGCTCCATGATTTCCTTCATCTTCCCGGAAGAGCCGCCGATAAACGCATGGGTGGGCGCCTGCAAATCCTCCATTGCCAAAGGCGCTTCCCCCTCTACGATTTCCAGGTTCTCTGCTGCAAATTTCATCTTATTTTTCTTCAAAAGCTCCACGGCCAAAGGTTTCTTTTCGATGGCATAGACCTTTCCCTCCGGCATCCGCACCGCCATTTCCACAGCGACAGAGCCTGTGCCCGCGCCGATATCGTAGCATACGGAATCTTTTCGCAGTCCCAGCTTGGAAAGAGAAATCGTCCGTATCTCCTCTTTCGTCATAGGCACCTTATCCCTGATAAATTCCCCATCCCGGATTCCATGAGTCACCGGAAGCTCCTCATACTCCTCATTTTCAATGCACACCACGCTGAGCGCATCTGCCTGATATCCCAGAAAATCCTGCGGCTTCCCATGAAGAATTTTTTCTTCCCGGTAAGAAAGCTGCTCCCCGGTATACATCGTCACATTTCCAAGCCCATATTCCAGGAGCTTTTCTGCCGTAGAAGCAATCCCGTCTGCGGTGCCCAGAATGGAGAACACCCTGTTATGATGCTTCGCAAGAGAAACCAGATTGCTGCTCCTCCCGTGGGAACTGGTGATGACTGCGTCATCCCACGGCTTTCCGATACGGCTCATAAAATACGCCACAGAGGAAACCCCGCATACGAGATGCGCCTGTTTTCCAAGTACCGCAAGCAGTTTCCTCGCCCCGCTGTAAAAGCCGACGTCTCCCGACAGAACCACCGCAATCTTCTCATATTCCGGATGGTTTTCTATGTAATCCCCGATCTTTCTGCTGTCATACTCCTGATAAACGTCCTGCCCGGCTTCCGCGCAGGCTTCCACCATCCGTTTTGCCCCTATGATTAAATCCGCCTCCCGAAGCGTCCGGGACGCCTCTTCTGTCCGGCTTTCCCTGCCTCCCATGCCGATTCCCACAAGAAAGATTTCCGCCTCAGAAGGAAGCGACAGTTTTTCGCACAGCAGTCTTTTACACGCATTTACAGAAATTCCTGTTTCCTTTAAGGGTCTTCCGATCATCACCGGAATACAGCCGCACTCCCTGGCCGCATCCAGTTTTTCCTGAAATCCTCCCGTATTTCCCGACATCTTGGTAACCAGATACTTACAGTCCAACTGGCGCAGCATCGCCGCATTCAGTTCTTTCGAAAAAGGCCCCTGCATACAGATTAAGTTCCGCCCTTTAAATCCGAGACGCGCGCATTCCTCCGCCGCCTGTGGAAGAGAAAGTACTCTTAAAAAGACTCTGTTCTGGTAATCGGATAACGCCGTATATTTCGCCGCCTCCTTGCTTCCCGTCGTGACAAGGATATTTCCCTCTGTCTGCTCCAGAATGGCGACTGCTTCCTCCACGCTGTCAGCAAACATGCACTTTCCGTCAGCCATATCCCCCTGGTTTTCCCTTAAGACCCTGACATAAGAAGCGCCTGTCCTCTCACATGCTTTTTTTATGTTTTCCGTCGCGCAGACGGCGTAGGGATGCGTGGCGTCAATCACCAGCGGAAGATTCTTTTCTCTCATCAAAAGCTCCATGCCCTCCTCATCCAGCCGCTCATGAGAGATTTCCAGGCATCCGCTCTCCGGCAAAAGCTCCTCTCCGTATTCCGTAGCCACACATATATGGGCAGAAACCCTTCTTTTGCTGAGAAACTCCGCAATCAGCCTTCCCTCGGTTGTTCCTGCAAAAACAATCACTTTACACATGTCTTATAGCCCCTGGGCGTAACCATTTCCCCGCCGATTTCCATTGTCTGGGAATTGCCGATAAATACCGTAGTAAACATATCTACCTTTGTATCTTTCAGCTCGTTTAAGGTCAGAACTTTCCTCTCTTCCCCATCTCTTCCGATGTTCCACACAATCCCGCAGACAGTCTCCGGCGCTTTATATTCCAGCATCAGGCTGCATGCCTTTTCCAGATAGTCATGACGTTTTTTGCTGGAAGGATTGTATAAGCAAATCACAAAATCCGCTTTGGAAGCTGCCAGCAGCCTTGCCTCGATTTTCTCCCACGGAGTCAGCAAATCGCTTAAACTAATCAGGCAGAAATCATGAATCAGCGGCGCGCCCAACACTGCCGCCCCGCCGGTTGCCGCTGTAACGCCTGGTATTACCTGAAGTTCTACCTCCGGATAATTCACTCCTGTTTCATACATTAAGCCAGACATTCCGTAAACACCTGCATCCCCGCTGCAAATCATAGAAACGGTTTTCCCTTTCTTCGCTTCCTCAAAAGCCATGATACAGCGGTCTACTTCCTTTTTCATCGGCGTCGTCATAAACTCTTTTCCGGGAAAATGCTCTTTTACAAGGTCAACGTATACCGTATACCCGATAATAACATCGCTGCTTTTCAATGCTTCTACTGCTTCTATCGTCATTTTTTCGTAGGCCCCCGGTCCGATGCCTACCACATACAATTTATTCAAATTTCACCCTCCATTCCTTCACGGCAAGCGCAGCCGTAACGCCGTCCTGCGCATATTTTTCACCGATTAATCTTCCTGCTTTTCCGTCTGTGCTGCTTCCTAAAACCGCGGCCCTTTCACATACATTATCGACCCCGGTCACTTCCTCGACAAATCCGGAAGCCGTAAACGTACCTTCCGCCTTCTTTAATTCCTCCGCCGTATAGGTCAGAAACGGCAGGTTTCTCTCTTTACAATATTCCAGGATTCCTTCTTCCTCTTTTTTCAAATCAATGCTTGCCACCTGCGCCACGGCAGCAGGAAAAACTGAAATCTCCTCACACGCCCTGCGGATTACCTTTTCCACCGTCTCTTTTGACGTTCCTTTTTTACATCCCACGCCCACCGTAACAATCCTCGGGATCAGGTAAAGCGTGTGCTTATAAATACGTTCCCAGTCATGAATCGTAACGAAAATGCCAATCTCCGCTCCTTCGTTCCACACATTACTGTAACTCAGCTCGCGCGGTATCTCGCCATTGTAGAGAAAATCTGTTTCAAAGCCGACTTCCTCATCTGCAAGCAGCGCGGCGGAAATATCCTTTGCCAGCTTCATATCGGAAATCTGGCATTCATTTTTCTTTGCAAAAACATCCACGGCAAATTTCTGATTTAAATCTGTCGCCGTAGTGATGACTGCTTCTCCCTGCGTGATTTTCGCAATCTTTTCTGTCAGCTCATTGGCTCCGCCAAGATGCCCGGACAGGAGGGAAACGACATATGTCCCCATCTCATCCACGACCACGACTGCCGGGTCTGTTTTCTTACTTTTCAGGAAAGGTGCAATGCTCCTCACCGCAATCCCGCAGGCTCCCACAAAAATGATAGCGTCGCTGTCGGCAAATCTCTTTCCTGTCCATTCTTTTACCGATTCCGTGACAGGTTCCGGAAATATTTTCACATTTTCCAGAATCTGCACACCCTTCTGGCAGACGGATTCTGCCGCTTCCCGTCCTATAGATTCCTCCGGCAAATTTTCTGCTTCCTTCCGGCGCACGAACTCCTCCTGCCTTTTCTCTGCATATTTACTCTTCCTGTAGCATTTCACCTTATAAGAACACGCTTCCAATTCCCGGCGGATTCCATCTGCCAGGCGGCAGCCTGTCCAGCTAAAACTAATCATTGAAATTTTCATTTTATACCCCATCACTTCCTTTGCGGAATTCCGTCGTAAATCCAGGGTCGTACAGCTTCGAGCGCCCATAAGAATGATGGGCAACTGCGTCTCCGATAATCATCAGCGCCGTTTTTGTGATCTTATTTTCCCTTGCCGTCTGCGCCAGTGTTTCCACCGTACAGACAAAAGATTTTTCATCCTCCCAGGTAGCCTTATATACAATCGCCGCAGGGGTATCCGGCCCATATCCCCCGGCAATGAGCCTTCTGGAAAGTTCGTCCAGCATTCCAGCGCTTAAAAATACCACCATCGTAGCATGGTGCGCAGCGAAGGACTCAATGCTTTCCTTCTCAGGGACAGGCGTCCGCCCCGCCATACGTGTAATCACCACACTCTGCGACACATCGGGAAGCGTATACTCCAGATTCAGGGCTGACGCAGCGCCGCAGAAAGAACTGACGCCCGGACAGTAATCATACGCAATCCCTTTCTCATCCAGGACGTCCATCTGCTCCCGGATAGCTCCATAAAGGCAGGGGTCTCCTGTGTGGAGACGCACCGTCATTTTTTCTTCCCTCTCCGCCTGGAACATCACCTCCAGCACTTCTTCCAGCGTCATTTTGGCGCTGTTGTAAATCTGGCATCCGCCTTTTGCATGAGCCAAAAGCGCAGGATTTACCAGCGAGCCTGCATAAATAATGACGTCTGCTTCCTCCAGATATTTTTTCCCCCGGACGGTAATTAAGTCTGCCGCCCCGCTGCCTGCACCTACAAAATGTATCATATCTTGTCCTCATTTCTTTTCTCTTTTGTAACTGTTCAGTACCTTCACAGTTCCGATGCAAAAATCCATGAAAATCGTCTTCAACGATGGGATTTTTGCACTTCTGAATCAGTTACTCTCTTTTACAATAATCAAGGAGTAATATCCCGCTACTTCGGGGATTTCCTCTGCCGATTCGTAAATTTTTTCCGATTCCATCCCGCAGTTTTCAATCATCACCGCCTGCTGTCCACTTCTCAAAATACTCTCTCTCACCTGCTTCATTTTCTTTCCTGTCTTCATCAGGACTTTTGTTCCGGGAAGCTTTAAAATCTCATCCATCTCTTCCGCTTTGTAAGTAGCCGGAATCACATGAAGCGGCTCCGCCATCTCCACAAGCCCCATGTTCAGCCTTGCCGCCACAGCGCAGAAAGAAGTGATGCCGCTGACAATCTCCGCCTCATAACCCCTCTCCAGAATCCTTTTATGTACATACAGATATGTGGAATATACCGTCGGGTCCCCAAGCGTAAGAAAAGCTACCTGACGTCCCTGTTTCAAATGAAATTCCACATCATCCGCCGCCTTTTTGTGATTTTCCTCCAGCACAGCGGCGTCTTTTGTCATAGGCATGGCAACGGGCAGCAGTATTTTCTCATCCAGCCCGTCGTACACGCTTTTGACAATCTGATAAGCCACGCTATTCTCCGTGTCATTTCCCGGCACCGCAATCACTTCACTTTCCTTTATCAGACGCAGCGCCTTTAACGTGAGAAGCTCCGCATCTCCCGGCCCTACTCCTAAACCAAACAGTTTTCCATTCATATTCACTATCTCCTCTGTATTTCTTTCTCATGCTGTAACTGTTCAGTACCTTCACAGTTCCGACTGTTCTGAATAGTTACCTCATGCTGCTTTTTCAGAAGCAGCGTCAGCTCCTGTACATGCTCTGTCTCTCCCAGATAACCATGTTCGTTCGAAAAAAGTACGGCTCCCAGAAGCATTCTGCCGTAAACCCTGTGATTCAGGTAATACAGAATCCTGTCTGTCATCTCCTTCATGGTTTCCTTTAAAAGATTCTCCCTTTTTATAATGTCCAGCGCCTCGTCTGTCGTAACCGTATGGAGGATTTCTTTTGCCCCTTCCAGCGAGATTCCCGCCCGCAGGGCATTGCCCGCCATCACTTCCACCCTGGCGTCCGCACAGCGGGAATGCGTATTCATAATCCCAGCCGCAACCTTTGCAAACTTTCCGATATGTGAGACAAACAAAATCCCTTTTACCCCCATATCCAGCGCCATATCCAGCGTTTCTCCCACATAATTACTGCACTTCATGCTATCCGCAAAGGGCAGCTCCATACGCTCCCTCAGGTAAGCCGCGCCATAATTCCCCGGCGTTATCAAAAGATACTGCGCGCCGTTTTCCACCTTCTGGCGCATCTCCACTTCGATGCTCCGGATCAGCGCCGTCTCGCTCATGGGCTCTACGATTCCGGACGTTCCCAAAATCGAAATCCCTCCTTCAATGCCAAGCCTCGGATTAAAGGTTCCGACTGCTATCCCGGCTCCTTTTGGCACGCTCACAGTTACGAACAGACCGCCCTCATAATCCGCCGCATCACAGATTTCTTCGAGTTCCTTTTCTATCATAGCCCTGGGAACTTTATTGATGGCAGCGCTTCCGACAGGCTGCTCCAGTCCCTTTTTCGTAACCCTTCCCACGCCCTCCCCTCCGTCAATGGAGATACCCGGCGTATTCCTTTTCTCAACCTTTGCATAGATTTCCAGCCCGTCCGTCCTGTCCGGGTCGTCTCCCGCATCCTTCCGGACGGCGCAGGAAACCCAGTTCTCCCCTTGCGTCATATGCAGAATTTCCAGGTTCAGCAAAATCCCTTTCGGCGTCATAAGCTCCGTATACTGGCAGCTCTCCCCCAGCAGAAGCATCCTGCCCGCCGCCTTTGCAGCCCCCGCCGCACATGATCCTGTCGTATAGCCAAAACGCATTTTCTTATTATTCTTTATGCTGTAATACCCCTCCAGACCTGTGTACTTCCCGGCCATTGGGCTCCTCCCCCGCTTCTTCCTCATGGTGTGGCATGTCACAAATCCTCTCCCCGCCAACATGCGGACATATGGTGGATTCGGACTTCTGACACTGTAATCAACAGAAAATCGAAAAATCCGCAGTCCTGTGGACAACGGATTTTCATCTTATGATTTATGAAAACATCCGGTTGCCGCAGACTGCTTTCATGATTCCCTGAAAATGCTATGTATCTGGCTTTACAGTAACGGACTTGCGCAGGAATTCCACCTGCTTCCATGCGTCATTTTCAGTTTCATTTTTCTTTCACTTTTTTCATTATATGATTTCCAACTGCAAAAGTCAACGGAAAGATCAGAGATAAAAAACTGGCTTCCGGTATTTTCTCCGTCAGCCAGTTTTTCTATTTTCTTATGCGATCGGTTCAAAATCCGCAACTCCGTGTTTGCAGAGCGGGCAGATGAAATCTTCCGGAAGCTCATCCCCCTCGTACACATAACCGCACACCTTGCAGACAAAGCCTTTCTTCCCTTCCGTATCAGGCTTTGGCTTTACATGGTTCTGGTAATAAGTGTAGGTCATCGTTTCCTTATCGGAAAGGACTCTTGCCTCCGTTATCGTACAAATAAACATGCCATGTGTGTCAAGATCGATATACTGCTCCACCTTCAGAGACATGAAGGAATTGATGTATCTCGGCAGAAAAGCAAGTCCATTGTCTGACCGCAGCGGCGTTTCGTCCGCAAACTTGTCCACGGTTCTGCCGCTCTGGAAGCCAAATCTCTCAAACACGCTGAACGGTGCGTCCACAGACAGGCAGTTTACGTTCATACAGCCCGTCTGTTTGATCACATGATGGGAATAATTCTGCTTATTAATCGCCACCGCAACCCGGTTCGGTGTGTTCGTAATCTGAGATACCGTATTGACAATCAGTCCGTTATCCTTCTTGCCGTCATTGGACGTCACCACATACAGGCCATAGCCGATATTGAAAAGCGCAGTCAGATCATTTTTATTTGCCGTCTTATCGCTCTTCGCCAGATAATCCTTACACAGTTCTTCCGCCAGATTCTCCAACTGTGCAGAGCTGCTTTCGTTCAGCGCAGACATAATCTTTACTGTCGTATCTGTAAACGTCAGATTCTTGCAGCCGGACAACATATCTTTCATCGTTTTTGCGGCAAGCGGCGCCCAGGAACCATTTTCTATCAGACCGATTGTCCTGTTCTGGAAATTCCGCTCCGTCAGATGATGGATAAACTCTTTCATAAACGGGAAAATATCTGCATTGTAGGTCGTAGTAGCCAGAACGAGTCTGCCGTAGCGGAAAGCATCTTCCACCGCTTCTGCCATATCGCAGCGGGCCAGATCGCACACAACTACCTTCGGGCATCCCTTCGTTTTCAGTTTTTCCTCCAGGACTTCAACTGCCCGCTTCGTGTTTCCATAAACCGAAGTATAGGCAATCATGATTCCCTCACTTTCTACACCATAGGATGACCAGATATGATACAGGTTCAGATAATACCCAAGATTTTCCGTCAGTACAGGACCGTGCAGCGGACAGATTTTCTCAATCTCAAGACCAGACGCCTTTTTCAGCAGCGCCTGCACCTGCGCGCCGTATTTTCCAACAATTCCGATGTAGTACCTTCTCGCTTCGCACGCCCAGTCCTCTTCCACGTCAAGTGCGCCGAACTTTCCAAATCCATCTGCGGAAAACAGTACCTTGTCCGTACTGTCATACGTAACGATAACCTCCGGCCAGTGCACCATCGGCGCTGCCACAAACGTAAGCGTATGCTTTCCGAGATTCAGCGTATCGCCCTCTTTCACTACGATACGGCCATCGGCAAAATCTGTTCCGAAAAAGTTCTGCATCATCACAAATGCCTTTTCACTGGAAACAACGGTTGCTTCCGGATAAATTTTCATAAAATTCGCGATATTCGCGGAATGATCCGGCTCCATATGCTGTACGACCAGATAGTCCGGCTTCCTGCCGTCCAGCACTGCCGCTATGTTATCCAGCCACTCATGGGTAAAATTGCGGTCAACCGTATCCATAACCGCCACCTTCTCGTCCAGAATCACATAGGAATTGTATGCCATGCCATTCGGAACTACATACTGTCCTTCAAATAAATCCACTTTGTGGTCATTCACGCCCACATAACGGATGTCCTTTGTAATCTCCATATTGCGTCACCTCTCTGTTTCATTATAGTATTTCTCCAAAAAATCTCTTCCCACCCCATAGGATAGGACTCTCATGATGATTATACGACAATTCTTTCAAAAAGTATACGGTATTTCCATTTTTTTCCTCTCACTTTACGATCGCACTCGGATAAATCCGCTGCATCCTCTCGTCATCAAACACATCATCCATCACGGACTCCCATTTATAACGCGCTTCTTTTCCCTGATCTCTTGTATCGTAGCGTACCAGCGCCAGCACGGACACCGTTCCATTCACCAGCATAAAAATGATCAGCAGCCAGGAAAGAATCTTCCCTGCCCGATGAGGGATTTTTTCAATCCAGTCAGATACCTTCGGATAGATCAGCTTAATCCAGACCACCGCCACGATTCCCCAGAAGAAACAGAATAAAAGATTGATCCTTCCTCCCAGATTAAATGGAATCTTACTGTAATCCCAGAATACTTTTCCAAACACAAGCTCGGTAAACACACTGCACACATACTCATACGCGCCGCCTAAAAAAGTGCCGATCAGAAAGATGACTGCATCCGGTTTGTCTTTGTCCCGGTTCAGAAGAGCCGTCATAATCACAATCGCCAGTCCCCACACGACACTGAACGGTCCCCAGACCAGACTGCTTCTGCTCATCCAATATCCCATCGAAAAGCGGCAGAATACCGTTTCCACCATATCCCCCAGAAGCGCTCCGATAAAAAACAGCCAGAACAGCTTATAAAATCCACATCCCTTTGCAAAATGGCTTTTTACCTCAGGTATTTTTTCCTTTTCTCCAATTCCAGGATATGCCTTTTCGATACGGTTTTCCATATGGAAAGCCACCCACACCCGCAGGCGGTGCGTCCAGACGCCAAGCTGACTATCAAACCGGCAGACATTTGGAATCTTTTTCTGTAAATGCAGAACCGCCGCAAAAGAGGCCGCACTATCCAGCAAAGCCACGCCCGACAGCCCCCAGAGCAGCAGATTCCCCACCAGCTTCGGAATCAGCGCAAAGAGCACCATAAGGATTTCATTTCCATATAAAAGCGCTAAAACGCCCAAAATTCCCCAGAGCGCCGAATAGGACAGACTGATATAACCGTCAAAATTCCACTTATGCTCCGAGTAATCCCACCATTTTTGATGATGAATCCTCTCAAGAAACTTTCCAACCATCCACTCAATCAAGGTTGCCTGAAGCGCACAGCCCAGAAACAGAAAAACCAGATTTCCCCGCAATTCCCCCAATGTCAACGTCATCAAAATTGCAGATATACCATAAATAAAGCAAACGGGGCCTGTGAAAAAGCCCCTGTTTACAAACTCTTTTTTCTTTCCGGAAGCGACGGCCGTCTCGACAATCCATCCCAGAAAGGAATAGACAAAAAACAGCCACAACAGTTCCTGCCCTGAATATCTCATTTATTTTCTCCTTTGTACAAACCTGATACAGAAACCGGTCTTTGGAACCGTTACTCGATCGCTTCCTCCGGAATGAATACTCTCTCACTCTCCTGCTCCTCAGGCTTCCCCGCCCGCAGAACTGCTTCCTGACAGAAATATTCCTGCGCGTTTACCAGCGCTTTTCCTCTTTTATCGATCTTCTCATAAGTGCCGTCCGCCTGAAGGATGGACGCTTTCACATTGTCCTCAAGCTGTACGTCCAGGATGTGACGCGCCTCCTTTTTCAGCTTCTCACATTCTACCGGAAAGAGAATCTCTACACGCTTATCCAGATTTCTCGGCATCCAGTCGGCGCTTCCCATGTAGATTTCTTCTTTTCCGTCGTTCAGGAAATAGAAAATACGGGCATGTTCCAGGAAATTTCCGACGATGGAACGCACGGATATATTTTCACTGACGCCTGGAATCCCCACTTTCAGGCAACAGATTCCACGAATAATGAGTTCAATTTTCACGCCTGCAGCGCTTGCCTCATAGAGCGCCGCAATAATTTTTTTATCGCACAGGGAATTCATCTTCCCAATGATATGGGCAGGCTTCCCTTCTCTGGCATTCTCCGTCTCTCTTTCAATCAGCTTGAGAAAACGCTTTCTCAACCAGATGGGCGCGACTACCAGCTTATTCCAGCTCTTAGGCTCTGAATATCCGGACAGCATGTTGAAAACTGCGGTCGCGTCCTCACCAATCGGCTCAGAGCAGGTCAGAAGTCCGCAGTCCGTATAAAGCTTCGCTGTAGAATCATTATAATTTCCGGTTCCCAGATGGACATAACGGCGGATACCATCTTCTTCTCTCCTTACCACCAACGTGATCTTACTGTGTGTTTTCAGCCCCACCAGGCCATAGATCACGTGGCATCCTGCTTTCTCCAGCATCTTTGCCCAGATGATGTTATTTTGCTCGTCAAACCGTGCTTTCAGCTCCACAAGTACCGAAACCTGCTTTCCATTTTCCGCCGCCTGCGCCAGCGCTGCGATGATCGGTGAATTTCCGCTGACACGATACAGTGTCTGTTTGATCGCCAGGACATTCGGGTCCTTCGACGCCTGTTTTACAAAATTCACTACCGGATCAAAAGTCATATACGGATGATGCAGCAGAATATCTCCTCTTCGAATCTGCGTAAAAATGTCCTCCTCCGTCATCATCGCCGGAACGGGCTGCGGCTGGTATTTCGGCGTCTTATACTCCTCAAATCCATCAAGTCCATACATTTTCATCAGGAAAGTCAGATCCAGCGGACCGCTGATCCGGAAAATTCCCTGCTCTTTGATTGCAAACTCCTTTTTCAGAATCTTCAGGAGACGCTCGTCCATTCCCTCTTCTACTTCCAGACGGATGACCTCGCCCCACTGGCGTTTTTTCAACTGCTTCTGAATTTCTTTCAAAAGATCAGCCGCCTCATCCTCGTCAATCGACAGATCGGCATTTCTCATAATGCGGTACGGATGCGCACAGATCACGTCATAATTTAAGAAAAGCTTTCCGATATTCCGCTCGATGATTTCCTCCAGAAGAATCACGCGGCGTTCTCCGTCCTTTCCCTCCGGAAGCTCCACGATACGGGGCAGTACCGAAGGAACCTGAACCGTTGCAAAATCATAATCTCCCCCGGCGCCCTTCTCTGAAATCAGCGCCCCGATATTCAGGGATTTATTGCGGATCAGTGGAAACGGCCTGGACGAATCTACCGCCATTGGCGTGAGTACCGGATATACATTCTCTTCAAAATACTGATCTGCAAAGTCCTTTTGTTCCTTTGAAAGCTTCTCATGCTCCGTAATCACTTTCAGCTTTTGCTGTTTCAGAGCCGGAAGCAGAGAGCGGTTATACGTAGAATACTGTAAATTTACCAGCTCGTGCGTCGCTTCCAGAATCAACTCCAACTGTTCCGAAGCCGTCAGCCCCGCAATATCTTTTTTGGTATACTTAGCATTTACCATATCTCTCAGGGACGCGACACGGATCATAAAAAATTCATCCAGATTAGATGCGGTAATACTCAGGAATTTCAGCCTTTCAAAGAGAGGAATCGACTTGTCTCTGGCTTCATTCAGGACACGCTCGTCAAAGCCAATCCAGCTTAATTCTCTGTTTCTAAAGTATTCCGCTTTCATAAACGTTGCTTTATCTGCCATAATCTCTGCCTCCTTATCTTACTTTTTTCTTTTTGATTACCGGGCGCACGCTGAACACTTCCTGAAAGAAATCTGCTTTCTCCGGAAACAAGCCCTGCTCCAGAGAAATATCCTCCGTCGTTTCCACGGTAATGACCAGCTCTTCTTCTTTGAGCATGATCCGGACGTCTTTAAACTTCTGCTTATGGCTGCGGTCCAATGCGTTTGCCACACGCAGGATAGCGGTCAGCTTGGCAATGATGAGATATTCTTCCTTCGTCATACCAGTACCGCTTTCATAATAGTTAAATTCCTGCGTGTTATACCGTACAATATTGGCGATCATTTCCCGTTCCCTGTGAGACAGTCCTATGATTTCCGTCGCCATAATAATACTGTAGGAACATTCCGCCACATCCGAAAGGCTGATGTATTTTCCACAGCCATGCAGAATCGTGGCAATCTGTAAAAGCAGACGCTTCCTTGCGTCGAGCCCGTGAATTTTCTTCGTCTTATCAAAAATTTCAAGTGCAAGCTCCTCCAGCGTCCTGATATGGTTCTTGCTGCACATATACCGCTTTGCCATATTTCTGGCGGCTGCGATGATGTCCTCTTCAAAGTCATGTCCTGACCGGATAATCTTATTTTGCTGGGCATATTCGTATGCCATCCCATCACTCAGATTGAAACCCGGCAGCCAAACCGTCTCGACGCCGCACTCTTCGATAAACCATTTATGAATCGTCAGGGACGGAAGCAGAATATGAATACTCTCTGACGGCACATCGAGCTTCTCCGCCGCCTCGTCGATGGAATACTCTGTCACCAGACTGTACAGCTTCTGAAACTCTTCTCTCGTCATGGACGGCATTTTCACCACCTCGCGGAAATTATCTCCTACTACGATCAGATTTTTAATTTCCCGGTCTTTCAGATACATTTTCTTAAAACTTGCCAGAGGACTATTTACCATTTCCTCGATCACTTTCTCCATATGTGTCACGTTCCGTTCAAAAAATGACAGCCGTTCACGAATCCTCAGATTTCCAATGCGGATATTCTGGGTACTGATCAGGCGGTCTTTATCAAAAAGTGAAATCTGGACGCTCCCTCCGCCGATGTCAATAATCGCCGTACCTTTCTGGATAATCTTATTAAATTCATTTTCACTGGAAGCGATGGATTTGTAATCCAGGAAACGCTGTTCGGAATTACTCAGAACCTCGATTTTCAATCCTGTCCTTTTTTCAATGTAATCCAGAATAATTACCTGTGTCTTTGTCTCACGAACTGCGCTTGTAGCACAGGCCCGGTACGCATCCACATGGTAGCCTTCCATGATATTCCGAAAAGATAAAAGCAATGTACACAGACTCTGTATCTTCTCTATGCTGATTTTTCCCTCGGTATAGACCTCTTTGCCCAGTTCTAACCGCTGACGGACGCTGTCGATCTCCCGCATTCCTTTTGCCCGTGACAATTCAAAAATTTTCATTCCCACTTCATAAGAACCAATGTCGATCGCTGCGAACATCTTATACTGCATGAAACCCCTCCTTATCAAACTTCAAAGCCGCAAATAACGGCTATTTTTCAAGATAGCTGCCGATTAAATAATCAATAAACTGCTGTGCGGAACGTCCGGAAAGCCCTCCGTGGCTCAGTTCCCATTTATTTGCTTCCAGAAGCAGTTCCTCCTCCGGCATGGAAACACCGTATCTTGCAGCCAGCACTTTTACAATGTTCTGATATTCCTTTTTATCCGGAGCACAGAAAAAGATCTGGACGCCAAACCTGGATACCAGCGATAATTTTTCCTGTACCGTATCGGAAGAATGCAGAGCATCCCTGCGCCCTTCTTTATCGGCAAACTCCTCTTTGATTAAATGGCGTCTGTTGGAAGTCGCATAAATCAGAATATTTTCCGGCTTTTTTTCCAGGCCGCCTTCAATGACTGCTTTCAGATATTTATATTCAATCTCAAATTCCTCAAAAGATAGATCATCCATATAAATAATAAAACGGTAATTTCTGTTTTTTATCTGCGAAATCACATCATTCAAATCTTTAAACTGATGCTTATATACCTCGATCATCCGAAGTCCCTGGTCATAATACTGATTCAGAATCCCTTTGATACTGGAGGATTTTCCTGTTCCCGCATCTCCGAAGAGCAGACAGTTGTTCGCTTTTCTGCCCTGAACAAACGCCTCTGTATTCTCGATCAGCTTCTTTTTCGCAATCTCATAACCTACCAGGTCGTCCAGATGTACATGTGTGATATTCGTGATCGGTACGATTTCGGCTCCCTCTTCCCTGTGAACGATGCGAAACGCTTTGTGCAGCCCCAGCTTGCCCACTCCGAAATCTTTGTAAAAGGCGATCATATCCTCCATAAATTCCTGAACATCCTTCGCTTCTCCCAGTTTCCGGCTCAGCTCACAGATACGGTCGCGAATACGGCGGTTAAAAATTTTACTGTCCTCGTTGACATTCCGGTAACTGGAGATCACTTGATAAAAAGAAAGCCCAAGTGCATCCTCCAGAGCGCTAAAATCATAACTGTACAATTCCCGGAACAATGTGAAATCATACTTTACCAGCTCATTGATGCTTCCGTCCACCGCTCCTCTGATCTCACATGCCTTACTGAACGCATTTTCATTGTTTACCAGAAGATACGTCAGATAATCATGCCAGAGATTGCCGTAAAAGCCGTGACTTCCCGCCAGATCAATCAGTTCGTGAATGCAGGCGCAGTAGTCCCCCTGCGCACTTCCCGTTTTCCAATATAAGTAATCGTCTTCCCTTCTGTCAACGTCATAATAAAGCATGACCTGCTCCATCTTTGCAAGAAGTGAGTCCTCACCAACTTCCCGGTAGACGATGAACTGCTGTTTTCTCTTCGTTTTTTCCATTGTTCTCCTCATCCTCTCCCTGTGACTGCCATATGGCAGTCACATGATTCTCATAATCTCAGCCTTTTCTTAGTAATTGCCCAAAATCTTCATATTGATGGCCTCTTCACGAATGCCCCGAAGCGCGTTTTTCACGGCTCCGTCGTTCAGATTTCCTTCAAAATCAAGAAAGAAGCGGTACTCCCAATTCCGTTTGGCAATCGGACGGGACTCTATTTTCGTCATGTTCAGATTATTGTAAATGATATGGGAAAGCATATTGTAAAGGCTTCCGCTGGTATGCGGCAATTCAAAACAAATACTGATTTTATTCGCATCACTTCGGAAAATTCTCTGATTCGTGATAATAATGAACCGGGTGGAATTCGCCTCGTTCACATAAATCTTCTCCGCCAGTTCCTTCAGTCCGAACTGCTCTCCCGCAAAGGCGCTGGCAATCGCCGCCTGGCTCTTATCCCCCTCCTCGGCTACACGCTTCGCCGCCACCGCAGTATTCTCCAGCGGAATCTGCTTCCAGTCCCTGTGCTCCTCCAGAAACGGTTTGCACTGGGACAGTCCCTGCGGGTGGGAGTACACTCTGCGGATATCGGACAGCTCAGCTCCCGGAAGCCCCAAAAGCTTGTGCTCACAGCGGATGATCTGTTCCCCCACGATATAATTCTCAAATTCCACCAGAAGGTCATACATATCATTGACGCTGCCTGCCGTCGAATTTTCAATCGGAAGCACTGCAAAATCAGCGGAGCCTTCCGCAATCGCCTCCATCGCATCTCTCCACTGCTCCACATGGAAAGAAGTAATATCCTGATCAAAATACTGCTTCATTGCCGCCTGACTGTAGGCGCCTTCCACACCCTGAAATACCACCCGCACTTTCGAACGTTCGATCTCATCTACGGCGATAAAAGGAAGCCTGCCTACGACGCCGTTCTCTGCCAGAAGCTGATATTGCAGCTTGCGGCTCATGGCCATGATCTGTAAAAACAGTTCTTCTACTCCATGCGCGTTAAACCCGTTATGCGCCAGACTCTTCACCGTGTCGATCTTTGTCTTTTCCCGTGTTCTGTCAAAGACTTTTTTCCCCGTATGAATCTTATATTCCGCCACCTGTTTGCAGATGTCCATGCGCTTTTCAAAAAGCTCTACCATCTGTTGATCAATGACGTCAATCTCGTCTCTCAGTTCTTTTAAATTAACCATGCAATTCTCCTTTTAGCTGTTCTATCGTCTTATGAAAAACCGGATGCCGCAGATGAGGCGCGATCTGTGCCAAAGGCTCCAGTACAAAATCACGGTTCTGCATATCAATATGCGGAATGTGCAGCTCCTCCGTATCTATTATGAGATCATCATAGAAAAGGATGTCCAGATCCAGTGTACGGGGGCCCCACCTTAGCAGCCGCACCCTGTCGGCCGCCGCCTCAATTTCATGGAGCCGGACAAGCAGCTCCTCTGGCGTAAGAAGCGTTTTCATAAACAGCACGCCGTTTAGAAATTCTTCCTGTTCTGTCACGCCGTAAGGGGCTGTCGTAATAAAATCGGATACTTTGAGCACCCGGCAATCCTCTTTTTCATCCAGCGCCAAAACCGCATTCCGAAGATATGTTTCTTTCTCTCCCATATTCGAGCCAAGCGCCACATATACCGAATGCCATCCTCTCGTAATCTCCACGGCTACCGTATCCATCGGAAGTCCCACCGGAGCCCAGGGCTTTTTCACCTCCAGCGTAATCCTGTCAATCTGCGTCCAGCGCAGTAAGATCGCTTCCGCCAGATTTTCCAGAACCGCCTCCAGAAGTTTATAGGTATGCGCCTCCATAAAATCCTTTATAAAATGACAGATTTCCCCGTAGTTCACGGACTGCCCCAAATCATCCGTTTTTCCCGCTTCTCTTGTGCTGACATGCAGGACGGCGGAAAACAGAAATTTCTGTCCCAGCGCATTTTCCTCCGGATAAACCCCATGCCGGCAGTACAATTCCAAGTCTTTAATCTTTATTTTATCCAAAACTCGTTCCTCTTACTTTCCCTTTTCCGCTCCGTAGAGCAGCGCTTCCGTCATCCGGATCGCCCTGTAATTTTCTTTAACATCATGAACGCGCACGAAAGCGGCTCCTTTCAGCACACCGAATACCGTGGTCACCAGCGTGCCCTCCACCCGTTCCGACGCCGGCAGGTCAAGTGTCAGGCCAATCACGGATTTTCTGGATGTTCCCAGCAAAACGGGATAACCCAGCTTCTGCAATTCCTCCAGATGGTTGATCGCTTCCAGATTATTTTCATAAGTTTTTCCAAATCCTACGCCGGGGTCCAGAATGATTTTATCCTCTGCGATACCCGCGCTTCTGGCAATGTGCAAGGTTTCCCACAGATCATCCAGCATATCCGGCAGAAATTCTTTATAATCCGGCTCTTTTCTGTTGTGCATCAGACAGCAGGCCGCACCGCTTTTGGCAATCACGTCTGCCAGGGCTTTATCCCATTTCAGCCCCCAGATGTCATTGACCAGGTCCGCTCCTGCTTTCAACGCCTCCTTCGCCACACCGCTTTTGTAGGTATCCACAGAGACCGGAATATCAAAATTTTTCTTTACCATCTCAATATACGGAACCACACGGGCGATTTCCTCCTGATCCGGAAGAATCGTATATCCCGGTCTGGTAGATTCACCGCCAATATCAATGATGTCCGCTCCTTCCCCGATCATCTCTTCCACATGCTTTTTCGCCCGTTCCATGTCATTCCATCTGCCACCATCGGAAAAAGAATCCGGCGTCACGTTCAGAATCCCCATAATATATGTTTTTCGTCCAAATGCAAACTCTCTATTTCCAATTCTCATCGTCTTATTCCTCCAAACTTTCAATATTTCAAAAATAAATTTTTCTTCTCATCGCTCCAGCGGCATGCTTTCTCCGCCCGACAGCCAAAACAACCTCTCGATGCTTTATCTCCCCGGTAAAGAATGCCTGCCAGTGTAGGTTCCTTTTTCACCGAAATGTCCCGGTGTCTGGAAATCGCTTCCAGAATCTCTTCCCGCTCCTCTTTCGAAAAGCCGCAGTCCTTTAAAATCTGCTCCGCAATCGGAACCCCCGCTTCCTGATGCGGCGTTCCCTCCAGGTACTGAATATGCCGTCCAATATCGTGAAGAAGAGCGGCCGCATAGATCCGCTCTTTCTCTATCTGAAGATTCTCTTCTAAATTAAAAATATAGGCCAGTCGTGCCACATCCAGAAGATGTGTCATGTCATGGCCGCAAAAATCACGCCCTGCCTCCAGCTCATAAATCTGCCGGAGACATGCTTTGTATGTATGATGTTGCAATATCCTGTTTACTCTTTCCATCTTCTGTTACCTTACCATCTGATAGAATGTATTCTGTAATTCTGTATTTCCTTCAAAAACACCTCTGGCAGCCAGCGTCACCGTTTTCGATCCGGGCTTTTTAATCCCCCGCATCGTCATACACATATGCTCTGCTTCTACCATAACCATCACGCCCTGCGGCTCCAGATACTCCATAAAAGCATCCGCTACCTGTGCCGTAAGCTGTTCCTGAAGCTGTAATCTTCTGGCGAATACCTCCACTGTCCGGGCAATCTTACTAAGCCCCGCCACGGTTCCGTTTGGGATATAAGCGACATGTGCTTTTCCGTAGAAAGGCAGCATATGATGTTCACACATAGAATAAAAGGTAATGTCCTTCTCCAGAACGATATCATTTTTATCCACATGGAAACGCTTGCTCAGATGCGTCCTGGCATCTTCTGTCATTCCCCGCATCAATTCCGTGTACATCCGGGCGATCCGATCTGGCGTCTCGATCAGCCCTTCTCTGTTTATATCTTCTCCGATTCCTTCGAGAATCAGCCTGACGCCTTCTTTTATCTTTTCCTGATCCATCATATATCTGTACTCCTTACAGTATCCAGTGCCTTTGTAACCTCCCCGAGAAAAGACAGGGAGCCAAACGCAAGGATGACATCTTCCTTATCTGCCATTTTCAGGCTCTTTTTTACCGCTTCTGCAATGCTTTCCGCTTTTTCCGAAGAGGGCTGGTATTTCTTTACTTCTTTCAAAAGCTCCTCTGCCGGCAGCGCCCTGTCATTCCCTGGTGTTTCAATCGTAATGACGTGTTCTGACAACGGCACTGTGATCTTTACAATCTCCTGGTATTCTTTGTCCTTGAATACTCCCATTATATAAAATAATCTTCTGTTTGTAAAATACAATTCCAAAGATTTTCTGAGAGTTTTTGCCGCATCCCGATTATGCGCGCCATCTATGATAAAGACAGGCTCTTTGGAAAGCACGGTAAAACGTCCCCGCCATCTGGTTTTCTCAAGTCCTCTTCGAAGCTGCTCTTCCATAATCGAATATCCAAGCTTATTCAGTGTTCTCACCGCTTCCACGGCAAGCGCTGCATTCTCGATCTGATACGCTCCGCCGAGGAAGATTTTCAGATTTTCATACTCTTTATAATGAAAGCTCTGGGTTTCCCATCCATACCGGATAGCCGAAGCCTGTCCGGTATCCGCCACAAAAAGACGACATTCTTCCCGGCGGCATACCGTCTCTATCACCTCCATCGCCTCCGGATGCTGTCTCACTGAAACAACTGCCGTCTGCGGCTTTATGATGCCCGCCTTATTTGCTGCGATTTCCGCCAGGGTATTTCCCAGAATTCCCATATGATCCATGCTGATAGAGGTGATGACCTCCATCACGGTCGTCTTTACCACGTTCGTGGCATCTTCAAGTCCGCCAAGTCCCGTTTCCAGTACTACCAGATCGCACGCTTTTTCTCGGAAATACAGAAATCCAAGCGCCGTCTCGATTTCAAAAACAGTGGGATGCGTTTTTCCTTCCTCCTGCATCCTCTCCACCGCTTTGGCAATCCGTGTCGTCAGCCTGGCAAGCGCTTCCTTTTCAATATATTCCTCATTTACCTGTATCCGTTCCCGATAAGAAAACAGCGTCGGTGAGATATAACGTCCCACTCGATACCCTGATTCCTTCAGCACCGTAGACAGATAAGCCAATACCGAACCTTTTCCATTTGTTCCTGAGATGTGAATGAATTTCAGGTCGTCCTGGGGATTTCCCAGTCGACGCAGTAATTCTCTCATATTGTCAAGACCAAGTACACTTCCGTATTTAGCAGCATTCTCTAAATATACTCTTGCCTCTCTATAATCCATGTTCTCCTCCCATCTCATATAGGAATTTATTATAGTATACTATTGTCTTTTTTTCAAGTACTATCCCGATATACAGATTCGGCAAAATTGCGTTTTTTACTATCCGGGTATTGTCATTCTCTGTACTTTACTGTACCTGCCATACACTTTCTTTCCTGTGGAATCCAGTGTATAAGCCCGTACTTTGACATAACATTTCTTCCCCGTATGTACTTTCTTTATGATACATCCCGTTTTGGGAATTGATTTTTTCTCCGCATTCCTAAACTTCTTATTATCCGCCCATACAAGCTCATAGCCATCCGCCCCGCTTACCTTTTTCCACTTCACTTTTATTTTTCCTGAAATGGTTTTGATTCCTGTCAAATCAGTCTCTTTCACCCTGATTTTCGTCCAATGGGCGTAAAGTGTATGCGCCCGTATCTCTTCCACACGGGAAGCAGAAGTGATCTTATCCCCACCCTTTTTCTACTACAATATACTTATGGTTAATACCCCTTACAGCCAGTAAGGAATTACCCATCTTGTTGCTTAAGCTGTTAGAATGAGTGTGGCAATAGGTCTGGCCTCCCCTTTCTTTTTAGGAGATTTCCATTCACTTATCTTTGCCATAAAAAGAACTTCTTTCATATGTAATGTAGGATTTTCGTTTTTCTTATTCACTATAACTATTTTATCATATTTTTTATCTCAAGTATATAACTTATTTATATTCTATAGTTCTGTTAAAATCAGAAAGCACCGCTATATGAATTTTAAATCCATACAGCGACGCTTTCTAAAAGTCTCTTTCTGCTCGACAGAAATCGTCGAAAATTAAATTTTATAATTTTCTTATAGAAACCCGTCAAATCCTTTGTACCTTACTATACGCCCCATATATCTTTGTACCTGTAGAATCTGTCCGATAAGC
>CALCMD010000065.1 GCA_937965795.1 uncultured Lachnospiraceae bacterium | reverse complement strand
GTAGCGCGCTCGGCTGGGGGCCGAGAGGTCGCAAGTTCAAATCTTGTCACTCCGATTTTATAATGCCAGGGTCAAAAGTCAAGCTTCCACGTTGTGTTTACACATAAGTGGAAGCTTGACTTTATGACCCGCCCCATAATGAGGATAAAAGTGAGGCGTCAGCCTCACGATATCCGAATTAGGGGGCAGGATTGCGGAAGCACGAAGTGCGGAGCAATCCGTATGGCATCTTTAGATAAAAAACTCTCCGGGAAGCGTCTGCTGCTTCACAGAGAGTTTTCTCTTTATAAGGATAAAAATGTGTTCATCACATAATTTACTTTCGTCGCCCATGCGTCAAAAATAAAGTGACTCGCATTCGGAATGATTACCAGCCTGCTGTTTGGAAGCGATGCTGCAATCTGCTTCGTATGCTTTTCTTTAATCATATCATATTCTCCCGCCATCACGAGCACCGGTGCGGTAATCTTCTTTAAAAGTTCCGGCTGGATATTCGGCTCATGGATCATAAGACCCAGGATGTCCGCTTTTAATTGCAATTTTGGATAAAACCGCGCCGCAAACTCGCAAAATGCGTGAGCCAGAATCATTGGAATCTGATAGCGCATCTTCACTCCCTGCGGATTCAGATTCGCTCCGCCGAGAATCAGCTTCTCATAGGGAATGGTACTGTTTAATGCCATTTCCAGTACAATGTTTGCGCCATCGCTAAAGCCCACCAGAGTGACATGTTCCAGTTGAAGTTTTTTAATCAGCAAAGCTGCGTCCTGCGCAATCTGCCGAATGGTCAATGGCTTCTCGCTGACGCCTGAATGTCCATGTCCCCGGCTATCCATCGTAACAACCGTGTACTCCCTGGAAAAAAATTCGATCTGCCGCTTAAAACAGGTCCAGTCCTCACCATTTCCATGTAAAAAGAAAAGCGTTTTTTCACCCGTTCCGTAGATTCGGTAATAGATATTGGCATTGTGTATCTTAAAATACCCATGCTGTCTCGGTTCAATCATAGTATTCTCCTGTGACGCCTTTATTTAAACCGCAGAACTCCGTTCTTTTCCGGATCATTCAAAATCCTGTCAAGCATCGCATCAAATTCGTCGTCATCTTCGTACTCTTCATCGTCATCATCAAACTCATAATCCACTTCACAATATTCATATGCCGTCACATCCGCTTTGTCTGTCTCATACAGCATACGCATGATCCCCTCCGCTGCCTTTGCTGATGTTTTCACCGCAATGTCCTCCTCCGGACCGTCCAGCTCAAGAATCCCTTCTTCCTCATGATAAGCCGCTTTACTCACCTGCATAACCGCCAGATTTTCAAATTCATCTCTGTATAATACTTTCATTTCTTACCTCCTGTCTAACCAATGTTCTATTTGTTGTTAATGTAGTTAATCAACCCTTCGGCTTTGATAATCCTCTGCATAAACTCAGGAAAAGCCTGCCCTTTGAATTCAGTTCCTTTCGTTCTATTATATATCATACCGCTGTCAAAATCCACCTCAACTTCATCTCCTGCTTCGATTCCTCTGGATGCTTCCGGGCATTCAATAATCGGAAGGCCGATGTTAATTGCGTTTCGGTAAAAGATTCTGGCAAAAGTCTCGGCGATCACACAGCTCACGCCCGCCGCCTTAATCGAAATCGGGGCATGTTCTCTGGAGGAGCCGCAGCCAAAATTCTTCTCTGCAACAATGATATCGCCTTTCTGCACCTGCTTTACAAAATTTTTGTCAATGTCCTCCATACAATGTGTCGCAAGCTCCGCAGGATCTGAAGAGTTCAGATACCTTGCCGGGATGATTACATCTGTATCTACGTTGTCGCCATATTTAAAAACACGTCCGTTTGCTTTCATCTTCTCTCTCCTCCTATAATCCCAGTTCTTCGGGCGCGGAAATTTTTCCGGTCACAGCGCTTGCCGCCGCCACTGCCGGGCTCGCCAGATATACTTCAGAATCCACATGACCCATACGTCCCACAAAATTACGATTTGTCGTGGAAATGCAGCGCTCCCCTGCCGCCAGGATGCCCATATAGCCTCCCAGGCACGGTCCACAGGTCGGTGTGCTTACCACGGCTCCCGCCTCGATAAACGTCTGTACCAGCCCCTCCTGAATCGCCTGAAGATAAATCTGCTGGGTCGCCGGAATCACAATACAGCGCACACCTTTCTTTACATGGCGGCCTTTCAGGATTTCCGCCGCACAGCGCAGATCATCAATCCGCCCATTCGTACAGGAACCGATCACGGACTGGTCTACGATAATATCTTCCGTGATCTCATCAATCGTCTTTGTATTCTCCGGCAGATGCGGAAATGCGACCGTCGGCTTTAACGCACTGAGATCAATGGTATATTCCTCATCATAAACGGCGTCTTCATCCGCTTCATATACCTGAAACGGTCGTTTCGAGTGCTCCTCCATATACTGAACCGTCAGATCGTCCACCGGGAAGATGCCATTCTTTCCGCCAGCCTCGATCGCCATGTTCGCGATCGTAAAACGGTCATCCATCGTCAAATTCCTGACGCCTTCTCCCACAAATTCCATCGATTTATACAGAGCGCCGTCCACGCCGATCATTCCGATAATATGCAGGATGACATCTTTTCCGCTCACCCATTTGGACGGTTTTCCCACCAGATGAAACCGGATCGCGGACGGCACCTTGAACCATGCTTTTCCTGTCGCCATACCCGCCGCCATATCCGTGCTTCCCACGCCAGTGGAAAATGCTCCCAGCGCGCCATACGTACACGTATGCGAATCCGCGCCGATGATGACATCTCCTGCCACCGTCAGTCCTTTTTCCGGCAGAAGCGCATGTTCGATTCCCATATCGCCTACGTCAAAATAATTGGTAATCTCATGCTTGCAGGCGAACTGCCTTACACATTTACAATGCTCTGCGGATTTAATATCTTTATTCGGGATAAAATGATCCATAACCAGCGCGATCTTGTCTTTGTCAAATACTGTCTGTTTTGTCATTTTATCCATTTCATGAATCGCTACCGGTGACGTAATATCATTTCCAAGCACCAGATCCAGGTCTGCCTCAATAAGCTGGCCTGCCTCTACATACGGAAGTCCGGCATGTGCAGCCAGAATCTTCTGTGTCATTGTCATTCCTTTCATCTGCTTCTCCTCCTGTATCCTCTATACATATCCCGCAACCGTTCCGGTTCCGAAATCGCTTTCACATGACATTATAGCACAAGATATACGATAATAGAAATATATATTATGAATATTTATCATGAAAATTTCAGTTATCTCAAAGCAGGAAAGAGCATTTATGGACTTTTCTTTTTCCGAAATTCACAGTATATTATAAGTAATCATGTAACTATTCAAAACAGGTCGAAGCACTTGCTGCTGAGACCGTGAAAACATGATTCAAGAGTGCAAAAATCCCATCGTCGAAGACGATTTTCATGGATTTTTGCATCGTAACTGTGAAGGTACTGAACAGTTAGGTAAGATGAAAAAAGGAAGGTGAACTGATGAGACAAAAAATCAAACGAATCCTGATCGGCCTGCTTGCACTCATTCTGGCACTGCAATTTCCCGTGTCGGCTTCCGCAAAAAAGGTCAAAAAGACAAAAGCCACGATCAAAATGGAGAAACTGGAGAAACAGATAAAAAACTACATCAAAAAAAGCTGTCCCAATTCCGCCAACGGCAAGCCCTCCCCGACTGCATGGTCCGTCTATGTCAAAGACCTGAAAACAAAAAAGAGCTTCACGATTAACAAGAACGCTTTTTTCTCCGCCAGTACCATTAAGCTCTTTGCGATGGCAGCCGCCTATGATCAGGCAAAGAAAAAAAAGCTGACTCTGAATGCGTCTTTGGAGTCCCAGATCCGCAGCATGATTACGGTCAGCAGCAATGACGCTTTCAATGATCTGGTTTACGAACGGCTCGGCAAAAATGCCGTCAATAAATTCTGTAAAGCAAACGGCTTCACAAAAACCCAGCAGTACACCCGCTGCGGAAACGGCGGCTCTGCGGAAGCCGCCGGGCTGAACAAAGCAAATCTGACCAGCGCGGCAGACTGCGGGAAGCTTCTGGAAAAAATATACCGTGGAAAACTGGTATCAAAGACGGCGTCAAAAACGATGCTCGGCTATCTCAAAGCCCAGACCTTTCGCTCCAAAATCCCCCAGGGCGTTCCCTACGGCATTCAAACAGCAAATAAAACCGGTGAGAGCGGTTCCATTGAAAACGATACCGCCATCGTCTATGGAAAGAAAACCAATTACATTATCTGCGTATTCAGCAACACCAACAATCCTGCGCTTGCCCGAAGCTGTATTCAGCAGATTTCACGAATGGTCTACCATTCCTTAAACTGAGCAGGGCGCCATTTCTGGCGCCCCGTTTTTTGTCCTGTTTTCTGTCTTTACTTTACGGTTATCTTTTTCAGACGGCTGTATTTCCCGTAAATCTTCGTTCCGTCCGCTGCTTTTTTATAAGCGCGCACCCGTACATAATAGCGCCTGCCGCTCCTTAGCTTTTTCACTTTGATCTTATTTTTTCTGGCGGTTTCCTTGTTCACAGCCTTTTTAAATTTCCGGTTTCCCGCACACTGAATCTGATACCCTTCAGCGCCGGATACTTTCTTCCAGGTCACGGTGATGGCTCCCTTTCCGGATTTCGCCACCTTTTTCAGCGTTACTCTTCCTACTGAAACGGAGGGCTGCTCTTTAGCAGCGGCATCTTTCTTCGCCTGCTCAAGCTCGGCTCTCATCTTTTCCAGATCTGCCTGCGCCCGCTCCAGTTCCTCTCTCGCTTTTCGTACCTCTTCTTCTGCCGCCTTCCTGATCTCATCCGCCGCCTTTTTGAGCTCATCCGCCGCTTTCTGAAGCTCCTCCAGTTTTTCTTTCGCCTTTTCAGCCTCTTCCTTTGCCTTCTTTTCCGCCTCCAGAGCTTCTTTCAGTTTCGAGTCCTCCACAACCCGGATGGTAAGGCTTCCTCTTACTCCACTTCCATCCGCCGCCACGGCTGTGATGACTGCTTCTCCCGTCACTCCGGCTGTAAGATGGCCTGTTTCATCGACCTGAACAATGGTTTCATCTGAGGACGTCCAGATCACATCCTGGTTCGCGGCGTCCGCCGGAAGTATGACCGCTTCCGCCTGCGCCTCTCCCTCTGTAGGGAGTATCGTCATATCCGCCCGGACAACAATATGCTGCACCAGCGTTGTGTCCGCAGTCGTTGCGTCCGTAAGCTTCGCATCTGCCCATAAAGCATGATCGTTCGAATCCTCGCCGTTTGTCTCGGTGATCAAAGTCAGAACTTTCACACCTTCCACATCCAGCTCCACTGGTACGGACTCCCCGGAACGTACGTCATTCTGCCGGAAAATTTCTTCGCCGTCAGCCTTCACCACATAATTGACATTTGCCCGGTTTCCACTTTCCTGACATGCCGAAATTCCTGCCTGCGCCAAGAATCTGGTCGCTCCCATCCCATCAATACGAACGCTGATTTCCGATGGGGCATGCGTGCCGATGCCCTTTTCGTATTCTTTTTCATTTCCGCCCTCATAGACTTTCATTGCGGCTCCGCATCCGCACCTGTCCCGTGTGTTTTCAAAATATCCGCCTTTATCCGTCTCCCAGTCCATATCCGATACATAGATCTGGTCTGTCATCTCTAGGTTCACCGTATAAGTTTTTTCCACGCCAAATGGAGAACGTGCCGTAATCGTCGCCACACCCGGAATGGTCTGCGCCTGCGTCACCGTCACTTCCACGCCATCTGACACCCTGATCGGTTCTACCTGTGGAATCTTCCCCTTCTGGACAGCGCCTTTGAGCACTTCATACCGGTATGTTGTCTGCTCCTCCGAAAAGCCGGCGATTTCCCGGCCGTTTACCCGGATGCCTGCCAGCGGCATGGTCGATTCCATATCCACCTTGCTTCTGTTCATCAGCTCCTGATCTTCTGTGGCTCCCGAAATCGGAAGGATACTAAAGGTCTGGCTGTAAGTGACTCCCGCCTGTATCAGATACTGGTTCAGAGGAGCCGGTCCGCAGCTCGCATTTCCAAGTCCTCTCTGCACAAGCGCAGCCGTAAGGATCGTGTTCTGCTGTTTCGGAACCTGATACGGATGCCGGTAGGACGCCAGATCTTCCGCCCTATAGTGCAGAGCGCTGCACTCCATCGCCTCTTTTGAGGAAACCATGATTCCCATTCCCTCATCATCTGTCAGAGCCGTCCACCGCACCCCTGTCCGGTTTCCGTTTTCCTGGGGCTTTACATATTTCTTCTCAAACTGGTCGGTCACAGTACTTTTATAGATTCCAAGCTTCGTACCTGAATTCCGGTCGGAATAATTCTCCTGCGGCCCGTTGCCATAGTAAGTAAGATTCTCATACCCTTCCGCTACCGTCATCTTCATTCCTATTTTTGCAATATTTCCTACTGCGCTGTTTGACGCCGGTGTAAAAGTATTGGTTACCAAAATTCTGCCGTCCCCATAAATGGCATAATCAATGATATTGGGAGAATCCAGTCCCTGAATCGTGCCCGGCACATGGATAGAAACAAATGTTTGCTGTCTGTCTACTTCAATGCCTTCCTCATCAATCGTAAAATTCTGCGCCGCATTTCGCATTCCCCCGGTGAATCCCGGATCATTGCTGACCGGAGCCCGGTAATAATCTGGTACAGGTCCCTCTTCCAGCAGCGCTTTCCCGCCCAGACGGTAGCTGCTGATATAGCCGGATGTTCTGTCCAGTACGATTTCGAAAGAGGTTCCTCCTTCACGCGCAGTCGTTCCTGTTACCGTTATGGTTTCCTGTGTTTCATTCACCTCCAGATCGCCGATGTTCGCCATATCCGGAGCCGGACGGGGTTTTTCGTTTTCATAGGAAAGCTCAAACTCCTCAAAGGCAATCTCATCCCCGGCTTTCCCGCCATAACTATCCGCCCACGGCTGATCCTCTTGCAGAGTAACAGACAGCACAAGGACATAATCCGATCCATACACAGCCTCTACGACCGGGAAGTTCTTCAGTGCAACGACCTTTTCCTGTAAAGGCGCCAGATCTTTCTGCTCTTCTGTCAGCGTCCCGCTTCCGAGCACTACATTGTCTTTCTTCAAGCTCCAGGAAACATCATAACGATTCAGATTCGTATTCAAAAACTCATTGACGATCCGTACTTCGCCATTTGCGGCAGAACCATCATCATAAAAAGAAATTTCCTGATGAACCTTCTTTACCTCGTAAAGCTCCGGCGACGGCGTCCGGTCGGCAAATACAAGTCCATTTGCACAGAAATCATTGTCCGTCACAGTCTCATCCCAGTCTCCGCCATAACCGAAATAAGTATGATCCTCAAATCCAAGTTCTTCCGTTTCCAGCATGTCTTCTGTAAAGTCAAGCGTATATACAAGTTTATCCTGAACTGCTTCCAGACTGTCCGCAGTCGCGGCAATCTCTTCTGCTGTCAGGGCTCCTTTCAGCACCGCCACACGGTCAATGCTGCCGTTAAACACCCTTTCCGTATAACTGGCGTTTGTTCCTACTGCAATATCCGCGGTATTGGACGCGCTGTCATATGCCTGCGATGCAGAATCTCTCTGCCCCTGCGCAATCTGCTTTCCGTCAAAATAAAGGATATAGGTTCTGTCTGAGACCGTAGCGGTCAGGCGATGCCATGCGCCGTCCGTAAACGCATCCGGCACTTCCGTCTCCAGATAACCTTCTCTCCAGCCGTCTGCAAAGAACTCCAGCTTTCCATCTTTATTGATCTGAAGATTATATCCCTCATCGTCCCCCCTGCTCAGGAACGTCTGCCGGGAGTTTGTAAAATTATCTGCCGGTTTCAGCCACAAATCCAGTGTCAGCGCATTTCCATTCACAGTTTTCGTGTGGCTTCCCTCTGCGATATACGCCCCTTCTATAGACTTTGTCTGGTTCCGTCCTTCCTGAAAACTGCCGCCAAATGAAACTCTTTTTCCGGTATTCGGATCATGAATATACCTTACCGCTGTATTCTCGATTTTCGTCCGCATCGCCTGGTCAATCCAGTCCCAGATAAATCCTCCCTGCGCATTTGGATATTCCCGGAAAATCTCCCAGTATTCTTTAAAATTTCCGAGGCCATTCCCCATTGCGTGCGCATACTCGGACTGGATATAAGGCGATTTATTCCCCGTGTTCGCCACATGCCCTCTCACACTGTCCACACTCCAGTACTGGCTGGAATAGATATCAACCATAGAATGCTCCCTGTCGCCCTTTGTATAGCGGTTATCCCTCTCATACTTGCGGAGACGTGACGGATCCCTCTTTAAAATCCAGCGGGTCGCATTATAAAAGCAATAATTATCATCCATCGTATACGTACTGTAAGTCGCTTCATTTCCCAGAGACCATATCACGACACAGGGATGGTTCTTATCCCGTTCCACCATATTCTTCGTGCGATCCATCACCGAAGTATTCCAGATGGGGAACCCAGATGGAATCGAGCTTTGCGTCGCTCCCATATGAGATTCCGCATTCACCTCGTCGCAGATATAAATACCGATTTCATCTGCAAGCGCATAGGTATATGGATTGTTCGGATAATGGCTGGTACGGATGGCGTTTACGTTAAACTGCTTCATCAAAAACAGATCCTCTTTTATATCCTCTCTGGACAACGCGCGCCCCGCATCCACATCTGACTCATGGCGGTTCGTCCCCCGGAACATGATCTTTTTGCCGTTGATCTGCATCTGTTCCTGCCCCGCCGTATTGATATCGGCTTTTCCGATTTCCCGGAAACCGACCCTCTGGCAGAGCGTTTCCACCACATTTCCGCTCTCATCCTTTAATTCAATCAAAAGAAGATATAAACTTGGAGTATCCGCGAACCACTTCTTTGGATTTTCCACATCTTTGGAACCGGAAACCACGACGCCGGTATCGTCTGCCCGTTCCTCTATCGTACCCTTTGCCTCCGGAACCGTAACAGACAGCTCCATAGGCTCCGTCCATACTTTTGTGCTGGCGTCACTCTCATACAGTTCTGCCGAAACTGTGTAGTTTTGTCCCGCCGCATCCGCCTGTCCGAGATTTCGGACAGATGCCTCCAGTGTCAGAACGGCGTCCTGGTATTCTGCATCCAGATCTGTTTTGACAAAAACATCCCGAATTTCCACTTTATCTTTTGAATAAAGATTCACGTCCCGGAAGATTCCGCTGTAGCGGATGAAATCCTGATTTTCCAGGTAACTTCCCGTAGACCAGCGGTACACCTCCACCGCTATGGTATTCTCACCCTTTTGCAGATACGGGGTGATATTAAATTCATCCATCGTGTAGCTGTCCTCCGCATAACCTGCACGCCGCCCGTTGATGTAAAGATAAAACGCGGATTCCACACCTTCAAAAGAAACAAAAACTTCCCTTCCGTCCCAATCCTGCGGCACGGTAAAGGTTCTCTTATACTGGCCGACACTGTTTCTCACCGTTGGAGCCGTCACGCTCTCTCCCAGTGTCACGCTTTCATAATTTGCCCAGGGATATGTCTGATTCGTATAGATCGGTTTTTCATATTTAAAATCTCCGTCCTCGTCTTTAATTGCCTGAATCGAGGACGGCACCGGAATCGTATCCCATCCTGAGGTATCCCAGTCCTCCACATAAGCGGCCGCCTCTGCGCCTCTTGCTGCCTTTTCCCTTGCCGCAGGATTCTGTGCAAACTTAAAATTCCATTCTCCGTTCAGCGAAACCCGATATGCTGATTCCTCTTCATCGGTATCCAGTACAGATTTTTCATTCTGCAACGCTTTTGCGGACGACTCATAAGGAACAAAGTATGCGTGCGCCGGCTCCCGGTTCAGCTCCACCGTGCCGATCTGATCATACCACTCTTCCCCGGCAAACTGGCTGTCCGCTGCCGAAACTGACAATCCGCCCGCATTTCCCGGCAGCGCGCTGCCAAGCATCGCTCCCGCAAGCAATCCTGCCAACCATTTTTTCCTGTCACTCATTCTTTATCCTCCTTCTCTTATAAAAATGATATTAAAATCAAAAGACGCCATACGGATTGCTCCGCACTTTGTGCTTCCTCAATCTTCCCTGAACTCTGACGGCGATTTCTCATAACAATCCTGAAAATGCAGATAAAAATAATTCATATTCGTATAACCCACTTTATTCGCAATATAAGAAACCTTATAATCCGTGTTCATCAAAAGCTCCTTCGCCCTCTTCATCCGATACAGCATCAGATACTGCGAGAACTTCATATCTGTCTCTTTCGCAAAAAGCTTGCCCAGATAGCCGCTGCTGACCTCCAGCCGATCCGCCAGCACGGAAAGATTCAAATTCTTCCCGTACTCCTCCCAAACGATTTTAAGAATCTTCCGCACCAGCTTACTGAATTCTTTCTCGTTTTTTTCCAAAATTTCATCATAGAGACCCTCATCCTCCGGGGACTTCAAAATGCTTCCCTGAAGCCTGTCCACAATGATGCTCTCCAGAATCTTTTCAAGCTCTACCCGGTTGATCGGCTTCAGAAGATAGTCTACCACCCCCTGACGCATCGCTTCCCGGACATAAATAAATTCATCGTAGCCGCTTATCATAATGGTGCATAAATCCGGCAGCTCCTTCTTAAGCTCCCGTTGGAGCTCATAGCCAAATTCTTTTCCAATGCACACGTCCATGATCGCAATATGGGGTCTCCAGCTTCTCCCCATATCCAGCGCTTCGTCAAAGCTATTCACCGCGCGGATTTCCTCTATCTGATATTTTTCCCAGGGCAGAAAACATTTCAGCCCTTCCGTAATCTGTTTCTCATCATCTACCAGCATTAATCGGTACATAAGCTATCCCTCGTCCCAATCCTTCTCAATAAAAATTTCGATCCGCAGTCCTCGCGGCACATTCTGTGCCATCTGAAAGGTCATCCGGTTTCGATAAAAATAGCGAAGCCTCTGGCATACATTCCGAATTCCGATTTTATTTCTTGGAATCCCGGTCTGCTGACTCAGCTCCAGATTCAGCTTTTCCATCTCCTCCGTTTCCATCCCGCTTCCATTATCCATAATCAGAAGCTGGTATCCATCCTCCTTTTTCTGTCCCTGCACGGAAAACAGATTATACTCCCTCGACTTACCGTAACCATGCACAAAGTAATTCTCCGCCAGAGGCTGCATCCAGAATTTTACGGTCGCCAGTTCCATCATTTCTTCCTCCACATCAATTTCATAATAAAAATTCTCCTGATTTCCCAGTTCCAGAATGTTCAGATAATGGGTCAGCAGCTCAATTTCCTGCCTCAGCGTAATCGTATCTCCCAGCTTCACCAGCATCCGGTACATACTGCCGAGGTCAAACAGCGCATCCGATACGGTAACATTTCCCTGGATGTTCGCCTGCGCCTTGATAATTTCCAGCGTATTATAGAGAAAATGCGGATTGATCTGATACAGCATGGCCTTCATCTCCGCATCCTGCTGCATCCCCTTCAAAATGTACTCCTTCTTAATATGCACGTCCAGTTTGCTGAGCATATCGTTGATCTCCAATGCCAGCATTGCATAACTATCCTTTCGTTTTCTCACCTTAATCCTCTGAAACTCTCCCTTTTTCGCAAGCTGGATAACATGGATAAATTCTTCCAGAAACTCTTCATTTCCCTTCGTCATCCTCCGCATCCAGAAAAACATCATCCCTGCAACCATAAAAAAGATACCTGTCACAAGCAGGAATACCGGCCAGTTTTCCAGTATCACATCCAGAGTCTGAAAGCCGATCTCTATGCGGTTTCCGTGTGTACTGCATTCATAAATCATCCAGTGCGCCATAATATCGGAGCTTTGCTTCTTTTCGCTCAAATCTCCCCAGTATTTCCGGATTTCCCCGTGCTCCAGCAGGACATACGAATCCCCGGATGATTTTAACGCGCCAAACAAGTACTCCTCATTTACCAGAAATATGATCTCTCCGACGCTTTCTTTCATATGATAAATATTCTGAACATTAACAGAAATCGGATATCCCCCTTCTCCGTCCCGGCAGTCCTTTTCAAACTGGCTTTGTGCGGCGTCATAAGAGTAAATTCCTCCTCCACCCTCCGGATTTGCTTCCAGTGAATAGATGCCTTTCTTTGTCACAAAATATATTTTATTGTATATGTTCTGATGTTCTGTAATAAATACATTCATATACTCCGGAAAGGATTTCATTGCTCTTTGCTCATGATTGTTCTGAATACGCTGCTCCATATAACTTTCCACGTCATGATTCCAGAACAGCCAGAAATCCTCCAGAAGCTCCTTCTCCCTGTAAATATCTCCGGTCTGCTCCCTGGACATATTTACGACAGTATCCAGAATCTGATGCGCATCCTCGCATCTGCTATAGGCTTTTTCCCGCATTAGGTCTGCCTGCCACATGAAAATGCCAAAGCATAACAACATCCAGATCATAAAAACTGCCAGGATATTCAGAAACCCACGCCATCTGTGAGAAGAAGCGCCGGAAATCTCCCTCAGCGATGTAAAAATTCTTTTTTTATTTTGCTTTTGTCTCATTCTTTTTCCACTGTCGAAGCTGTCTTTGCAGCTCCTTTCTGATTTTCTCGATTCCCGCATCCTTTAATTCCTTACGGTACATAGGCAGATACTCATCCACATCCACGCTTCCTGTCATCACTGCCGGATAAAATTTCTCCGAAACTTTTCTGACCGCTTCGATTTCCGCTGAAATCTGAGACGTATCCGCATCAAAATACAGCGCTTTGGAGGGAATGGACGCATCATTAAATTTCTTATACTGTTCCCACAAATCCAACGGCTGATCCTCGCGGGTGTTTAGCAGAAAATAATTTCCCTGGGTATAGGCAATCCCCGCATAAGTATCCTTCAAAACCACAGCCTGTCCGTCCTCATTCAGCGTGTAATGCTCTCCCTCAATTCCATACTGGAGCATATTCCGCACATCCTTATCCGTATTGACCGCCTGTAAGAAACGGCATGCCTCCTCCGGCTGATCCGAGGAAGCGCTGATGCACATATAGGCTCCCCGCACGGACTCCGTATTTATCACAACTGGCGCCATGATTCTGGCAACCACCTCATAACCTCGCTGCTTTGACCACTCAAGCTCCGCATAAGGTCCGCCCTGCGCCTGCCGCAGGAATACCTTCTCCCCCCTTTTTAGTGTCTGTCCCTCCCGAATCGGCGCATCCTGATTGATATATCCCGCAAGATAATATTTTCGAAGTGTCCGAAGTGTCTGCTCTCCTTCCTCTGTCTCCAGAATATTCACCACCCTGACATTTTCATCATCCGTCTTTATCATCAGAGGGATCTGATAGTCCAGAAGATACTCATAACCCTGCAATCCGAAAAAGTAAGAATACTGGTTTAACTCCAATAACGTATACTCCGGCTCCTTCTCTTTTAACATGACAAAAACCGGCTCCAGATCTTCCAGACAGGTGATGCTTTCTATATCAATATCATATTTTTCAATCAGTTCCTTCGGGTACATCCACTGATTTACCGCCGCCAGCTCCTTACTGGTAGGTACCCCGTAAATATGCCCGTCCACTCTGGCGCCTTCCCAGAGAACCTTCGGAATCGCTTCATAAAGCGCTTTTCCTTCTCCTTGCAGAAAATCATCCAGCGGATACCATGCCCCGTTCCTGGCATTTCCCACGTAATCCCCCTGCTGTACGCTCGAAGCGAACGCCACATCCAGCTCTTCATGAAGGTTCATAACGTCTGCAATCTTATCCCCGTAAATGTTCCAGTCCAGTTTCCGATAGTCCACGGTAAAACCATACCTTTCGGACAACAGTTCATTCAGACCCTGATTCACTTTCTGAAGATCCTCGTCCTCTTTCCCGATCGTATAATAAATCAGAGGCTCCTTCTCCTCCCTCACGCTTTCCTGCCTCAGATACCTTTCTCCCACAGCTACCGCCACGGCAGCCGTCAGAAGGATTCCACACGCAGTGAGCAAATATTTTTTCATCTGTACCCTCCCGCTTTTTGTATAAATTTATCATATCCCATTTTTTGAAAATTGTCCATAAGAACCCGCGGCCCTGCATCGCTCCTATGCGCAATTATGCTATCTAACCCCCCTGTTTTAGCACTTAATTTAGTGTTTATTGCTATAATAACATTTATTTTTTATTTATACTAGATAAAATTTTAGTGAAAATAGTATATTTTTTAAGCATTTTATATTTTTCTCCAAATCAGGAAATTGCATCTTATAACTTCACAAAAAAGAAGAGTATTTTCCGAACGCTGTCTTTAACCCTTGCAGATTAAAAAATCCAGAAAATACCCATCTCAAAAAAGGATAATAAGTATGAAACTTTTATGAAATATATGTTAAACGCTTTCGTAATCCGAAATGCTGTATCATTCCGTCCACGTCAGCGGTAAAACCAATGGATAAGAACTCTTAACTCTGATGTTATTATACCTTCTGCATTCCACGTCCACAAGGTTAAATTTTTAATAAAATAACCATAATTTTTAGCACTTTTTTAGTTTTTTGTAGTTTTTGCCTTCCGGCGAACGAACCATACAAAAACCGCCCCTACAGATGACTTGATCATCTGCAAAGGCGGTTTCTTATGAAAAACGAAAACCTGATTTTTATCTTATACCTGAGGACCTGCTGAAACTAAAGCCTTTCCAGCCTCATTGCCTTCGTATTTTGCAAAGTTCTTTGTGAATCTCTGCGCGAGGTCTTTTGCTTTTGCTTCCCACTCAGCAGCATCTGCGTAAGTATCACGCGGATCCAGGATGTTTGTGTCTACGCCCGGAAGCTCTGTCGGAACTTCAAAGTTGAAGAACGGAATCTTCTTTGTCGGTGCATTCAGAATATCCCCGTTCAGGATCGCATCAATGATACCACGGGTATCACGGATAGAAATACGCTTTCCTGTGCCGTTCCATCCGGTATTTACCAGATATGCCTTAGCGCCGCTCTGTTCCATCTTCTTAACCAGCTCCTCAGCATATTTTGTCGGATGCAGCTCAAGAAATGCCTGTCCGAAACATGCGGAGAAGGTAGGCGTCGGCTCTGTGATACCACGCTCTGTACCAGCAAGCTTTGCTGTGAATCCTGACAGGAAATAGTACTGTGTCTGCTCCGGAGTCAGAATAGATACTGGAGGAAGTACGCCAAAAGCATCTGCTGACAGGAAGATGACTTCTTTCGCTGCCGGTGCAGCAGATACCGGACGGACAATCTTTTCAATATGGTCAATCGGATAAGACACACGAGTGTTCTCTGTTACGCTCTTATCATTAAAGTCAATCTTTCCTTCTGCATCCAGCGTTACGTTCTCAAGAAGAGCGTTGCGCTTGATTGCATTGTAGATATCCGGCTCAGACTCTTTGTCCAGGTTAATAACCTTTGCATAACAGCCGCCCTCAAAGTTGAATACGCCGTTGTCATCCCAGCCGTGCTCATCATCACCGATCAGGAGACGCTTCGGGTCTGTGGACAGTGTGGTTTTTCCTGTACCGGAAAGACCGAAGAAGATTGCCGTATTCTCGCCGTTCATATCTGTGTTTGCTGAACAGTGCATGGAAGCGATGCCCTTCAGCGGCAGATAGTAGTTCATCATGGAGAACATACCTTTCTTCATCTCTCCGCCGTACCATGTATTTACGATAACCTGCTCGCGGCTTGTGATGTTGAACATTGCAGCCGTCTCTGAGTTCAGCCCAAGTTCTTTATAGTTTTCTACTTTTGCCTTAGAAGCATTGTAAACAACGAAATCCGGTTCAAAGTTCTCAAGCTCCTCAGCAGTCGGCTGAATAAACATGTTCTTTACAAAATGAGCCTGCCATGCTACCTCAACGATAAAACGGATTGCCATACGTGTATCTTTATTTGCACCGCAGAAAGCGTCCACTACGAAAAGTCTCTTATTTGAAAGCTCTTTCAGTGCGATTTCCTTTACTGCATCCCATGCTTCCTGTGTAGCCGGATGGTTATCATTCTTATACTCATCAGAAGTCCACCATACGGTATCTTTTGAGTTCTCATCCATTACGATGAACTTATCTTTTGGAGAACGGCCCGTATAGATACCAGTCATTACATTAACCGCGCCAAGTTCGCTTTCCTGACCTTTTTCAAAACCTTCCAGATCAGGTCTTGTCTCCTCCTCAAACAATAATTCATAAGAAGGGTTGTACACAATTTCTGTGGTTCCAGTGATACCATACTTACTTAAATTGATTTCTGCCATCTTACTTTCTACCTCTTTTCTTCAATAGTTGCCTGCGGACGCAGGTCTTTTGATCATTTGTCAAGGAAGTGGAACAGCCCATCTTCCGAAACTTCCAGATTATATTATACATAATAAATCGATAAAATCAATAAAAATCCTGTAAAATTTTTGAAACTATTTCAGAATCGCAGCTTTCAGCGGCATATAAAAATAAGAAAAGAAACAAACAGCCTGTGCATCCGCTGTTTGCTTCTCTTTCTTCCTTTTCAGGTGTTACTCGTTGGAAAATGTGTAATATTCATGTCCGCCATGTTCAAACAGTCTTTGCAGCGTTCCGTCAAACCACTCTTTATTATGGGATTCCGCACTGGAACGCGCCATGAAAAACAGCGCCCCCTGTGAATAATCCTCCCCATCCAAAGCTCTGTCTACCGCCTCATAAGTATCATCCGTGATTTCCACCGTGTAGATTCTTCCATCCTCGGTCGGAGAAAACTGTGCGATTCCCCCGTCCCTCTGCCATACCACGTCATAGATCGTATCTGGAAAACGGCTGTCCTCCACACGATTAAGCACGACATTTGCAATCAGGATTTTACTCTTTATATCTCCTCCGGTAGCCTCAGCCTCTACAATCCGAAGTAAAGAATAGTAATCTTCCGACGCCATATGATTTACCCTCACGGCCTGCTGGGCAAAATATCCGATGCCTCCAATCTGGCGCGCGTCTTTCCCCATGACAATCCTGTTCAACGCACCACGGCGGACTTTCGACGTCCCCACCAGAACCTGTTCATTCTCCGTTGTAATATTTACGGAGGATATTGCCTGCGAATACTCTTCCATACTGCTGATCGAATTTGCAATACCTTCAAGCCCTGCATGAAACTCACCGGATAGCGGCTCTGCCTGTTCCCGGTCCTGGTCCGTTCCGGAAGCATGTACGGCATAAACCTTATTTTTACCACTGTCAGAAAATCCCGAAATCAGCAGCGACGCCATCGCCACCACGGTAACACATGAGATCATCACTGCGGAACTACGCTTTTCCAACGATTTGACCCGGCAAAAAGCCTTTCCCAAAACCGCCTGTATCAACCGCATATGGTACTCTCCTTTTTCCAAAAATTCTTAGCTCTCCAAGTACTTGCATTATATTGAATCAAAAATCAGGTGTCAAGCTTTCTTCATATTTTCGTAATAATTTACAAGATAAAATTTTCACAGGTTCTTCTTTCTATGACTTACTTACAATTTTTTAACGATTATTCATTTGTTTTTCGTAAAATATGCCCAAAGCTTTTTTTCGGCTTTGGGCATATTTTTTAACCTATTTTGCGACATTTTACGACATTTTCACAATTTCAGCGCTTTTTTC
>CALCMD010000064.1 GCA_937965795.1 uncultured Lachnospiraceae bacterium | reverse complement strand
GCTCTCGCGATGAACCCGCACATTCTTGGGAGTTAGTTTCCGAATTCCCTGCCCCGTTTGCGTGAGATACGTTTCCACCCGGCCTGCGTACGGAATGAACGCAAACTCCCCGCCAAACCAGAATTGGGAGAATGAATAAAGAATTAAGAAACGTATAATTGAAATTTCGGTGAAAGAACGGTATACTAAAGCGAGGTGTATGCAATTTTAGGAGATGATAGTAAGATGGAAAAATATATCAAACGATTTGTAAAGAACGAGGGAATCCGCTACCTGTTTTTTGGCGGATGCACGACACTGGTAAATCTGGTGTCCTACGCAATACAGCGCTACCTGCTGGGCATCAATATGACCACTGCAAATGTGGTTTCCATTGCACTGGCCATTCTCTTTGCTTACGTGGTGAACAAAAGATATGTATTTGAGAGCCGGACAGCTTCCAAAAAGGAGCTTTTTGCAGAAGCGGCACAGTTTATCGGTATGCGTCTTGGCACCATGTTTATCGAAGTATTTGGCGTGATTCTCTTTTGCTGTGTCTGGGGCCTGGATGATATGCTGGCAAAGCTGGTCATACAGGTCGTGGTTCTGATACTCAACTATCTGTTCAGTAAGATTTTCGTATTCCGGAAAGATAAGAAAATTCTGACAGAAAAAGAAAAAAGTGTGCAGGCGATAAAAAGAAAATGCTGTTTTTGGGGCTTTGTGATCCCGGCGTTTACCGTAGCGGCATCTTTTGCAGGAAACGGGGTATTTCCTTTTGGCGATCATGGAGTCCTGATTATTGATTCCCTGCATCAGTACCTGCCGTTTTTTACGGAATTTCATGAGAAGCTGGTAAATTCAGAGTCTCTGCTGTATTCTTTTGGCGGCGGGCTAGGGTACAATTTCTGGGCGACTTTCGCCTACTATCTGGCAAGTCCGTTAAATTTTCTGGTCAGTCTTTTTCCAAAGGAGCACATGATGGACGTCATGGCGCTCTTTATCGTACTCAAAATCGGGCTGTGCGGTCTTACGATGACCTGGTATTTCACAGAGCGGGAGAAAGGAAGGAGTTATTATCCCATCGCATTTGGCGTCATGTTCGGGCTTAGCAGCTTTCTCATTGGATACTATTTTAATCTGATGTGGCTGGACAGCATCGCCATGCTTCCTCTGATTATGAAGGGAATTGAGCGGATCGTAAAAGGAGAAAAGAAGAAATCGCTTTACTGCCTGGCCTTGTTTTACGGGCTGTACAGCAATTACTATATCGGGTTTATGCTCTGTCTGTTTTCCTGCCTGTATTTTCTGGTGCAGTGGATTTCAGCGAGAGAGTTTTCAGGAAAAAAGATCTTTCAATCCTGCATCACGTTTGCATGGTATTCCCTGCTGGCGGGAGGAATGGCGGCGATCGTGCTTCTTCCTGCTTTTCTGGGACTTGGCACGACCGAGTCTGCGCAGAATACGTTCCCGTCCCCAATGAAATTTTATGTGCAGAATCTGTCGCAGCTTACCAGCCAGTTTGCTTTTGTAGAACCGATCAACATTGCGGATGACCAGATCGGGGTCAATGCGTTCTGCGGAACGGTGACGATGATTCTGGCATGTCTTTATGCGCTGGACAAAAAGAGGACAAAGAGGGAGCGGATTTCAAAGCTGCTTTTCATCGGTTTTTTGTATGCCAGCTTTGATATAAACGTACTGAATTTTATCTGGCATGGCTTTCATGTGCAGAACGGGCTTCCGAACCGTTTTGCTTTTCTGTATATCGCGCTGCTTCTTTTAGTCGGCTTCGATGTGATGACCGATCTGCGGCGTCTGTCCTGGCACCGGACGGCGCTCGCCTGTGTGCCGCCAATGGCGTTTGCCGTGTATGCAGCGTGGACGGGGCTTGGAGAGCGGGAGGTTTATGTCTATGCCGCCACGATTCTTTTACTGGCGGCGTACAGTATTGTGCTCCTGATCTATCGAAGCAGGAGAAAGATGAGAGAATATACCTTCCGTGTCATTTTTCTTTCCATGACGATTGTGGAAATGATCGCCACGGGCGTTGTGGGGGTGTGTATGAACGGAACCATTGGAAGAAGTACTTATCTGGACGAGCAGAAGGCGTATGAGAAAATGATCGCCCGAAGAGAGGACGACGGCTTTTTCCGAATGGAAATCGACAGTAACCGGATGAGAAATGAGAACATGTTCCTGGGCGGGAATGGCGTGGTACTGTTTTCTTCTACCATGCCTGCGGCTACGGTGGATCTGTGCAAGGGGCTTGGTATCGAGGCCAGGACGAATAAAAATGGATATAATGGCTTTACAAAGCTGGCAAATGATATATTTGGTGTAAAATATATCGTGTCAAAAACAGATTCTGACAGGCTTTATCAGATGGAGAAGGTTGACTATGAGGAACCCCTGGCCATGTATCAGAATACGGGGGCGCTTTCTCTGGGATTTATGGTCAATGCGGAAATCAGAAACTGGGAAGTGGATGAAGCGGATGACCCGATGGAGGTGCAGAATCAGTTTGTACAGATGGCGACCGGATATCACCCGATTTTCTTTTTGAATCAGAATATTGAAATGTCGGATGGAGAGACCTATACCGTGATTCTGCCAGCCGGAAAGCAGGTATACCTTGATCTTCCGGCGGCAGTGGAAAAACTGGAGATTACCACGCCGCAGTATTCAAAGAGCTATAATAAATTCTCCGATCATCTTTATGATTTGGGATATTTTGAAGAAGATACGACCGCGACCCTGAAAGCGACCCTGAAAGATGGCCAGACGAGTGCGAACGCAAACGCCTGGGTCTGCGATCAGGCAGACTATGAAGAAATGTATGCGTTTCTGGCGGATGAACAGATGGAGCTTTCCATGTTTGAGGACGGAAAAATCCGGGGAAGCATCACGGCAAAGGAAAGCGGGACGCTTTTACTTTCCGTTCCTTATGATGAAGGATGGAACGTGAAGGTGGACGGGCAGGAGGTTACGCCATACCGGGTAGGCGGCGCTCTGACAGGGGTAGACCTGGAGGCCGGGGTGCATGAGATTTCTATGGATTACACTCCGCCCGGACTGTGGATGGGAACGCTGTTAAGCTTTCTGTGCGCCGCCCTTTTCTGTGGAACGGCAGCGGCAGTACAGAGAAAAGAAAAACGTAACGATTCAGAACAGGTCGAAGCGCTTGCTGCTGAGACCGTGAAAACATGATTCAAGAGTGCAAAAATGGAACTGTTTTGGAGGGAAATATGGAATTTACATTTTCAAAAAAATCTGGGATGTTTCATGCCGGGATATTTGCGGTGCTGAACGAGAAAAAAGAGGAATTGTTAAAACAGGGAAAAAAGATTTATAATCTTTCCGTGGGAACTCCGGATTTTTATCCGGAATCAGATGTGATGAAGGCAGTTTCCGAAGCGGCGAAAGATCCGGAAAATTATAAGTATGCGCTGACAGACCGTCCATTTTTAATCAAAGCGATGCAGGATTTCTACCGGCGGCGTTTTGGGGTAGAGCTTCTGGCAGAGGAAATTATGTCGATTAACGGTTCGCAGGAGGGAATGGCACATATCACCTGGGCGCTGTGCGATCCTGGCGACGTGGTTCTGGCGCCGAATCCTGGTTATCCGATTTTCAGTATCGGTCCGGCCTTGTGTGATGCGAAGGTCGTGGAATATCCGCTGTACCGCGAAAACGGATTTCTGCCGAGATTTTCCGATATTCCGGAGGAAACAGCCAGGAAAGCGAAGTTTATGCTGGTTTCTTATCCTCTGAATCCGGTATGTGCGGTGGCGAATGACGAATTTTACAGAGAACTGATTGCATTTGCCCGAAAATATGAAATCATCATTCTGCATGACAACGCATATTCTGATATTATCTATGGCGGCAGAACCGGGAAATCCTTTCTGTCCTATGAAGGGGCGAAAGATGTGGGAGTGGAGCTGTATTCACTGTCCAAGTCTTATAATTTGACAGGAGCCAGGATTTCTTTTGTCGTGGGAAACCGAAAGATTGTGGATACGTTTCGGGCGGTGCGCACACAGATCGATTACGGCATGTTCCTGCCGCTCCAATACGGAGCCGCGGCTGCGCTGAATGGGCCGAAGGATTGCGTAGAAGCCCAGTGCAGGGAGTATGAAAAGAGAATGAAGGCGTTCTGCGGGGGCCTGCGTAAAATCGGATGGGAGGTGCCGGACAGCCAGGGAACCATGTTCGTGTGGGCGCCGCTTCCGAAAGGCTATGAAAATTCGAATGAATTTTGTATGGAACTGATGGAGCGGGCAGGCGTGATCTGTGTGCCGGGCAGCAGCTTTGGCTCTCTGGGAGAAGGGTTCGTGCGGTTTGCACTGGTGGAACCGGCGGATGTCATGGAGGAGATTGTGGCGGCAGTTAAAGACAGCGGCATCATAACGCTTGAAGAAAAACAGATTTTATGATACAGTTTAGTCGTAGACAGTTTAGAGAGTAGGAGAGAAAAAGTGGATCAGGAATTTTGGAAGCAGATGTGCGGCATTGTAGGAAGTGAAAATCTTTCTGCGGACGAACCAATGAAAAAGCACACGACCTTTCGGATTGGCGGATTGGCAGATTATTATGTGACGCCTCACAGCCAGGAGGAAATTGTCCGGCTCATAGCTGCGTGCAGGGAAAAGGATATACCGTATTACATTTTAGGAAATGGAAGCAATCTTCTGGTCAGTGACAAGGGCTATCGGGGCGTGATCATACAGATTTTTAAAAATTATGATGATATTCGGATAGAAGAAATCTGTTTTACTGTCAAAGCGGGAGCGCTTTTGTCAAGAATTGCGAGAAAAGCGCTGGAATGTGAGCTTACCGGATTTGAGTTCGCAGCGGGAATTCCCGGAACACTGGGAGGAGCGGTCGTGATGAATGCCGGGGCATATGGCGGAGAAATGAAGGACGTCGTAGAAGAGGTGACGGTCTTATCCGGACAGGGAGAGATTCTCACACTGAAAAAGGATGAGCTGGAGATGGGGTATCGAACCAGTGTCATTGCGCGCAAAGGGTATCTTGTCCTGGAAGCGAAGTTGAAACTGAAAAAGGGAAAACGGGAAGAGATTGCGGCCGTCATGGAAGAACTGAAGGAAAAGAGAACCGAAAAACAGCCGCTGGAATATCCGAGCGCAGGCAGTACGTTTAAAAGGCCGGAAGGATATTTTGCGGGGAAACTGATTATGGATGCAGGCTTACGGGGATTTTCGGTGGGAGACGCCCAGGTGTCTGAAAAGCATTGCGGATTTGTCATCAATAAAGGCGAGGCCACGGCCAGGCAGGTCTGTGAGCTGATGCAGGAAGTGATAAAGCGTGTGGAAGAAGTCTCTGGAGTCAGGCTGGAGCCGGAAGTGAAAATGTTAGGAGAGATGTCATGAGATTTGTAATCGTGACCGGAATGTCGGGAGCCGGAAAAAGTACCGCTTTGAAGATGCTGGAGGATATGGGATATTTCTGTGTGGATAATTTGCCGATCGTTCTTCTGAAAACCTTTGCGGAGCTGTCCTGCACGCCCGGAAGCGAGATGGAAAAGGTGGCGCTGGGCGTGGACATCCGGAGTGGACAGGCTCTGGAGGAGCTTGAGAAGGTACTGGAGGAAATTACAATGGAAAAATTTCAGTATGAAATTCTCTATCTGGACGCCTCAGACGCCGTGCTTGTAAAACGCTATAAAGAAACGCGAAGAAGCCATCCGCTTGCCAGAGGAGACAGAGTCGATAAAGGGATTGCCGAAGAGCGGATAAAGATGGCCTTTTTAAAGAAACATGCGGATTACATCATGGATACCAGTCAATTACTCACCAGGGAACTGAATCAGGGACTGAACCGGATTTTCGTTCAGAACCAGGAGTTTAAAAGCCTGGTGATTACGGTACTTTCGTTTGGCTTTAAATATGGGATTCCAAATGACTGTGACCTGGTCTTTGATGTACGTTTTCTGCCGAACCCTTTTTACATAGAAGGATTGCGGAATAAGACGGGAAATGATGCGGAGGTACAGGATTACGTGATGGGATTTGATCTGGCGCACCAATTTCTGGACAAGCTGACAGATATGGTGGAATTTTTGATTCCTAACTATGTGCTGGAAGGAAAAAACCAACTGGTGATCGGAATCGGCTGTACGGGAGGAAAGCATCGGTCCGTAACGCTGGCGGACAGGCTGTATGAGAGGATGAAGAGCCGGAGTGAATATGGACTCAAAATCGAACATAGAGATATTACACGGTAAGGTGAGGAGAAGCCATGTCGTTTTCGAGTGATGTAAAAGAGGAGCTGTCAAAGCAGTTAAGTACGGCTAGACATTGCCAGATTGCGGAGATTGCAGCCATTATCAGTATGTGCGGCGGTATTTCTATCTCAAAAGAAGACAAATACTGCCTGAGGATTCAGACAGAAAATTTGTCTGTGGCAAGAAAGTACTTTACATTATTGAAAAAAACATTTAATATAGATACGGAAGTTTCGATCAAACAGAATTCATATCCGAAAAGAACGCATGTTTATCTGGTTCTGGTAAAAAAGCATGAGGATACCATGAAGATTCTTCAAGCGACGAAGCTGATCGGGCCGGATGGGGAAGTTTGGGAGAACCTGTCCGTTCACGATAATCTTGTGATTCAGCGGTCCTGCTGTAAACGGGCGTTTATCAGGGGGGCGTTTCTGGCTTCGGGTTCCATTAGTAATCCGCAGAAGTCTTATCATTTTGAGATTGCCTGCGCCACGGAGAAGAAAGCGGAACAGCTTCGTGGTATTATTAACAGCTTTGAGATGGATGCGAAGATTGTACAGAGAAAAAAGTATCATGTAGTTTACATTAAGGAAGGGTCTCAGATTGTGGATATCCTGAATGTGATGGAAGCGCATGTGGCTTTGATGAATCTGGAAAATGTACGGATTTTAAAGGAAATGAGAAATTCCGTGAACAGGAAAGTGAACTGTGAGACAGCAAACATAAATAAGACGGTGAATGCTGCGGTAAAGCAGATCGAGGATATCCGGTATATCCAGAAGAAGATCGGATTTGAGAGCCTGGGAGAAGGGCTCGCAGATACGGCAAGGCTCCGCCTTGAACATCCTGACGCTTCTTTGAAGGAGCTTGGGATGATGCTTACCCCACAGGTGGGTAAATCCGGCGTCAATCATAGATTAAGAAAGTTGAGCACACTCGCGGAAGAGTTGCGTGGTAATTAAGGAGGAGAAGCATTATGATTAAGAAGTTTATTAAGGTACAGATACCCAATGGCCTTGAAGCGAGACCTGTCGCTGTTCTGGTACAGGTCGCGAGTCAGTATGAGAGCGCAGTATATGTGGAAGTGGGAGAAAAGCGTGTAAACGCGAAAAGCATTATGGGAATGATGACTCTGGGGCTGAATGAAGGAGAATGTGTTACGATTTCTGCGGAAGGCCCGGACGAGGAAGCGGCAATGCAGGGGATTGAGAAATATTTAAGCGGAAAATAGAAACAGGTAAAAAGAATATTAAGAAGCCGATGCAGAAATGTGATTGGCTTCTTTTTTGTTGCAGGGAAAAGTGACAAATCTCTCACCGGAAAGTCACGGAAATGTAAGCATAAAATTTTATGATGGAAAAGATAAAACAAAATTACTTCAGAGGAACCGTAAGATGAAAAGAACAGCGTGGAAATTTGGTACAGAAAGAAAACAGGCGGCATGGGAGGGGGCAGACACTTCGCTTTGGCCGACGGTTATGATATTTTTTACTATGAGTCTGGCAGGATGGCTGTGGGAGGTCTGTCTGCACCTGTTTACGGAAGGAAGATTTGTGAACCGGGGATTTTTTCATGGGCCGTGGCTTCCGATTTATGGAGCCGGGAGCGTGTTGATTTTGATCTTTCTGCGGAAGCTGCGAAAAAAACCGTTTCTGGAATTTTTATCCATCCTGTGTCTGTGCGGAGGGCTGGAGTATTTCATCTCATGGTTTTTAGAACAGCTTTACGATGGGAAGAAATGGTGGGATTACAGCGATTACTTTTTGAATCTCAATGGAAGAATCTGTATGGAAGGGCTATTTGCTTTTGGGATTGGGGGAATGTTTCTCGTTTATGTCCTGGAACCGCTTCTTGGGCGTCTGTTTCAGAGGATACCGAAAAAATTTCTTATGACGGCATGTCTGGTATTGCTGCTGCTCTTTGCTGCCGATCTGCTTTATTCCGGCGGGAATCCGAATATGGGGCATGGAATCACACAGGGTTCTGCGCAGGCGCTGCATGAAAGAGAAAAGGAAGGTGGGGACAAATTATGCTTGCTGTTTATTTATCACCCGTTTATATTATAATAAATGGCTGTTTGCTTTTTCAGATTCACAGATGGCTGGGGGCGTGCAGCGGCCTGTTCCGGAAAACATGGGCGCGGGCTGGAATTAGCCTGGGTTATGCGTTTTTGGCGTCCTCTGTGCCGCTTGCTTTTTTTCTTCCGGCAGGATGGGCCGGAAGGGTTATGAAGATCATTGGGAACAATTGGCTGGGAATCCTGTTTTATCTGTTACTGTCTGTGTTGATGGCAGATTTTTTGTGGTTCTTTTCTTTTCGGCTCAGAAAGAGGAAGGCCGGACGGAGATTTCATGTCGTGGCGGGCGGAATCTGTGCGGCCGTCGTTGTGACGCTCAGTCTATGGGGAATATACAATGCCCATGTCATTCATGTGACGCCCTATGACATTACTGTGGAAAAGGATGGCGGAAACAGGGATTCCATCAATGTGATTCTGGTGGCCGACCTGCATCTGGGGTATCAGATTGGAATGGCGCATATGTCGGCTATGGTGGAGAAAATCAATGAACAGAACGCCGACGTTGTTGTAGTTGCTGGAGATATTTTTGATAATGAATATGACGCAATTGAGCGGCCAGAGGAACTGGCGGAGGCGCTGCGCGGAATCCGGTCAAAATACGGTGTTTACGCCTGCTATGGCAATCATGATATAGAGGAAAAGATTCTGGCAGGTTTTACCTTTGGGGGAAGTGAAGAGAAAAAGAGCAGCGCAAAGATGGATGAGTTTCTGAAAAAAGCGGGCATCCGCCTGTTAAGGGATGAAAAGGTACTGATCGATGACAGCTTCTATTTATATGGAAGACCTGACGCACAGCGCCCAGGACGTGGGATTTCCAAAAGAAAGACGGCCGAAGAGCTGGTGGAAGGAATGGATGTAAAAAAGCCGGTGATCGTCATAGACCATGAACCGAAGGAATTTGACAGGCTGTCAGCGGCGGGCGTAGACGTCGATTTGTGCGGACATACACATGATGGCCAGATATTCCCGGTTAATCTGATCACAGCGCTTTTATGGGAGAATTCCTATGGATATAAGAAAAAGGGGAACCTTCATACGATTGTGACATCGGGAGTTGGCCTTTTTGGGCCAAACATGCGGATAGGTACGGTTGCAGAAATCTGCCCGATTCGGATACACTTTCAGTAGAAGGATTTTGGAAAGAAAAAACAAAGGAGTGAAAGGAAATGAAACGGATTTTTTTCGTTGAAGATGACAGGGAAATTGCAAAAAATCTTACCCGGCTGCTGGGCTCTGAAGGGTTTGCGGTTACTCACGCATCGACATTGCGGGAAGCGGTAGGGCTGCTTGGCGTCTCACAGTATGATTTGGCGCTGGTAGATATTTCTCTGCCGGACGGAAACGGTTTTACCGTCTGCACAGAGATTAAGCAGGCGCAGAATATTCCTGTGATTTTTTTGACGGCCTCCGGGGATGAGGCGAGCGTGGTGACCGGATTAAATATGGGAGCGGATGATTATGTCATCAAGCCGTTTCGCCCACGGGAGCTGATCGCCCGGATTCGGAATGCCCTGCGGAAATCGGAGCCGGTTTCTTCGGTTTTTCGAATCTTTGGACTTGAGGTCGATACTGCCAGCGGAATCGTAAAAAAAGAGGGAGCAGAGGTCTTGCTTTCTGCACTGGAATACCGTCTGCTTCTGGTCTTTATCAATCATCCGAAGGGGATTATTACACGGGACAGGCTGCTGAACGAGCTGTGGGACGCAGCCGGGGAGTTTGTCACGGACAATACGCTGACCGTATATATCAAACGTCTCAGGGAAAAGATTGAGGAGGATTCGGCAAACCCGAAGATTATCCTGACGGTTCGGGGTATCGGATACCGGCTGGGAGGTAAGAATGTTTCGGAATAGGGAACTTCGTCAGTTTGCGGGTGTTTTTTTCTGTATCGCTGCGGTGACAGTGAGGATGGGATTTGCGTTAGGAATCAAAGCGGGGCTGCTTTCTGTTTTTTCGTCCGCTGTTTTTGGGGCGGTATTTTTTTCGTTTACAAAAGCCAGGTATCAAAGGCTTTCCAGTCTTTCGGAACAGATCGACCAGGTACTGCACAATCCCGGATATTTCTATATTGAGGATGAGGAGGAGGGCGAACTTTCTATTCTGCAAAGTGAGATTACCAAGATGACGCTGCGCATCCGGGAGCAGAATGAAGCGCTGAAAAAGGAAAAAGAATATCTTGCCGATTCTCTTGCCGACATTGCACATCAGCTCCGCACGCCGCTTACATCCGCCAATCTTCTTGTGTCTCTGCTGGAGAAAAACCCGGAGGAGAGTGATAGGAAAGAATTGCTTCGTGAAATGGCGGCTCTGTTTGCGCAAATGGAGTGGCTAACGAATTCTTTGTTGAAATTATCCCGCCTGGATGCGGGAATCGTAGTTTTTCAAAATGTGCCGATTGATGTAAAGAGTCTGCTTCATGCGGCTGTCCGTCCCCTTTTGTTTTCTATGGAACTGCACAGTATTTCGGTAACAACAGAAGTGCCGGATGGAATGGTGATGCAGGGGGATATTGGCTGGCTGTCCGAAGCCATCCAGAATATTTTAAAAAATTGTATGCAGAGTACGGGGGATGGAGGAAGAATCGAGATTACCGGGAGAGATACGCCGGTGTTCAGTGAGATTACCATTCACGACAACGGGGCAGGGTTTGAAAAGGAAGACCTGCCGCATTTGTTTGAACGGTTTTATCGAGGGAAAAATGAGGATACCGCAGGATATGGCATCGGACTGGCGCTTTGCAAAAGGATTATTACCCGGCATGGAGGGACGATTACCGCCAAGAATCATCCGCATGGCGGCGCCGTATTTTCGATTCGTTTCTTAAAGTGACGAATCTCTCACGGAAAAGTCACCAGGATGTAAGGGGGAGGTTCTATGATATGAGTGAGATTAGAAAAAGGAGGCTCATAGAATGGAGTTTTTAAAGGTCGAAGATTTGTGCAAGGTCTATGGAAAAGGGGAGAATCAGGTTACGGCGCTGGATCATGTTTCACTTACGGTTGCAAAGGGTGAGTTTGTGGCAATCATCGGTTCTTCCGGTTCCGGCAAATCCACGCTGCTTCATGCAATCGCCGGAGTCGATGTGCCGACGAGTGGAAAGATCTATTTAAACGGGCAGGACGTCTATGCAGGGAGCAATGAAAAGCTGGCGATTTTCCGCCGCCGTCAGGTGGGACTGATTTACCAGTTTCACAATCTCATTCCAACCTTGAATGTCGTGGAGAACATCACGCTGCCCATTCGGATGGATAAGAGGAAGGTGAACAGGGAACGGTTGGAAGAGCTTTTGGAGCTTTTAGGGCTTCAGGAGCGGAGAGGGCATCTGCCGAACCAGCTTTCCGGAGGTCAGCAGCAGCGTGTGGCAATCGGGCGTGCGCTGATGAATGCCCCGGCGGTCATGCTGGCAGATGAACCCACGGGCAGCCTGGACAGCCGGAACGGAGCGGAAATTGTCAAGCTGTTAAAAGAAAGCAACCGGAAATACGGGCAGACGCTGCTTCTTGTTACGCATGATGAGAACATCGCTTTGCAGGCTGAGCGTATTCTTACGATTGCGGACGGAAAAGTGGTGCGGGATGAGAGGCAGGTGGAGGGAAAATGAACATTTTTCATAAAATCGTTTTGCACGGGCTTAAAAAGAATCGGACACGAACGCTTGTAACGGTGATAGGAGTGGCTCTTTCAGCGGCTTTAATTACGGGAGTTTCTACTCTGATCGTATCCCTGCAAGCTTATATGATAAATGGAGCAGTCATAAAGTACGGCGACTGGCAAGTAGCATTTCCGGAGGTGGATTCTGCATTTATACAGGAACAGACAACTGATGAAAGAATAGAAAGCGTCATCTCCTTTGAAAATATAGGATATGCGGATTTGGCAGGAGGGGAGAACCCGGATAAGCCCTATCTGTTTCTTGCCGGATTTGACGACCGCACGTTTGACGCATTGCCGGTCACGCTTCTTTCGGGGAGGATGCCGGAAAACAGCGGGGAGATTCTGGTTCCGGCACATGTCGCGTCAAATGGCGGCGTGAAGATTTCCGTAGGCGATACCCTGACCCTTGCAGTCGGTACGCGTCAGGCGGGGGGCGAAGCGCTGAATCAGCACGACGCCTACCGCCAGGGAGAAGAAATGCTGTCGCCTGTGGAGAAAAGAACTTATCGTGTTGTGGGTATTTGTCAGAGACCCGTGTTTGAAGAGCGTCTGTCTCCCGGCTATACTTTGGTTACGGTGCAGGATACGGAGAGTAGGAAGGGAAACTACAGTACGTTTGTCAGGTTGAAAAAGCCGGGGGAGATTTCTGGTTATGTGGAGCATGAGGCAGAGAAGCATGATTATTTTTTAAATGACGAGGTTTTGCGTTTCATGGGACTTTCCAGCAATAAAATGTTTAATACCATGCTCTATTCGGCGGGGGCCGTCCTGATTGCCCTGGTCATGCTTGGATCGGTGTTTCTGATTTATAATTCGTTCAGCATTTCCCTGAATGAACGTACGCGTCAGTTCGGAATTCTTATGTCAGTGGGAGCCACAGAAAAGCAGCTAAAAAATTCTGTTTTATTTGAGGGGCTTTGTATTGGCGCAGTCGGGATTCCCATTGGCATTTTGGCCGGGATTCCAAGTATTCAGCTTGTGCTTTCGCTGGTGAATCAGAATTTTTCGAATATCCTTTATACAGATGTACCGCTGACCCTGAAAGCGCCGGTTTCGGTGCTGATGGCAACTGTTATCATTAGTATGGTTACGATTCTGATTTCGGCGGCTATTCCGGCGAGGAAGGCAGCGAGGATGTCGGTGATGGAATGTATTCGCCAGACAAATAAAGTCACTGTGGGGGATAAAGATGTGTGGACGTCAAAACTCGCAGAGCGTATTTACGGGCTGGAAGGAACGCTTGCGTTGAAAAGCTTTAAGAGAAATCGGCGGCGTTATCGCAGTATTATCCTGTCTCTGACATTAAGTATGGTGTTGTTTGTGGGTACCAGTTCTTTTTCTGAAGATTTAAAACAGGAGATGGGAACAGAATCAGCAGATTTGAGCTATGATATCAGTTTTTGCACACAGGATATGGAGGATGAAGAGCTGCTCGCGCTTTATCAGAAAATGAAGACCGCAGAAGGCGTCACGGAAAGTTCCTGTCAGGCGCTTTTCGGGTATACCTGTACCGTCCGGACAGATGAGCTGTCAGAGGCTTACCGGGAATATGAAGGAAAGAATCTGCGGGATGGAACCACGGAGCTTTTGGCGGAAGTGAGATTTCTGGATGATGATTCCTGGGAGAAAGTGATTCGGGAGATGGGGCAGGATATCGGCGCATATATGGAGAAAGAAGGGAAGCTTCCAGTCATCGCAAGGATGGAGGGAAACGGCGGCACGGACGGGGAAGATACCAAGCCTGCGGAACTGTTTCAAGGGTCTTCGGTTCACGCCGCTTTGATTCCGAGGGAAAATGGAAAAGCGGTTTTGGACAAGAAATGTCAGGTGGAGCTTATCTGTGCCAGGGAGGTGGCACTGGATACGCCGCCATATGAAGAAGAGGAATTGCAGACGCCGTATTCCCTTCAGATTCTGGCTCCCTGGTCACAAAAGGAGGAGCTTGCGCCTTCCGACGCACTGGTTAAGGGCATGTTGTTTCAATCAGAGACTCCCACGCAGTCGGCAGAGCAGATGCAGACGATGATCGAGGGGGAAAGTGTTACTGTCAGTTATACGATCCAGAATGTTTATGAGTTGCTTGAACAACAGCGGAATATTCTGTTTGTTGTGAATCTGTTTACCGGTGTTTTTATTCTTATGATTTCTCTGATAGCGATAGCAAACGTGCTTAACACGATTTCTACGAATATCCGTCTCCGAAGAAGAGAACTTGCTATGCTTCGTTCTGTAGGGATGTCCGACAGGGATTTTAATAAGATGATGCGTTTTGAATGTATCCTTTATGGAGTGCGGACGATGCGGCTTGGTCTGCCGACGGCGGCAATTCTTTCCTGGCTGATTTACAGGGGGTTGGATGCAGGAGGTGGAGATATTACGTTTTCCCTTCCGTGGAAGAGTCTTGCAATCAGTGCGGTGGGAATATTTCTTGCGGTATTTCTGTCTATGGTGTATGCTACAAAGAAGATCAGAAAAGAGAATATCATTGATGCACTTCGGGATGAAATGACTTAAAAAGTATGGTCTGAAATTTGAGAGGAAAGGATAAGCATGAAGAAAAAGCGAAAAAAGCAGCATCGCATCAGAAAAATATGTTTGGGCCTGCTGCTTTCCTGCTTCTGTATCCTGGTGGGAGCCGGTGTCTTTTTCGGGATCAGAGGATATGGATTGTACCGGGAAGCAACAGCGGAAGAATCGCTGGAGGAGAGAATTGAAAAAGTCCGCAGCATAGAACATTTCACCCGCTATTCAGAAATGCCGCGGTTTTACAGACAGGCGGTGATATCGGTGGAGGATCACAGATTCTGGGAACATTATGGCATTGATCCGATTGCGGTTACACGTGCCGTATGGACCAATTTGAAAACGATGTCGTTTGCGGAGGGAGGAAGCACCATTACGCAGCAGCTTGCCAAAAACCTGTTGTTTACGCAGGATAAAAGGATTGAGCGGAAGGTGGCGGAGGTGTTTGCGGCATTTGAGATAGAAGCTGAATATACGAAGGAAGAAATTTTTGAATTATATGTAAATGCGGCGTATTTTGGCAGCGGATATTATGGAATCTATCAGGCTGCCAGGGGGTATTTTGGAAAAGAGCCGATGGAGCTGAATGATTATGAGTCAGCCATGTTAGCGGGAATTCCAAACGCACCGTCCGCTTATTCCCCGGATACCAGTAAGGAGATGGCTTTTCGGCGTGTGAAGCAGGTGCTGGACAGTATGGTGCGGCATAAAATCATCACACGGGAGGAAGCGGAAAGAATCGAGAGAGAGAAAGAGTAACGTTTTTGCAAGAATATTCGGGGAAATGGGAATACTATTGCAGATAAAATAAAAATAACAGATCAAAGTGAGACGGAGGGGATTTTATGTGTACGGCAGTGACTTATAAGACAAGGGATTTTTATTTTGGCAGAACACTGGATTATGATTTTTCCTATGGAGATGAAGTGACGATTACGCCCCGGAATTATCCATTTCATTTCCGCCATGTGGGGACGATGCCAAAGCATTATGCAATGATCGGGATGGCGTATGTTAAGGAGAATTATCCCCTGTATTATGAGGGGGTGAATGAAGCCGGGCTTGGAATGGCGGGGTTAAACTTTGTGGGAAACGCCGTATACAGGGAAAAAGAGGCGGGAAAGGATAATGTAGCGCAGTTTGAATTTATTCCCTGGATACTGGGACAGTGCGCTTCGGTAAAAGAGGCAAGAGTTCTTTTGGGGAGAATCAATCTGATCAACACGCCGTTCTGTAAGGAGCTGCCGATTGCGGATCTTCATTGGATGATTGCAGACGGTAAGGAAGCGATTACGGTAGAGTCGGTCAGGGAAGGAATTCGGATTTATGAGAATCCGGCGGGCGTTCTGACTAACAATCCTCCTTTTGACGAGCAGATGTTTCAGTTGAATAATTATATGAATCTGTCGCCAAAGGCTCCGCAGAATCATTTCTGCAAACAGCTTCCTTTACATGCGTACAGCCGGGGGATGGGAGCGCTGGGGCTTCCGGGAGATCTGTCTTCCCAGTCCCGCTTTGTCAGGGCTGCTTTTGTGAAGATGAATTCTGTTTGCGGGGATTCGGAGGCGGAAAGCGTCAGCCAGTTTTTCCATATCATGGGGTCTGTTGACCAGCAAAGAGGGTGCTGCGAGGTGGGGGATGGAAAATTCGAAATTACGATCTATACATCCTGCTGCAATGCGGACAAAGGAATCTATTACTATACAACTTATGACAATCATCAGATCACGGCAGTAAATATGTATAAAGAAAATCTGGACGGCACAGAATTGATTCGTTATTCTCCGGTCTATGGAGAACAAATAAAAATGCAGAATTAAACGGATATGGGAATACTCCCTCAATTTTAAAAATGGAATTGGGGGAGTATTAAAAAACCAAGTTTCTTCTTTTCTTATTTTGTGTTTGTATCCAGAAGCCGGTAAATTTCTTCTGTTTCTGCATTTGGATATGCCATTGCCATGTTGTAAATATTACGGATGGAATCAGGTTCTTCTTCAAGCTCCTCTGCAATAAGTGAAAGGGGCTTGTTCTTTTTTATTTTTCGCTGGATGAAAGAGATGAGATGTAATTTTTGAGCCTCCTGTTTTACAGCTTCCAGCCTGTCCTGCATTAATTCATCCAGCCTGTCCTGCATTAATTCATCCAGTCTGTCCCGCATTAATTGATTCATTTTATCTTGCATCATTTCTTCAAATAATTCTTCCAATGCTGCACACATCGTATTTTCCTCCTCAAATTGGTTCCTGTTTGCGCGGACGATGATGTCCATGACGGATTCATACAGGATATGGTTTTTGTGTTTTTGGTATTCGGAAACCAGCCATTCGGTTTCTGCTTTTTGCTTCAAATCGTTTGTCAGGCTCTTGAGCCACAGATTTTCTGTCTCAGAAAGTTCTGCGGTGATGATAAGCTGGATGAGGATAATATCACCGTTTATATAATAAATCCCTGCTTCCTGTTCGCAAATGGTATATCCACGGTTTTCCAGCAGATGTCTGGCGAGTTTCCGGGGGTATTGTTTACATACAAAGGAAATTGTCAGTTCCTCCATAGGGATGCTGTTAGAGCCGCCTGTGTCTGCTTTATAAAAACAGGCATACCCATACACACGGTAAAAATCATCTATGCTCAGGTAGTCTGTCGGACTTTTATATTCGATGATATTCCAGGTTTTAAAAATCCTTCCGATGTTCTTTTTTACCGGGTAATTTGGTTCCTTTTTTATAATCAGAACATCGATTTCTTTTGGCTTTGTGCCAAGCTGATGCTCATTTTCAAAAATGAGCCGGTCAGCTTCGTCTTTCAATTCAATTTGAAGTCCGGCATAAAAGGCAGGGTGCCATTGCAGCCGTTCCTTTGGATCTTTGGTTTCTTCCATAAAAATCTCCTTTTTGTCGTCAGGAGATTTTCAACTTTCGAAAACTCCTGCTAATACTGTGGTAGAAGCATGAATTTTCTGAAAGTGGCAGATGTAAGAAGAAGTGTCTGCCTGTTAGAAATGTTTTTAGATATTCGAAAGATGTTCGAATACAGAACCTCAGGAAATATGCTTTGAAAGAAGTATAACATGATATGAACGCAAAAGTAAAGAGAAAAATGAAATAAAATAGAGAAAATGCAAAGCAACATTTTAATTATGGATAAATTCAGGAAAAGAAAAATAAAAAATTTTAAAAGAAACGCCCCGCAATCTAACGGGGCATTTCAGAAAGGATAAATTAGATGGTTTCTTTCTGTCGCTGCTTAATAATGAAGAGAATTACGAAAACCAGAATAAAGCCAACCGGTAATGCAATCAGGGACAGGAAGGATGGAACCAGTCCTGCAATTAGGTAACATATAAAAGAGATTGCAGCGATAAAGATTGCGTAAGGAAGCTGCGTGGAAACGTGATTTACGTGATTACACTGCGCACCTGCGGAAGCCATGATCGTGGTATCTGAAATCGGAGAGCAGTGGTCGCCGCAAACAGCTCCGGCCATACATGCGGAGATAGAGATAACCAGCAGGTTTCCGTCTGAATTTGCGAATACGGCTACGACAATCGGAATCAGGATACCGAAGGTTCCCCAGGAAGTACCGCTGGCAAATGCGAGTCCGCAGGCTACCAGGAAAATGATAGCGGGCAGGAATCCCATAAGTCCCCGTGCCGCATGCTCCATAGAATCCGCTACAAAAACAGCAGCGCCCAGGCTGTCAGTCATTGCCTTTAATGTCCAGGCAAAGGAAAGGATCAGGATGGCGGGAACCATAGCCTTGAAGCCTTCCGGCAGACATTCCATACAATCATGGAAGGACATAACCTTTCGAATCAGATATAAAACAATCGTGATAATCAGTCCGAAGAAGCTTCCGAATACCAGTCCGACAGAAGCGTCACTGTTAGAGAAAGCGGTGATAAAATCTGCACCCTCGAAAAAGCCTCCGGTATAAATCATACCGATGACACAGCAGATAATCAGAGAGAGGATTGGGATGATCAGATCCAGAACCGTTCCTTTGCTGGATACAGGGCCGTTCTCGCTGTTTGCATAAGGACGATCCGGTGTGGTATAGATATCTCCTTTCTGTATTGCATTCATTTCATGGGTTTTCATTGCGCCAAAGTCCACTTTCAAAAGAACCAGAGCAACCATCATGAAAATAGTCAGAAGAGCATAAAAGTTATACGGAATTGCCCGGATAAAGAGGCTGAGACCGTCTTCGCCCTCAACAAAACCGGTAACTGCCGCCGCCCAGGAAGAAATCGGGGCGATAATACAGACAGGTGCGGCTGTGGCATCAATCAGATAGGAAAGCTTTGCACGGGAAACATTATGCTTGTCCGTTACAGGACGCATTACACTTCCCACGGTCAGACAGTTAAAATAATCGTCGATGAAAATCAGAACGCCGAGCGCGATGGTAGCAAGCTGCGCGCCGATACGGGTCTTGATCCTTTTTGACGCCCATTGTCCGAATGCGGCAGAACCTCCGGCACGGTTCATCAGAGAAACCATAGCGCCGAGGATGATCAGGAAAATCAGGATGCCGACGTTTGAAGCGTCAGACAGAACACTAATAAATCCATTGCAGAACATATGATTTACGGTTCCCTCAAATGAAAAATTCGAATAGAACAGAGCGCCGACCAGAATACCAACGAACAGGGAGCTGTACACTTCCTTAGTAATCAGGGCAAGCGCGATTGCTATGATTGGCGGAACCAGCGACCAGAATGTAGCATACATAGTGGATGTTGGTGCGGCATCCGCTTCAGAAGCCAGGGCAGGAAAGGCCCAGGCAGCAACCAGCACCAGAAGTACAAGTGCGGATGCGGTTAGTTTGCGTTTTGAAATTCGCATAAATTTTCTCCTTCCTTTGTAGACAAAACTATTTTTGCAGTTATTTTATCATGCAGATGTTGAAATAGCAAGAAAAATGAAAGATTTTGACTGCCGCAGGCCGGAAAAACAGTCAACGATCCGAACGATGCCTCAATTGCCAGAAAGCGACCGCGCTGGCGGCGGCAACATTGAGAGAATCCACGCCTTTTGCCATAGGAATCCGCACGGTATAATCGCAGGCGGAGATCGTGTTGGAAGCAAGGCCGTCGCCCTCCGTGCCAAGTACAACGGCAAGCTTTTCTTCCTGGGCAAGAACAGGGGAATCAATAGAAATGGAAGCATCGCACAGCGCCATAGCGGCTGTTTTAAAGCCGAGATTTTTCAGGATGGAAAGCTCTGCGGGAGCCTGTCCCTGCGCTTCCCTTTCGAGATAAGTCCAGGGAATCTGGAAAACGGTACCCATACTGACGCGAATCGCACGGCGGTACAGCGGATTGCTGGAAGCAGGCGTCAGGAGTACGCCGTCGAAGCCAAGTGCGGCGGCGGAACGGAAGATTGCGCCCACGTTGGTGGGATTCATAACATTTTCGAGCACTGCGATCCGGTGTGCGTTTGCACATATTTCAGCCACGCCGGGCAGCGGAGAACGGCGCATAGCGCACAGCATGCCCCGTGTCAGCCCGAAACCAGTGAGCTGCGTGAGTATTTCAAAGCTGGCGGTATAGACGGGGATTTCCCCGCAGCGTGCAAGAATCTCATGCGACGTCCCGTTGAGTTCCTTTCGCTCGATTAAAACAGATACCGGTTCATATCCGGCGTCAAGGGCGCGTCCGATGACCTTAGGACTTTCCGCAATGAACAGCCCTTTTTCCGGCTCATGGCGGTTTAAAAGTTGTGTCTCGGTAAGACGTGCATAGATATCCAGTTCAGGCGCCTCAAAGTTTTTTATCTCAACGATCTTCATTTAAAATCTCCTTCTCCGAAAATAGTCTGTATTTTGTATGCTGTTAAGATTGTAGTGACAGGAGAGCGGATTGTCAATGAAAGGTTCTGAAAAAACGAAAAGAAGAAATAAAAAAAGCTTTCTCCGGCAGTTATTTCCTCAGGAGATTACTGCCGGGAAGCTTTTGCCTTGCCGGGAACGCAGGTGAAGATTAGAGATGCTCAAAAATCAAAGTTGCCTGAATTCGGTCACCGCCGCCGAAGCCCTTGCTTCCGCCGTTTGATGTTGTGCAGGTATGAAGCCTATAGCCTTTTTTGACCTGCTCATTGATTACTTTTTCAAGTTCACAAAGATTGCCGGAACCGGTACCGAAAAACTTTTCTTTCAAAGTGACCTGCAAGACCACATAGGGCAGATCCATTCCGGATGCTGTCGAAAATGTGGACGAATCGCTATTAATGTCTTCCCCAAAACCCATAGTTGTTTTCTCCTTTTTGCTGATTTATGTAGTAGTGCTATATAAAATTATAATTTATGTCTTGTAGTTTGTCAATTCATAAAGGCTTTGAATTTTTACTCCCGCACTTTCGGCCGGCAGAAAATAAAAAGAAATGAACGCCTTATGAGAAAGATAATAACAGTGAAGCCGGAAGGCTGAACTGTTACGAAAAGTCACGACATAATACGGGGTCAGGGTTGATATTATTTTGGCAAAATAATATAATAGGGACAACATATAACGGCTGTGCCGGTTGGAAATGAAAAGGGATGGGGCATATGAAAAAATTATATTTCATGTTAATGTTGTTTTTTTGCTTTTCTTTTAAGATGGATGTATATGCGGGTAATGGACAAGATGAGATATTTTTGTGTGTAGGTGAAAAATATGTAATTGAGCAGCAGGAAGGTGTGGTGGCGACATACATTTCTGAAAATGAAGAAATAGCAACAGTAGAAGAACGGGTGATTACCGGAAAGTCACCTGGGCAAACATATATGGTTGTAAATCATGATGACCATATGGAGAAAAAGATATCTATCTTCGTAGGAGATTATAAATTATGTGTAGATCAGGAAAAGTCGATGGAATTTGATTTGTCGTCGGTGATGAATGCCTGGAATTCGTCGGCAAGATCGAGTGATGCGTCTGTTGTAAGCGTTGAAAAACAGGGATATGACAAAAATGACGCAACATTTTTATGGAAAGCGGTCTCGACAGGAATGGCCAATATAACGATTTATTCAGGCGGCGCTGTTTTGGAGAGCTTTGCCGTAGTGGTGCAAAATCATTCGTTAGCATATTGTGAGCGGATAGAGCCGACCTGTTCACAAAAGGGCAGCATTGCCCACTATGAATGTCTGTTTTGCAACGGATGTTTTAGCGACCCGGATGGACAAGAGCGCATGGATGATATAAGTATAGATGAATCCGAACATGAATATGTAGTCACTAAAATGGAGGAGGCAGCTTGCAATAAAGATGGATACGCTGAATATACGTGTCAGAATTGTCAGCATAAATATACACAAATGCTGGAGGGCGGACATGAATATGAGACTGAGGTAGTGGAACCAGATTGTATCAATCAGGGATATACAATCTATACGTGTAAAAAATGTGGCGAGTCCTTTCGGAGTTCCTATGTGAATGCGCCTGGGCATAATTTTAAGACAATATGCGATATGAACAATCATAACATCGCTAAGCAAAGCTGTGAGGCTTGCGGGGCTGTTTCCTATCAAATGAATATAGAAGGAGTGATGGTGAACCAATCGTTTTATCAGCGCAAGTGGGGCGGGGATTTTGCGAACCATTATGTACCGTTAAATGAAGAATGCTCCGTAACATCAAGTTTAGAAACACCGATGGATGCGGGGGTTGATCTTAAATACAAATGCCCGATTCGAGAGTCGTCAGGGAAGTTAAAGATTTATGATATAAAAATGATATATGAAGATATGGATACAAAGCAGGTCATGTATGACAATGCGATAAATGATATATCGTTTTCATATAACGATGATCATATTGAGGATGGATTAAGGGCCAATGTCGGCCGTGGTGTTTCTGAGTGTGAATTAAAGATGGATTATGAGGAAGAAGTTGACGATGAAGGGGCTTTATTTTACAGTTATAATTCTTTTGAGGATATTGGAAATAAGCATTACAATGTACTTGGCATTACTTTTAAACTGAAGTTTGAGAGCAATGACAAAAGTCCTTATCAAAAGATTCCGGCGCAATATGTTGAACTGTCGAAATATAAACTGAAGATTGCAAAAGGTTTTTCAAAAGAGTTGAAAGTGATTTATGATCGCCGTTCAGAGTATAAGCCCCGCTCTGTAAAGTGGAAATCTTCGGATAAAAAAATAGCGGCCGTGAACGCATCCGGAAAAGTTACTGCGAAAAAGCCGGGGAAATGCACAATTACATGTGCACTACCGAATGGCAGGAAAGCGAAATGCAAGATTACAGTCGTAAAAAATGAATATAAAGGGAAAACGTTGTCCAAATGCAATTCCTATAAGGAGCGATATGGAAATATTCATTTTGAGGTAAATCGAGCATATTACAGAGGAAAGCAGCTTGTATTAAAATGTGTAGTGATGAATACGCGGATATTCAGAGCGAACAAATTTGAGTGGGTTACCATATCTGCCAGAGATACGTATGGCCATGTTCTTGCAAAGAAAAAATTTGAAAATGTGCCGATTGGGTTAGACGCATATGGAAAAAAATATATTACATTCACGTTCCCAAAGAGTGCGGTAAAGAAAAAACGTGAACTGTATCAGGGTGTTTGGATAAGCACAGATTATGTTTATCAATATTCTTATTAGCTGTTTAAGAAAATGCTGGTAAGTGGGGGAGCTTTCTGCATAGGTTAAGAGTATCGAGAAAACCTGGAAAACCAAATTTTATTAAAAAGTACAGAACAAAAGTTCGATTTTGGTCTGTACTTTTTTTAACTTATGTGGTATAATGAAAATCCAAATGACTGGATAATAATATCTGTATTGGTTGGTATTCTTCCGCGTTGTTTCTTTTAAAAAATACGGTTTCTTGAAAGGAATACTGTGTGTAAAAAAGATATTTGCAGATGGTGAATTGGACAAGGCGTCAGTTGTTCGAAAAATTCGAATCGCTGCATCCGTTGAAATAAAAGTCGCTATATGCAGCGATTTTTGTTCGAATGAGGTATTTCAAAGTATATTAGGAATCATTGTGCAAGGCACTTGCACAATTAAGCAGAAGAACTTATAAGGAATGAAC
>CALCMD010000063.1 GCA_937965795.1 uncultured Lachnospiraceae bacterium | reverse complement strand
AATTCCGACATTCTTATGTACAAGGTCAAGTCTTGTTTCACCCGGCTTTTGTCCGCACCGATCGCAGCCGCCACAAACGCAATCCCGCTGCCTGTCAGTTTCTTTTTTACCTCCATTAGATCCTGTTTTGCCATCTTGCCCCGGTACTGGTTCGAGTTCGGCATCCCATCGCTGATCAGCACCAGAAGCTTGTGCCGTTCCGGCCGTCTGGAGAGCTTTTCCCCAATGAAACGCAGTGCTACGCCATCCCGGTTCGCTCCATGCGGCTGCAGGGCAGCGATCCGGTAGCAGTCATTCTTATCCGGCTCAAATTCCGCACAGCAATGGAGGTATACGGTTTCCTCCTCCAACCGCCTGTGGGAATAACCGTCCGTATGATGTCCGTAAACCATGATCGGAATCCCTGCTTTCTGGCAGAACAGATACAGGCAGAGCGCCGCCAGCTTCGACTGTTCCAGCCTTCCGTACATCATGGATTCCGACATGTCGATCAGTACCGCCATCGCCAGATCCAGATGCTTTCCGGGATATTCCTTCTTAAAGATCGCGCCCTGCGGGTTTGCGATATTCTGCATATCCACACGCCGTCCCATGAAAAGCCGCCGTTCAGACCTTGCTCCCTGGTTCTGGAAAACCGGCAGTAAAAACCTCCGAAGACGTTTCTGCGCTGCTTTTGCCTTTTCCTCATAAAACCCATACTGCCATTTCTGTCTGTCCGTAATCTCGTACATCCGGCAGACCTGCTTTTTCACCTTTTCATGCCCTTTGTCAAACTCCATACCGTCTATCTCATTCTGCAGCCGACGGTTTATTTCCGCATTGATCTGTGCATCCACGCGCCGGCTGGCGAGCAGGAACAGGATCTCCCACAGCTTTCCTTCCGCGTCGGGCAGCCTGGCATGGTTGGTTTTCTGCTCTTCCCTGCCTGCGGCGGCAGATGGTTCTTCCGATTCCTCTGCCTCCAGCTCCCAGCTCCCGCTCCATACTGTATCCTCCGGAAAACCGTAAAAAAGGGATTCCCCTTCCGGCTCCTGGATAAACTGCGGGATACGCCCTGCCAGATGCTTTAAATATTCCTCCATAGCAGAGCTGACGGACTGGCCGGATCCATCCTGCGGGATTTCTCCGCCGCCGTTTTCCGGCTGTTTGCCGCCTCCTTTCTGGTTATTGGGACACGCTCCATTTTCCGTTTCCTGGTCTGCGCCTTTTTCGCCGTCTTTTTCTTCATCCTTTCCATTACCTTCCTGTCCATTTCCTTCTGCTCCATCCTGCTGCCCATTCTCCTGCGGATCCTGTTCTCTTTTCTTCTTCTCTTCTTCCAATTTCCGGATGATCTCATAAAGATAGCTCCAGATTTTCAAAAGAATTCGGTTCACAGCGAGAAAACGGGTGCTTTTCTGCTCTCCTGTAATGCCTTTTTGGATCACCGGCATCAGCTCTTTTAACGTATCCAGAAGCACGCTTTCCTCATTATCCCAGTTATTGATCCGCCCGGACAGGGTGTACTGGGCGCACAGGTTCATCAAAATAGAAACGGGATCCTCTCCTTCCTCCAAAAGCTGACGCAGGGTGGGGATCCACTCCACGTTTCTTTCCCGGTTAAGGAGGATCCCCCTGCGCACACTTCCCGGAAACAGGGCACACATCTTTTCTTCTACATAAATATCTTCCAAAAGGTTGTCCAGATACCCCGCCACCTGCACCAGAAGCGCCATCACGTCCGGATCTTTTTGGAGGAAATAGCCCTTCATCTGTTCCAGGCTTTCCTCTTCCTGAGCCGTCTCCGCCTTTGGTGGATGCGGATACCAGATTCCCTCCAGCATCCCTTCCAGGTACTTTTTCCGCAGGGCAAAATCGGAATACCGTTTGTGCCCGCATTCATGTCCCAACGTCCCGATCAGGCTGAGATTCTTCTGCGGCAGTGTATGGAAGCTTTCCAGCACTGCATTTCCATAATTAATCGCAATCGTCCTTCCGTCACACCAGCCCATCCGGTTTTCGTATGGGTTCTGATATAACCGTACATTGTCCAGACGGCCGCCGGTCAGTTCCCTCGCCAGAATCCTCAGCAGGTTCTTATAATCCGGTGTATCAAACACCTCCCCAGGCTGGATCTTTTCGGTTTCCGCCCGGATTCTTGCCCGGTAGCTGCCTCTATCCTGTCCTTCCATTCGTTTCCTCCTTCCTCATTATGGTATCACTTCTACGCATTGATCTACGGTGCTGGATTCTACGGCTCAATAAACGTCTCCATCAGGATCTTCCGGTCCTCCGGCAAAAGCGCCGCCTTACTGATGACCGTATTTTTCACCGATTTTGACAGATTTCCCGTTGCCATATAGCTCCAGATCCAGCTTTCCAGCTCACGGTAACCGCAGATGCCGTCCGTGATCTCCTCCTTCTCCAAATGCGCTTGAATATTCTTTACCGTGGACGCCATATGGTGAAGGATCTCCTCATCCGCAAACCCGGTCCGCTCCATAGCGCGCCGCATCATATCTTCCACCGACAGATCTTCCCTGTGCTGTACCAGCGCCATCCGCGACACTACGGATGCGTTGAACGTCTGGCATCCGGCATAATTCAGGTTCGTCGTCATAATGACAATGGTATTTGGATTGCGCCGGAGCATCTCTCCATTTAGCAGGTCTGTGCAGGCGCCGTCGTCAAACAGGGAATTCAAACGCACCAGCGTTCCCGGTTTTTCAATGGCAGACGGCTCCTGGATTTCCAGCACGCTGGGTTCCCTGCAAGCCTTTACGATCTCTGATTCCTTTAACAGGAAATCCTTTTCCTTCTTTGCCTGCTCATATCCCTTCTGGTATGCCGCCTCCAAAAGATGTCCAAATGCCTCCTCCTGGCTGATCCCTTCCTGGTAATCGCCGCTCATCATGGAAAGAGCGGTCGCCGGATCCATCATCAGGTCCTCAAGCAAGGGAAAAGCCTGTGTTTCTTCCGCCTTCCTGCCCATATTTGGTACGGTGCTGGCAAGAAGTGTCAGCTCATCCGTATCCGGGCCGCAGGTAAACACATAATAAGGAAGCCCCAGAACCTGGGCTATGATCTTTGCATCTGTGGTCTTTCCGCCGCCCGCACTCCCGGTCAGCATGAACATCCTTGCAGGCGTGTCCACGATCCGCTGCAGGATCTCTTCCACATCCCCGCTCACCTGATAGGTTTCCGGGAGAGACGGTATCTTTCCTTTTGACGCTTCAGATACTTCCCATCCGCATCCATAGATCTTTTTCATATCCGCAATGGTGCTGTTTGCATATGTCCGTTCCTTTGCCATCAGATGCTCAAACGTCCCCCAGATATGGTCGTTTGGTTCATACACACCGAGAACCATCTTATAATTTGACAGAAAATCCAGTTTTCCTTCCTCATAAAGCTGTGTCTGCTCCAGCGGGATCGCTTCTTCCGGGGAGGCAGTAAGCCTGCGGTAAAGGTTGTCGCAGCAAAGAAACGCTGCCCGCATTGCCGCTTTCGGCTCCGTCCATCCACACCGGTACTGCTCCTTCAAACAGAAATACTGTTCAGAAAACTCCGCGTCATATAGAGGACTTACCGCCAGAAGGCTTGCATACGCCAGCACTGCCAGATATTCTTCCCCGCTGCTCTTCTCCGGCGCCACGCAGAGCAGCTTCTCTTTCTGCTCTCCTGCGATCCGCTGTCCGGCAAAGCGCCCGTTCCTGTAGTTATATACCAGGACACATTTTTCCTTTGGCTTTACATATTCCATCAGGAAGTAATCCACGTCCTTCCTTTTCCGGATGCCGCAGGCGCCGTCAGACGAACCTTCCTCGATCTGGATCAGGCTCAGGATTGCCGATAAGGTAGGCGGATGGAGTTTTGCGGAACGTCCTTTCTGCCGTTTATTGTGGCTTGAACACTCCGTCCCCTCATAGCTGACCCGCTTTTTCTTTGTCTTCTCTGCCAGTTTTTCAAACGGTTCCGGCAGGGGCAGTTTCATTGTCCATGCGTTATAAAGACTGATCTCAGGCATCCTTCTCCCCCTTTCCTGCATCAAAAACTGAAAACGCGTCCTGCACGCCTTTGATATACATTTCCCGCAATGCATACGCCTCACAGCAGTTCTGGGCGGTCAGCACCCGGTCAAGCTTCTGCCATGCCTCGTGCCCGAATCCCTTTAAAAGCGTCTCCAGTTCTGCCACAGCCTTCTTCAATTCCTGCTCCCGCTCCTGATAACCGGGATCATTCATTAAACACACATCCTCCAGTTCGGATTCGTGCTGTACATAATAACTTCTCACCACTTCTTTTTCCAAAACACGGCCTCCTTTTTGAAATGCAAAAAGGCAGGGTATGAAATCCATTCGTTCATATCCTGCCTGTGCAATTATAGAAATCTCTATTTTCTTACATTATGTTTCTGTCCCGGTCAAACGGGAAAACATCCCTACGCGCACAATTCCATGCTTTTCTGATAACACTCCATACAGGTATCAAACGCCGGCGCGATTCCAAGCACCTGCCGGAGCGCCATATAGCGGAGCGCTTCCAGTTCATCGTCAAAATACCTTGCCTGAAGGGCATTTCCGCACTGGAGGCAATAGCACTCCACAACACCCCATTTTCCACTGCCCTTGTCCAAAAACAGGTTATCGAGGCGCACAGAACGCTTTAAATCCTCCATTCCCATAGCATACAACGGTCTGATCCGGTTCCAGTACTCGTATTTCAGCACATCCCGGATGTGCTTCTCCCGGTACTGGTAGTTCCGGATTTCTCCTTCCGCCCTCCACAGACGGATTTCCAATTCCTGCCGCTCACTGCTTTCCTCCAGGCTTTTTTTCCGTTCCTGTTCCAAAAGTTTTCTTTCGTTCAGCAGTTCTTTCTTCAGTTTTTTTGTTCCAATGAACACTTTAAATCGTTTCCTCCTTTCACGCTGATTTTTGGTTCTGCCTCAGCATTTCCTCTTTAATCCTACGCATCTGGACCGCCAATCTGGTATTCCGTCTCGTGGTTACATCGGTACGGATTGCCTGCGCGATTGCCCTTTTGCTGCCCACGATGATCACTTTTTCCTGCGCCCTGGAAACCGCTGTGTAAAAAAGGTTTCTGCGCAGCATCCTGCGGAAACAGGAGAGCATCGGAAGGATCACCACCGGATATTCACTGCCCTGGGATTTGTGCACCGTAATGGCATAAGCATGGGTCAGCGGCCAGTAGTCCTCCTCATCATAGGTCATAATCCGCTCGTCCCCGAAATCTACGCGCATCTTTGTTTTTCCGCTCTCATGGTAGATGTTCAGTACCTCCCCCACATCCCCATTGGAGATCTCATCATTGTTCTTGATCTGCATCACCTTGTCAGTTTCCCGGAACGTCAGTTTTCCGTTTACCACCTCCGGATACCCTTTCTGTTTCGGATTTACAATGTCACGGAGGACGGCATTCAATGCGTCAGACCCGGCCTCAGTATCTTTTCTAAGGGGAGATAAAACCTGTACCTCTTCCAGTTTTCTCTCACCTTTCGTCAGTTCTTCCCGGTAAAGCTTCTGAATCAGTTCAGACGCCTCTTTTGCATTCGATGCGGGAAGGAACTGGAAGGATTCATCATACTTTAGATCGAGACGGTTTTCGTTAATCTTATCTCCATTTTGAAGGATCGTAGAATTTTTCCCCTGCCGGAAACATTCATCCAGAACCGTCACCGGGATTACGCCGGAATCGATCAGCTCCTTAAACACATTTCCGGGGCCTACCGACTCGATCTGGTCTTTGTCTCCCACCAGGATCAGCCGGGCGCCCATTTTCACACAGGAAAACAGCTTATCTGCCAGAAACATGTCCACCATGCTGAACTCATCCGCAATGATCAGGTCATCCGGCATCGGTTCCATCTCGTTCCATTCTTCTTCTCCATCCTCTCCGGTTAACCCGATTGCTTTATGGATCGTCATGGCCGGATAACCCGTACTCTCATACATCCTGCGCCTCGCCTTTCCGGTTGGTGCGCAGAGCAGGATCATAGCGTCCTTTTTTAACGTCTCCTGGATTGCTATGAGAAAACGGATGATGGTGGTTTTCCCCCGCCCCGGACCGCCAGTGATGATAGATACCGGGTGTGCGAACGCCATACGGATCGCCTCCTGCTGTTTCTTATTTAAGACGATCTGCTCCTTTTCCTGCACCTTTCTCAGGATGTGATCCACCTTTACCTTCATTCCCTGCTGCATACTGAGCCGCACCAGGGCGGCCGCCGCTCCGAACTCTGCCAGAAAGCATTTCGGGGTATAGAACGCGCCGCCGTTTACTACCAGGCTTCTTTCCTCATGGATCATGTCATTTCCCACATCCCGGATGGCACGCTCCGATACCGGCTCCAGCTCCTTGTTATGGTTCAACAGATGTTCCGACCGGTTTACGATCTCCTGGCTGGTAAGGAACAGATGCCCTTCTCCTTCCGCTTCTGCCATCACATGGCTGATTGCCGCCTTAATACGCAGCGGATCATCCGCCTTAAAATTTTTTGCCTTTACCGCAATAGGGTCTACGGTAAGGAAACCAAAGCCTTTGATCTCGCACAAACGGAACGGGGTTTCCTGCACAATGCTGGCTGCCGCCGGTCCAAAATGCTCCTGGATCATTTCCAGCTTTCTCTGCGTGACCCCCAGAGGCGCCAGATATACCATCAGTTCCCGGACAGAATTGCTGGCCCGGTAGCCTTTTAAGATCTCTTCCAGCCTTGATTCCGTGATTCCTCTTACCTGCAGAAGCTTCTCCGGCGTATGTTCCAGCACATAAAAGGTCTGTTTTCCAAATTTCCTTACAATGTTCTCCGCCATGACTGGCCCGATCCCTTTGATCAGGTTTGAGGAGAGATACGCCCGTATCCCTTCTTCTGTGGTAGGCGTGTCCACATGAAACCAGGAAACCTCATATTGAAGGCCGTATTTCCCATTCTTCCACTCCCCCGTCAGTTCCAGTTCTAATCCCTCTTTAGTGGGGAGTTCCTCGCCAACCGCCTGGAAGATCCCATAGTTTCCCTTGTTCTGCAGCATGACCTGCTGCGGAAGTTCTTCCTCTGTCATATAGGAGGCCACCGTATATCCGTTTCCCGGATTGTAATAGATCTGCTGCATCGCTTTACAATGCATCTATCATTCCCCCTTTTTCCACGAAACCCAGACATAATCTCCGGATTCCTTCAGCAAGAAACCATCCTTTTTGATCTCTTTTGCCACCTTTAATATCCGTTTTCCCGGATAGCCCCGAAGGACGCCGATCCGCTGGAACCCACGTTTCCCTCGGACACTGCAGATTCCCTCCTTACCGATGGAAAACGCCTGCCTTCCTTCTTTTTTTGCACTCTCTTTCAAGCAGAAAAAACGTTCACGTCCTTCCCTCTGATACCACAAAAGCGCAAGACAGGTTTCCCCGTCCGGTGGCTCTGCTTTCTTTTTATCCGCCTGTTCGCTTAACGGATCCTGTCCCGCTTCCGCCCGATCCTTCGGCATATCATCGGGCGATGCGCCATCCGGATGTATTTCTGAGGTATCTGTACTTTTACCATACTGCTCTCTTTGAAAACTCTCTTCATTCTGCTTCTCCTTATCTTTCCAGGGCTGCCTGATTAGCAGCCACGCCAATATGATCGGTACCGCCAGTGACAGCGACTGAAAGATCACTGCCAGAAAAAACGGCCACAAAAACGGGGACACCAAAAGCCCGAAAATCCCCGTCACAACGCAAAGTTTCCGGTTATTTTTCATCCAGTGTTCTAAATCATCCACTTCATTTCCTCCTTCTGGTTTTTCTTAGACCTCATCAATCAAAATCCAGCTCTTCGCCTGCCTCATCCATCTCCATGTATTCATCGTCTACATTACGTCCCCTTCCACTGTTTCTCTCGGACGCCGCGCTTCTTGCAGAACTCCTTCCATTGCCCCTTTCAGACGCTGTGCTTCTCGCAGAACTTCTGCCGCCGGAATTTCTGCTCCCGGAGCTTCTTCTGCCAGAATCCCTGTCCGCGTCTCGCTCATCCTCGTATTCATCGCTCCGTTTAGAGCCGCCGGAACGTCTGCCCCCGTTCTCATTACGTTCTCTGGAAGAAGTGCTCCGGCCGGAAGACTGCCGTCCCCGATCGTCCTGTGCTTCTGCATTCATGCGCTCTTCAAATGCCCGTTTGCTTTCCGCAAAGTCGATGTCATCCGCCAGAAAACGCACACCGTAAACCTGCTCGCCTTCCCGGTTCTTATAAGACTCTGTTTCTATTGTTCCGGAAATAATCACCTTGACTCCTTGGAGCAGAAACTTTTCGACAAATTCTGCCAATCTGCCAAATGCAGAACAGGAAAAAAAGTCTGTATCTACGCCATCTTCTTTCACAAATCTACGGTTTACTGCAATCCGAAAATTTGCGATCGGCATTTCCCCTTTCTTTGTATTAACATACCGTACTTCCGGATCTTTGACTAATCTACCCATCATAACTGCTTTGTTCATATACATTCCTCCTGATCGTCTTACTTTTGATTGCTTTTATTTCCCATCGTTTCCTGAAAAATGGCAATAAAACCTGCTAAGAAAAGTCAATAGTTTTTTGCAGATTTTTAGAA
>CALCMD010000062.1 GCA_937965795.1 uncultured Lachnospiraceae bacterium | reverse complement strand
CTAGCTTATCGGCTGAAACCAAATACTTCGCTTCGCTCGTGCTTGGTTTCCTTCCATCTCGTTACACTTCGTGTAACCGTTCCAGACCTTTCGGTCTGTTACTAGCTTATCGGCTGAAACCAAATACTTCGCTTCGCTCGTGCTTGGTTTCCTTCCGATAAGCTACATTATAAATCATTGTCTTTTAAATTACAATCAAGTTAAGAAAACCTTCATTTTTTTGTTTCGACGTCTTTCCCGTGCTTTTTCTTCCCATAGGAGGATTTCATTTTCTCCCGCACTCTGCCGACTTTTCTAAGTCTGGGATATGCCCGAAACAGACGTCTGCTGTTCCAGTTCCCTTTCAAAGCGATATTTGATATTTTTTCAACTACTACCCTCAGCTTTTCAAAAGCAGCTTCTGTCTGTTCCCTTTTTCCCGTCTTTTCTATCCATTCTGTCATCATCTCCTGATATTTGTCTATACGCTCTCTGATATTCAGTCGTCTCATACTTTTCCGGTAAGGCTCCAGCGCCTCTTTAATCTCAGATGCTGACGCAAAAATCTTTAAATCCTGTAAATGTTCCATGAATTCCGTCAGCATACGCTCCATCTGCTCCAGCTTTTTCCCGATCTGAGATGCCGTTATCATAGCAAATGTAAAATCAAAAACATACAGAACCATAATCACGCCAAGAATGATTTTCCCTGTTCTCTCGTCCACCAGCCCGGCTGCCCATTGTACAGCCGGGTGAAGTACCCGAAACATACCAATAGAAAAAAATCCCCACAAAACGGAACTTTCCAGACAGATTCTTCCCTGAAAATTAAACTTCTTATCACTATAATCCCACCAGCTTGTATGGAACATTTTCTCCATAATGATTGCTGTCACATATTCCAGCGCCGTCGCAACAATAACGCCTCCAAAATAGAGCAGCACCAGGTTTTCCTCCAGCGGTCTTAAGATTAAATATACGCTAACGGCTCCGACGCCATAAATCGTGCAGACCGGCCCCGTAACAAATCCTCTGTTTACCAGTTTTCGCTCCTTCACCGATACATAGCAACTCTCCCATGCCCATCCCAGAAAACTGTATAAAAATAACCAGGCGAATATGTGATAAAGGTCAACGCCTAAAATTTCCAAATTCCACATAACTTTTTCCTTTCTTACTTTGCGAAACAGCCGAACCTGCGTTATACTATTCTTAAGCAAGCAGACAGGGAGGTCTCACCATGATTACAAAAACAGATACCTTAACATGGAATATCAGCTCATCCATCGGGCAGCATCCAAGCCTGAAAGAATCCGTCATTTTCGATATTGAAACCACAGGGCTTTCCCCGAAAAACTCTTTTGTATACCTCATTGGCGTGCTTTTTCAAAATGATAAAAAATGGCAGCTCACCCAGTGGCTCGCTGAGTCACAGAAGGATGAAGCTGCACTGTTTACCGCTTTCTTTTGCTTTCTGAAAAATTTCCGTTTCCTGATTCATTTTAACGGAGATGCCTTTGACCTGCCTTTTCTGAAAAAAAGATGCGCGGTATACCATCTGCCTGCTTTCCCGGAATCTCTGACAAGCATCGACCTCTACCAAAGACTACGCCCCCTGAAAAAATTTCTGAAGCTTTCCTCCATGAATCTGAAATCACTGGAAGATTTTTTGAATCTGTCCAGACAGGACACTATGAGCGGCGGCGAACTGATTTCTGTCTATCATCAGTTTGAAACAACAAAGGATGACAATTTAAAGCGCCTTCTCCTGCTCCACAACCATGATGACCTGTCAGGTACCGCAGCTCTTTTTCCTCTGTTCTCCTATCTGGAGCTTCTCAATGGGAGATTTGAGCTTTCACACGCCGAAACCATTTCCGGACAGGGCAATTCTTTTGAACTGCTTCTGCGCCTTTCACTCTCTACGCCTGTTCCCAGACAAATTTCTGTCCCACTGGAATCCGGATATCTGACTGCCTGCGGCTCCACATGCAGTCTGAATGTACATGGCATTTGCGGAACCATGAAATATTTCTTTCAGGATTACCGTAACTATTATTATCTGCCCCTGGAGGATACCGCCATTCATAAAAGCGTAGCATCTTATGTAGACAAAGCTCATCGCGTTCCTGCGAAAGCTTCCACCTGTTACTGTAAACGTACCGGCCGCTTTCTTCCCGGAATTGCCGGTTCTGCTATGCCAGTATTTCGTCAGGATTACAGGGCTTCTGCCTTTTATCAGGAATGTACAGAAGAATTCCTTTCAAATTCTTCCTCCCTGCTTGCTTACGTCCGAGATCTTTTGTACAGCTATTTCTAAATTATAAATAAATCTTATGAGCAGTATAACATAAAACGACAAAATTGAACAGAAAAAGTATCTTTATTGCACGGCTTCATACCACCACATATTCACGATCTGATCCTTCAAAGTGTCATAGCTCCAGGTCTTTTCACTCCGAAGCCTGCTGTTTGGATCATTCACACGGAACATCCCGTTTTCGTATCCGGTAAGAACGATAAAATGGCCGTTTTCCGTAAAATCTCCTGGTCCCACGCTGCATATAATCGGGCATCCATTTGCCAATGTATTCGCCATAGCGTTTTCATCCAGTCCCAGCATCGTCCCGGTTATGCCGAATTCCTCACATCCATAGGTCATTAAATCCCAGCTTGTATCGAGCTCCTTCGTAAGAAATCCATTATTTTCACTATATGCCGCCACCGTATACGGTGTGATGTCCGTCCTTCCGGTCAGCCCTGACGCCACCATAGCGATGCAAGTAGGCCCGCATCCGCTGACTGCCACCATACTGCTTCCATAAGCTCCATATCCCCATCGGTCGTCCCACTGAAGAAGCAGCGGTATCTCTCCCTCTGCCGGGGCCTGTCCGATACTGTCCGCACAGGGCAGATCTTTTTTATCCCAATAGTCCAGCACAAAATCCAGTGTTTCAATGTTCTTTGCCAGCATTTTCAACACTTTTTCCGGATATTCCCCTGCGCGTTCGATCAGCTGATTGATTCTGCCATCCTGCTCTGCCAGCTTTGTCAATTCATCCACATAAGGAATATCCGACGTTTCCTGGCTGCTTGTTCCAGGAATTATTCCATCTGCTTCCCCCGCCTGGTTTTCGGCATGAAGCAGCACCGCCTCTTTCCCGGCTCTCCCGCTGCCTGAGGGCAGAATCTTCCGAATGCCTGTCACTATCAGCAAAATTCCGGCCAGACTTAGGACACAGACGATTCCCCTTTTTACCGCCCGAATCCGTCTCACTCTCTGCCGCTGTCTGCGCTGTAGCTCCCGCCTTCTCCTGTTCTCCTCATAATTTCTGCTTTGTCTTACGGTAATATCCATTTATCTTCTCCCCAGTTTTTTCTATAGACATCCTACCAAAGGAAAAAATAAAAATCTTCATGGGGTTGTAAACATTTCTTAAACACATTCTTAACATAAGAAAAAGCTGAAAGCTCTGTTTCACGCTTCCAGCTTAGTGATACCTATACAATCGCAAATGTTATGATTCAAGAACTCTTATACCGTAATTACTCTTCTGTCTCTTCCTCGACCGGAGCCGCAGTCTCCAGAACCTTCATGCTCAGGCTGATCTTCTTATCTGCTTCATTGAAATCAACGACCTTTGCTGTGATCATCTGTCCAACGCTCAGTACATCAGACGGCTTATCCACATGCTCCTGAGAAATCTGTGATACGTGAAGCAGTGCATCCACACCTGGCTCCAGCTCTACGAAAGCGCCAAAGTCTGTCATTCTGGCAACCCTGCCCTCTACCACGTTTCCAACCGCATATTTCTCTGCTGCTGTCAGCCACGGATTCTGATCTGCGAACTTCAGGCTCAGAGCAATCTTGTCGCCATTGATGTCTTTAATCAGAACGGAAAGCTTCTCGCCAACCTTAAATACCTTCTTCGGATTTTCGACACGTCCCCATGACATCTCGGAAATATGAAGCAGACCATCTGCTCCGCCCAGATCAATGAATGCACCAAAATCTGTAACATTCTTAATCACGCCTTCTACTACATCGCCAACATGAATTCTCTCAAACAGAGCTTTCTGCATCTCTGCTTTTCTCGCAACGATAAGCTGCTTTCTGTCGCCAATGATTCTTCTTCTGCGCGGATTGAACTCGCTGATCACAAACTCAATCTCCTGTCCTGCGTATTTCGCAAGATTTCTTTCATAAGTATCGGATACCAGGCTTGCCGGAATAAATACCCTTGCCTCATCCACGATTACGCTCAGACCGCCGTCTAAAATCTGTGCTACCGGAGCTTTCAGTACTTCCTGTGATTCGAAAGCCTCCTCCAGTCTCTTATTTCCTTTTTCTGCTGCGAGTCTCTTATAAGTAAGCGCTACCTGGCCTTCGCCATCATTTACTTTCAGCACCTTTGCCTCCATTTTGTCGTTTACGTGAACGACTTCCTGAAGCTTGATGCTTGCGTCATTCGAGTACTCATTCTTTGTGATGATGCCATCAGCTTTATAGCCGATGTTTAAGATAATCTCGTCTTCTTTAACATCGATGACTGTACCCTCAACGACCTCCCCATTATGGATTGTTTTGAACGACTCGTTCAATAATTGTTCAAAGCTTACTTCTGACATTCTTTCAGAACCTCCTCAATTATAATATTTGGGGTTGAAGCCCCTGCGGTAATACCTACGTTACTCATGGAGTGTAGCCAACGTACATCCAAATCATCGAGTGTCTGTATATAGTAAGTATTTTCACATTCTTTTTTGCATATTTCAAATAACTTTCGGGTATTGGAACTATGTCTGCCGCCAATGACGATCATCCCGTCCGATTCCCCCGCAATAGCGCGAGCTTCTGTCTGACGCTCTTCTGTCGCATTGCAGATCGTATTTAAAACAATTATATCATAACCCTTTTCGGAAATAATTTCAACTAATTTATGAAATTTCTTGTAATTAAATGTCGTCTGGGACACAATGCACAGCTTCCGTGAAGCATCATGGGCAAAATTCCGTGCCTCCTCCTCCGATTCCAGCACTTTTACCGTCCCTTCGCACCATCCTTTGATGCCCGCTACCTCCGGGTGGCGGTCGTCGCCGATGATAATAATGTCCGCTCCTTCCCGGCTCTCCCTTTCTACGATCCTGTGAATCTTCTTGACAAACGGGCAGGTGGCGTCCACCAGATTTAATCCTTTCGACTCAATGAGCCTCTGGACGTCCTTTGCCACCCCGTGCGAACGAATGATGACCGTACCGCTCTCCAGCTTTTCCAGTTCCTCTTTTCCATTGATTACCCTGACTCCTCTCGCCTCCAGATCTTTGACGACTTCTTCGTTATGGATAATCGGGCCGTACGTATAAATCGGAAGCTCCGACTTCTCTGCCTGTTCATAGACTTTATCTACCGCACGTTTTACACCAAAACAGAAACCGGCGGTTTTCGCTACCTTTACTTTCACGCTTTATACCCTCTCATGATACAGTGCGACGATGCGCTCTGTCACTTCTTTTATACTTAATTCGGAAGAGTCAATCCATACAGCGTCCTCTGCCTGCCTGAGCGGCGCAATCCTGCGCGTCGCATCTCTCCGGTCCCTCTCTTCGATGTCACGCTCAATCTCCTCTATGGTGCATGCTGCCTGCTTTTCCTGCAATTCCTGAAAACGCCGTCTGGCTCTGGTTTCCACACTCGCAGTCAGATAAATCTTTAACTGGGCATTCGGCAGAATGTTCGTCCCGATATCCCGTCCGTCCATCAGCACATCCGCTTTCGCCGCCAGTTCTCTCTGGAGCGCCAGAAGCGCTTCTCTTACACACAGTTTCGCCGCAGAAGCAGAAGCCATATTTCCCACTTCCTCCGTCCGAATCTGATCGGTGACATTCTCACCGTTTAAAATCACCTGCTGCTCGCCGTTTTCATATGCAATCTCAATGTGAATCTGTCTGCATGCCTGCGCAAGCTGCTCTTCATCCTCCGGTGAAATCCCGTTTCTGAGCAGATACAAAGCAATCCCACGGTACAGCGCTCCCGTATCCACATAAAGAAAGGACAGTTCCTTTGCAACCCTTTTTGCAATCGTACTTTTTCCGGCTCCTGCCGGGCCGTCTATTGCGATATTAAAACTCATGCCAAACCTCCGCTTTCCTTTTCCTGCGGAATACCCATTCCCGCCGCATAAGCCGTCGACCATGCAATCTGTAAGTTAAATCCTCCGGTCACTGCATCCAGATCGAGGACTTCCCCGGCAAAATACACCCCGGATACCCGTCTGGATTCCATCGTCGCAGGATTCACTTCCTTTACATGGACGCCGCCCTTTGTAACAATAGCCTCATTATAATCTCTAAGACCCGTGACGGTCAACTCAAAATTTTTTATCAGACGCAAAAAATGATGGCGTTCTTCTTTTGAAATTTCATTTACTTTTTTCTCCGGCAGAATACCTGACTTTTCAATCATAACCGGAACCAGCTTTGCCGGAAACAGCCCGTTTACGGCATTCTTAAACTGTTTATTTTTCGCTTCCTCAAAATCACGAAGAATCCTGCGGTCAAGCTGCTCCTCGGACAATGCCGGTTTCAGGTCAATCGCCAGTCTCAGCTCTTTCTTCCGAATCTGCTTCTGAATGCGGCTGCTTGCCGTCAGAATCAGGGGGCCCGTTACCCCGAAATGCGTAAACATCATCTCCCCGAAATCTTCATACAGACGCTTTTTCCCATCGTAAATTCCGGCACGCACATTTCGAAGCGAAAGCCCCTGTAAACCTTTTACGACATCCTCTTTTACGTTCAGCGGAACCAAAGCCGGCGACAACTCCGTCACCTGATGCCCCAGCGCCTCAGCAAAACGGTAGCCATCCCCGGTAGAGCCTGTGGTCTGATAAGAAAGTCCTCCCGTAGCGATGATGACTGCATCGGCATCCGCCTCATCTCCGGCTTCTGTAAGGATTCCCTTTACGCATCCATCCTCCGCCAGTACTTCTTTCACAGCCATGTTCAGATGCACGTTTACTCCCAGACTTTTCATCCTGCGCTGCAAGACGGCTATGACATCCGACGAGCGATCGGACGCAGGAAATACCCGGTTTCCCCTCTCCACTTTGATTTTCAGCCCGCTCTTTTCAAAAAAACGGATGGCATCCTGATTCGTAAACCCGTAAAATGCGCTGTACAGAAATTTCCCATTCGTGCACACCGCATCAAACAGTTCTTCCATATCACAGGCATTTGTCAGGTTGCATCTGCCTTTTCCCGTGATAAAAAGCTTCTTTCCCAGTTTTTCATTTTTTTCGTATACATGCACCGCATGTCCATTCTCCGCCGCTGTTACTGCCGCCATCATCCCGGCGGCGCCGCCGCCTATGATTATTACTTTGCTCATCTTATTCCTGCTCCTGCTTTTCCTATGGGTAAAGTATACCCCAGACGCCGGGGAATCGCAAGAAAAGAATTGCAGGGATTACAAAACGACTTATATAAATTCTACCTATACGCAACAGGGTTACACCCACCATCAGTGCTCCAAGTGCGGACATGCTTACAATGATAATTATAAAGCCAGGCTTGTATTAAGTACTCCTTCCATCTACCTTTACGCAGGAAGAAAACGTATCACAGTATCCTGGTATTCTGTCTACAATGCCAGCGGTTACCAGATTTCCTATAAAATCAACGGCAGAACACGAACCATAAAGACCAAAGGGCATTATAAGACCATCAAAAGATTAAAACCGCAAAAAAAGTGCGTTGTCCGCGTTCGTGCTTATAAAAGAGCAGGCAATCAAACCGTCTACAGCAGATGGTCCCCAAAAAAATCTGTAAGAATTCAATAAGCAAACAGAGATTCGTTTGCATCCAGAAATAGGTGAAAAAAACTGAAAGTCTCACCGGATGTGCCCGATTATATCAAAAGTGTGATATGTTATCCCTCCCTGTATGGTATTCTCCAATACTGAATTTTCAGAGACTTGAAATACTGAAAAGCCCACTATCCACGCAGTATTGACTGCTCAGATAGTGGGCTTTTTCTGCCCTTAGTTATTCGCTTTCTTCTGCACTGGCAATCAAACGGTCAAAGTCACTTTGATACAGGCGGTCTTGAATAATGCGATACTGCTCAAACTCGCTCTCTGCAAATACCTTTGCGATTGCGGCAGTTACCTTGCCTTTGTCCTGTAAAATCTCTGCATCGTTGAATTGCAAAAAAGCATCCAGCTTGGATGCCCAGTCTGCCATTGTCATAGGGATATGCCGTCTGGCCTGTCTTGTGGCGTAGTCCAGATACATAGTGACGATCTCGTTCAATTCCTGTATTTCGTTAATAGATACATCCGCTTTTACGATTTTGCCATCGGGAGCATTGCGCCACGAGGTCAGCCCCATGTGATCTTTTGTGTGGTCTGCTCTTGCTACAATAACCTCTGCGGCAGTATTGCCGTGAACGGCATAGTGCATCTTATTTTGTACCGTTGCAAAAAAATCCTTTGTGATCTGGCTGTCAAAGGAATAGTCAACGGCAGTGGCATATATGTCCGTGATCTTCTGATAAAAACGGCGTTCACTGGCTCGGATTTCCTGAATCTCGGAAATCAGGTGATCAAAATAGTCCTCATCAAAAATCTGCCCGTTGATCAGTCTGCTTTTATCAAGGACATATCCCTGCTTTGTGAATGTATCCAATACCTTTGTTGCCCATTGCCGGAATTGTGTTGCTCTGCCGGAGCTGATGCGATAGCCCACAGCAATAATGGCAGCCAGAGAATAGAACTTATACTGATAGGTTTTTCCGTTGTCCGCAACTTGTGCAAAATTTGCACAAGTTACATTTTCGGATAATTCGCCGCTTTCATAGATATTTTTCAAATGCTTTGTAACAACGCTTCTATCCACATCAAAAAGCTGTCCTATCGCCTTCTGTGTCAGCCATACATCGTGATCCTGCACACGGACTTCAATGCCGTCTTCGTGTGCATCTTTTGTAAATACGAGAAAATCAACGGTGCTGTTACGGATTCGCAGCTTATCATTGTTCGATGCTTTTACCTTTCTTTCAGCCATCATATCTCACCATCCTGCCAGTATCATTGCACTAAACTTACCGTCCTATAAAACGGACTTATTTTTTTCTTTACACGGACTGCTTCGCAAATGTCACCAATATCACAATCAAGATAATCGCAGATACGCAGGAGAACAGAGAGTGCGACATCTTCTCCTTTATTAAGTTTGCTCATGGTTCCTGTAGCAAGGCGTAAGTCCCTGCGCAACCGTGGCTTCGTAATATCTTTTTCGATTAGGAGCACCCAGAGCTTTTTATAACTGATTTTCATGCAATCACTCACGAGCATTATCAAGTTACAATATAACATATATATGATTATAAGACAAACACTTGCAGATTTCAATAAATCGCTCTAAAAGCTCATAAATAAATTGCAATTTCTTAAAATATGTAAGATATATCCCCTTGCCAAATCTCATCTCAAAAGGCGTTATTAACCCAATATGCGGCAGAACACGAACCATAAAGACCAAAGGGCATTATAAGACCATCAAAAGGTTAAAACCGCACAAAAAGTGCATTGTCCGGGTTCGTGCTTATAAAAGAGCAGGCAATCAAACCGTCTACAGCCGATGGTCCCCAAAAAAATCCGTAAGAATTCAATAAGCAAAACACCGAAAAAAATCCCTCTTATGCCGATCACTGCTCTCAGCATAAGAGGGATTTCTTAAATCATTTCTTTCGCTCACAAAATGCTTTTATCGTGCAGGATACGATTTCTTCCAGGATTCAGAAACATATACGATTTCAAAAGACTCTGCTGCGTCTACATCTTCTTTGGGCAAACGAAGGATTGCATTTTCATAACACGCCGCCCCTTCCATAGCCTCCTGAAGCGCTGTCAGTTTTACCTGAATCTGTGCTTTCCGCTTACCAAAAATCATAATTTCTATCAATTGGACTTACATTATTCAGTTCGATATACTCATCATCTCCGAACAGCCTTCTGAAAACCTCCTCCTTTTCCGGCGTCACCTGGGCAAGATCAACCACGATTTTGTTTCCATTTTCTTGACGTCCTATTCCCGTAATCGAAGATACGACTTCAAATTCCACTGTATCGGTTCCCTGATACTCCGCATAATATTTTTTGTACTTATCTTCCATATCGTCCTGAAATTCATTCAATTCATTGATCGAATATTTCACCTTTTGAAACTCCACAGAAGCATCCTGCACGATATCCTCGCCAAAATCAGAGATTTTAGATTCATCCGTCACGCAGACAATCAGCTTGCCTCCTTCGATATATGCTCCGCCATACCATTCCTCATAAATAGTATCTGCATCTTCATCGCCGGTTCGCTTCGCCACTTCCCCAAAGGATTCTACCGTCATCCTGTTTTCAATCTTATTGTATATTCCAAGCAAAGCTCCGCTATTGTCGGCGGTTTCCAGTTCCGTATCTCCCGTATTTTCCGTTTCCTGCTTTTCACTGCTTTGCGCACGGTATACTTCCTGAAGCCGCTCTCCGCCGGTATCCTCTTCCCTCTGATACAAAAACAACATCCCTGCAATTACCAGAAAAACACCTGCGCCTATAGCACATTTCATCTTTTTCATAGTCTTTTCCTCCTGAAAACGGCAGACTTACTATTCCTACCGTTTCTTTCCGACGCCTTATTTAAGTTTTTTATAACTCAGCGAACCTCCCTATCCTGAGCATAGGTACATATGCTCACAGTATTAATCAATAAAGTACAGCTAATAATAATGCTTGTCATCCTTTTTCTTTTCATATTGTTCATCCTCCTGCATATTTTTTCGTAAACCCTTTTAGTAACATGAAAACCGTATGATAGATTTCTCCCCCTTTCTCGTTTTATTCCTTAATGAACATCTTATATACCTTGTTTTCCAGAATCTGATATTGAATATACGTTTTTTCTTCCTCGGAATACTCATCAAAATCCTTTTCAAAAACTCCGCTAAGCTCTTCAATATCTTCTTCTGTAACCTCCAGATTTTCCTTCTTTGCAATAGCCCCCACAATTAAATAATTCTTTATCAGCTCCTCTCCTTCCTGATAACATTTCTCAAAGAACTCCTCTTCTGTCATTTGCAGTTCCTTTTCAATATATTTTCCCAGTTCCATATCATAAAGATATGCCTCCGTTTCATACGAATCCACCACTTCTACAGAGTATTCTGCTACACTTTCTTTATCTAGCGCAAACTTACTCCCTTTTATAAGATCATCCATAACTTTATTTCTTGCCGAAACTAATTCCTGGTTTCTTTTAAATGCGGCGAGTTCTTTTCTTACGCTTTCATAATATTCTTGAACAGAATTCATCTCCAGCTCTTTTTTAACAAAATCTTCTGACACACTTTCCTCACCATAAATATCCAGCAATTCATCAATATTTTCCTGTATTTCCTCTTCTGAAACTGTAACCTCAGGCAATTCTATCTGTAAGCTATCATATTCTGCTAATTTTTCTATTTTACAATTCTCTATTTTCATATAACCCAACATTTTTTGAATACGCGCATCTATTTCAGGATAGGATGCAGCTCTATGGCTTACTATAAACACAATAACTCCCAAAAAACAAACGCATGCAATCAAACAAAAAAGCTGCTTCTTATTATTTCTCCACATCAATACCAACGCCCCCGTTCTCTCTTTTGACCTCAATATCTATTCCTTATAGAAAAAATATATAACATACTACAAAGTTACTATTTTCTTACATTTTACACAATATTCCGCAAAATACCAACTATATTGGAGTAATTTATTTCGCATTTATAAAATCATTTTTACATAATACACTACTTCAGTATAGTAAATATAAAAACTGTACCTTTTTCGAAGTGGGAAATACAGATGTGATAACCCGGTTTTTGTTAAAAAATAAAGGAATATCGTTTCTGCCGGAATATGTCGTACATGATTATCTAAAAGACGGACAGCTCACTATCTTAGATACGGGATGCAACGAAATCATTATGTAGAGCCAACTGGTGTATCATCGGAACAAATATGTAACACCACAAATAAATTTATTTATAGGTTTCCGGAGCATTAGGGCAGAAAAGCATAGCAAAGAATCCCTCTTATGCCAATCACTACTCTCTGCATAAGAAGGATTCTTTTTTTACGATGCAGGATGCGATTTCTCCCAGGGTTCCAAAACATATACGATTTCAAAAGACTCTGCTGCCTCCGCATCTTCTTTGGGTAAGCGAAGGATTGCGTTTTCATAACATGCCGCTCCTTCCATAACCTCCTGAAGCGCTGTCAGTTTTACCTGAATCTGTCCTTTCATCCTCCCCTGCTCATCTTTCACCAGCTTCACAGATTCTATGGTGCTCTTTTCATCAATTCCCCGGCAGATCGTAAGGAAAAGCAAAGCTTCTTCTTCAAAATCCGCCGCAAACACTTCCTCTGAGCAATATTCTTCTTTCATCTTTTTCCTAAGCGATGAAACATCATCTTCAGATTGCAGAACAATACAGGATTTTGTAATAAAACCTGTTTCAAACTTCTCTACCTCAATAAAATCACATGTTTTTCCAGTTTCCACAGAACGGCTTTCACAGGAACACAACAGAAAAATTGTGCTAATCAGTGCTGCCGCCAAATACATTTTTTGAAATTTTATTTTCCCCATAACTTTTCGCCCTCCTTCCACTCGTCTTTCCTCCCCTTTGCTAAAAAATATAGATTTATAAATATAGTGTCTTACGATTTCCAAAATGTTGCAATTTGCCTGTAAAAACAGAAAACTATTTTCTATATTCATTATAGAAATAGATATGTTTTATAATTTAATTCTGCTGTTTTTCCTCTATTTTACGCAATATTCTGTAAAATGTCAACTATATAATTGTAATCTATTTCATATCCATAAAAACACTTTGTAAAATACATTATATAGGTTTAGTAATTGAACAAATTTCCGGCGACAGAAAAAATGCAGACAATCTATTTCCGACTGTCTGCATCTTTTTCTATTTGATTCTTCTGTTTTCTTATACCGGATAAGCTCCGTTCTTCGTATCTGCCGCCGCAGGGTCTACCTTTGTTTTCTGTGCTTCACGATACTTGAAGAACTCTGTCGCTACCTGCGGGAAGAGCGCATAGGAAAGTACATCCTCGTCCTGCTCTTTCCACTGGGACATCTCTGCCTCGATGGTCTTTAATTCCGGTTTGAGAAGGTCTGCCGGACGGCAGGTAATCGGCTTCGTGTCGCCAATGCACTTCTTCTGAACCTCCGGATTAAACGGCTTAATGGTAGCGCCGTATTTTCCGCTCAGGACATCCTTTGTCTCCTTCGTTACCATCTTATAACGCTCGCCCATAACCACGTTGAATACCGCCTGTGTACCCACGATCTGGGAGGATGGCGTTACCAGAGGACACTCGCCGAGATCTTTGCGCACTCTCGGAACTTCCTCCAATACTTCATAATATTTATCCTCTGCTCCCTGCTCCTTGAGCTGAGAAGTCAGGTTCGAAAGCATACCGCCCGGTACCTGATACAGAAGAGTCTTGATGTTTACGCCCAGATTCTTCGGATTCAGAAGGCCGCTCTCCAGCGCCTCGTCACGAATCGGACGGAAATAATCTGCGATCTCTGCCAGCAGATTCTGGTCAAGCCCGGAATCATACGGCGTTCCTTTAAACGTCTCAACCATAACCTCCGTAGCCGGCTGGGAAGTACCCAGTGCGAAAGGTGACATAGCCGTATCAATAACGTCAACACCGGCCTCAACGGCTTTCAGATAAGTCATAGAAGCCACGCCGGAAGTATAGTGCGTATGAAGCTGTACCGGAATCTTAACGGCGCCCTTAATCGCAGAAATCAGCTCGGTAGCCGTATACGGAAGAAGAAGTCCTGCCATATCTTTAAAGCAGATGGAGTTCGCACCCATATCCTCAATCTTCTTCGCGATGTCTACCCAGTAATCCATCGTATAAGCGTCGCCCAGAGTATAGGAAAGCGCTACCTGTGCATGTCCTTTTTCCTTATTTGCAGCCTTTACTGCCGTTTTCAGGTTTCTCATATCGTTCATGCAGTCAAAGATACGGATAATATCAATACCATTGGCGATAGACTTCTGTACAAAGTACTCTACCACGTCGTCTGCATATGGACGATAGCCTAAAATATTCTGTCCGCGGAACAGCATCTGGAGCTTTGTATTTTTAAACCCATCGCGGAATTTACGAAGTCTCTCCCACGGATCTTCCTTCAGGAAACGTAAGGAAGCATCAAATGTAGCGCCGCCCCAGCACTCTACGGAATGATAACCTACTTGATCCATTTTATCGATGATCGGCAGCATCTGCTCTGTCGTCATACGTGTGGCAATCAGAGACTGATGTGCGTCTCGCAGAATCGTCTCTGTAATCTTAATCGGCTTTTTCTTATTCTGTGCCATTTCTTAACCTCCTCTTTTATACGCCAAAGATGGCCATGAAAGTACCGGCTGCAACCGCCGTACCGATAACACCTGCTACGTTCGGTCCCATTGCGTGCATCAGAAGGAAGTTCGTCGGATCTGCCTCTGCTCCAACCTTCTGGGAAACACGTGCCGCCATCGGAACGGCCGACACTCCTGCGGAACCAATCAATGGATTGATCTTACCCTTCGTAATCTTACACAGGAGCTTTCCGAAAAGAACGCCTCCCGCCGTACCGAATGCAAATGCGATCAGACCCAGCGCAACGATTTTCAGAGTATCCAGATTCAGGAACGCTTCCGCACTGGTGGATGCACCAACGGAAGTACCCAGCAGGATAACTACGATGTACATAAGAGCATTGGAAGCTGTCTCCGTAAGCTGCTTTACCACGCCGCTCTCCCGGAAGAGATTACCCAGCATCAGCATACCTACAAGCGGCGCTGTGGTCGGAAGAATCAGGCAAACCACAATTGTAATAATAATTGGGAAAAGAATCTTCTCAAGCTTCGATACCGGACGAAGCTGTGACATCTTAATCTTACGCTCTTCTTCTGTCGTAAACAGTTTCATAATTGGCGGCTGGATAATCGGAACCAGTGACATATAAGAATATGCCGCCACAGCAATCGGTCCCATTAATCCTGTCTGTCCCAGCTTACCTGCAAGGAAGATAGAAGTCGGGCCGTCCGCACCGCCGATAATGGAAATCGCTGCTGCCGCTTTCCCGTTGAATCCCATGAAAATTGCCAGGAAATAAGCCATATAGATTCCAAGCTGCGCTGCCGCTCCCATCAAAAAGCTGACGGGATTCGCAATCAGCGGGCCAAAGTCCGTCATCGCACCCACGCCCATGAAAATCAAAGATGGCAGGATACTCCATTCATCCAATATATAGAAATAATGCAAAAGTCCGCCTACACCGTTTGACATATCTTCCGGCTTCGCCATAATATCAGGATAGATATTTACCAGCAGCATACCAAATGCGATCGGTACAAGAAGCAGCGGTTCAAATCCTTTCTTAATTGCCAGAAATAAGAACACACACGCAACCGCAATCATCAGGTAGTTGCCCCAGGTCAAATTGAAGAATGCCGTCTGTTGGAGTAGGTTCGACAATGTGTCTGTAACGTATGACATGTCTCTACCTCCAATATTAGTTCATGGTTGCCAGGGCTGCGCCAACTTCTACTGCATCTCCTGCTGCCACATCAATGCTTGCTACCGTTCCGTCCTGCGGAGCTACAACAGGAATCTCCATCTTCATAGCTTCCAGAATGATAATGGCGTCGCCGGCTTTCACGCTCTGTCCCACGCTTGCCTCTACCTTAAATACCTTACCAGCCACGGATGCTTCTACCTTAACGGCTCCCGCACCGCCTGCCGGAGCCGCCTTTTTCGGAGCTGCCTTTGGCGCCGCTTTCGGAGCTGCCTTCGGCGCCGCTGCCGGAGCGCCGGTTCCTGTTCCTTCTTCTACTGTTACATCATAAGCGGTTCCGTTTACTGTAATCACATAATTTTTCATCTCTATATCCTCCTATACCTATGCTCTTCTCCACTTTCTGGAATTTGATTTCTTAATCGAACGCACAACAAAGCTGTCTGTCGATGTGTTCTCAGATGCCGCAATTGCCGCTGCGATGACTGCCACAAGCTCTCCGTCATCCACGAGCTCTTCCTCTTCCTCCGCTTCTGCCGCTACAGGAACTGAAACAGAAGCTTCTTTTTCTTTCCTCTTTGTAAACTTCTCTTCCAGCTTCGCGATATGCTTAAACTGGGAAATCAGGAAGCTTAAGAATACCAGCATAAGGAATACAATGCCGATTCCCATCAGTGTATTCAGTCCTGCCATCTTCATGGTTTCCGCCAGCGTATAGTTTACATTGAACGCCATGCTTACAGGCTGCTCCACGCCGGTGGACTTGTCCAGAATCATTTCTACATTGGCCGTCGCTTTTTCAAAGACTGCCTTTGAAGTAATGATGATCTCATCTCCGGACTCTTCTACGGCCTGCTCTGTGATTTCCTGAAATGCGCCAAGTTCTTCTTTGTTTCCCTGCCAGGACTCTACCGCAGAAACGCTGAACGCATCCGTCACCTGCAAAAGAAACTGCTCAATATCCGCATCCGAAAATCCGACTACTGTCTGAAGTGTCTGAGCCGCCGAAGTCTTATAATTCGTTACCTGGTCGTCTGTCAGTGTCGTTACGCTGTCCTTCAGCTCCGCATCAGAACTGCATCCCGTCAGTCCCATAACGCCGAACACCATACAGAGTACCAGCAATAATCCTCTTATTTTTCGCTTCATATTATTCACCTCGCTTAAACCGTGCCGTGTTTCTTTGCCGGGCGGTCTTCTCTCTTCGTGAATAACATTTCCAGGGCGCCGATCACATATTTTCTGGTATCTTCCGCCTCAATGATCGTATCTACATATCCATGTTTCGCCGCAGATACAACGCTTGACTGTAATCCTGCATATTCTGCCGCCTTTTCATTCAAAGCTGCCGCGTCCGCGTCAGGATACATGATTCTTGCTGCTGATTTCGCATCCATCATGCCAATCTCTGCCGTCGGCCATGCAAAGGTCATATCTGCACCGACTGCCTTACTGTTCATTGCCACATAAGCGCTTCCATATGCCGCACCGATGATTACATTTACCTTCGGAACTGTCGCATCTGCAAAGGCATATGTAAGCTCTGCCGCTGCTTTCGCAATATTTCTCTCGGAACATTTGGTTGCCTTAAAGCCTTTTACGTTCGTGAGGGAAAGAACCGGAATTTCAAAAGCATCACAGAATTTCACCAGCTTCGCTGCTTTTCTTGCTCCCTTTACCGTAAGGACTGCGTCAAATTCTGCTGTCTTTTCTCCATCCTCGCCGTAAACCTCGGTACGGTTCGCTACAACGCCCACCGTCATTCCATTCAATTTTACAAATCCTGTCACCATTTCCTTTGCAAAATCTGCCTGCGTCTCTACAAATACGGAATCGTCCGCAATATTAGAAAGAAGAATAGACGTATCGCCCGCCGCATTTGCCAGATCTGTACATACGCGGTTCAGATCGTCTGTGCACTCCTCATAGGAAGCGTCGTCCTCATTGTTTGCCGGAAGCATACAGATCAGTTCCCGGATTCCCGCAAAGATTTCTTCTTCTGTTCCGGTAAAATCTGCCATACCCGCCTCTTCGCTCTGGAATTTTGCAGATGCAGTATCGCATTTGGAAGCAAGATTTCCGTCCAGTGCGTTCGGAGAATTTACAAACAGTTTTGCCTTTTTGCTTTCCATGAACGTGAAATCGGTCAGTGCGCTGGAAACGGCAAGACCGCCGCCGCAGGTTCCCAGAACCGCCGTAATCTGTGGAATCACGCCGGAAGCAAGTACCTGTTTCCGGTAGATTTCTCCAAATCCGTTCAGAGCGTCTGTGGCTTCCTGAAGCCTCAGCCCGGCACAGTCGATCAGTCCGATCACCGGCGCCCCCATTTTCATTGCCATATCATAGATTGCGGAAATCTTTTTCGCATGCATCTCTCCGATCGTGCCGCCAAGTACAGACGCATCCTGACTGTACACATAAACCAGATTTCCATCAATCACACCATATCCCGTGATGACGCCGTCTGCCGGAGTTTCTGCCTGCTGCATGTTGAAATCAGTGCTTCTGGCAGAAACACATCCGCCGATTTCAACAAAACTGTTCTCATCAAGTAAAGCGGCAATTCTTGTACTTGCTAAGCTTTGTGCTGTATTACCCATTCTTCAGCCCTCCATTTTTATATATTGAAAACATTCCCAATTTTCTGCCGATTATAATTGTATCCTTTTTCCGGCAAAATTTCAAGCATTTTGTCTGATTTTCCGACACTTCCTTCTCCCTTTTTTCTCACAGCCAAACGCGCTCCAGAACTTTTTTCGCACACCAGTCCAGATCAATTTTATCTACCTTATTCTGAACTGTAACAGGATACTCCCGTATCAGCGTATCCCCCAGATAATACCGGACATACCCTGCCGTCTGCCCCTCTCTCACCGGCGCAGAAAGCTGTTTTGCTCTTTTTATTTTCACAGAAACTTCTTCATCCTTTTTGAGCAGGAGCCTGATCTCCTCCCTTCCGGAAACTCCCAGCCTCGCATACGCCGTATCCCTCATTTTTCCGCTTTCCGCAATGCCATCCTCCACAGGAATCCCCTCAAACGCAACATCTTCCCACACATCCCGGTATTCGTAGTTTTCCAGAGCATACTCCATCAGCTTTCTGGTATCCTGCCATTTATATCCTTTATTATTCGGCCATCCACAGGCAAGGAGCGCTACGATAAAGGTCTTTCCATCCCTTTCTAACGCCCCCACATAACAATACCCCGCTTTTCCGGTAAATCCCGTCTTTCCGGACAGCGCTCCGTCCATCATCCCCAGAAACGCATTGTGATTGTTACAGGAGAAGTTTCTTTTCCCCTCCTCATCTGAAAAAGTCCATGATGGAGTCCTGGTGATCTCCAGAAATTCTTCCTTTTTCGGCGAAAGCATAATACAGTAGCGCATAATCCGCGCCAGTTCTTCCGCCGTAGTAGAGTGCATTCCCTGCGCATCCTCCGCATCCAGGCCGTTCGGTGTGATAAAGTAAGAATGTTCGCATCCTATCTCCCGCGCCTTCTGGTTCATCATTCCGGCGAAGCCTTCCAGACTTCCGCCTACGTGCTCCGCAAGCACCACGGCAGCATCATTATGGCTCTCCAGCATCAGGGAGTACAAAAGGTCTTTCACACAATACCGCTCTCCGGCGCTTACTCCCAGATGCACCTTAGGCTGGGACGCCGCATTTGCCGATACCTCAGCAAATTCTTCCAGCCCCGCATTTTCCAGCACAAGAATACAGGTCAGAATCTTTGTGGTACTTGCCATCGGCCGCTGCTCCGCCCCGTTTTTCTCAAATAAAACACGCCCGGAGTCAGCATCCATCAAAACGGCTGACTGGGCGTATAATTCTTCCGGAGCGGCATATGCCTCCATCCGAAAATTCATCATAACGATACAAAAAATAAAAATGATAAGGATTGTCTTTTTCACAGCTTTCTACTTCTCCATCTTTTTTTGAAAAGTATATGCCTGTTTTCCCCTTCCTATTCAATCCTGTGGACGTGTTATCTGTAGTTTCTGAAAAACCGGTAATTCAATGCCGCCGGCTCGTCCAGGGTGCGGTAAAATTCCTCCAGAACCGTGACCGTTTCAAAAACCGCACATTTTACCATGCGTAAAAGCTCTCCGGTGCTCTCCTCACAACGAGGAAACGGCCGCTTTCTCATCACCCGTCCATGCGTCTCTTCATAGATTCCTGCAATCCGCATTCCTTTTAGCAGAAAGAATCTTTTTAAGGAAGAACGGCAGACCGTAATACCCGTATAGAACTTCATGCCCCGTATTGCTTTTCGAATCTGTTTTTCACTGATTCCGTCAAACAGGGAAGCGATCGCTTTTATGAGCCGGCTGTCGGCGCGGAGCGCCGATGACGGGCGATACCGGAAAGGATTTTTCCCGTTTTTCTCCATAAGCGCCCGGTCGAGATCTGTCTCAATCTCCGCATGGCTCGCCCCTGTCCGTTCCGTATAACGATACACATAAGGGTGGCAGGTACTGTCCAGCATGTAGTGGCAGATAAAACCCAGCGTATAAGAAAGCACCGCCTCATCCCCTGTCAGAAGATATTTTTCTTTACAATGCCCAAAGAATGCCGCCGCAATCTCCCCGTGCATCCTCTGTCCCATCTGATTCACTTCATTGTTCTGAAAAGGTTTATAATAAAACAGCAGATCCGGTCCGTGCAGCCCTATGGCATACGCCGCTTTCTGCCGCAGGATTACCGCTTTGATCTCCTCCGGAAGTTTCTGAAAAACCAATTTCCCAAATATGTCATGCGTATATGTCGTTGGCATCTGTCCGCTCCTGTCTTAAACATTTAGCCGCAGTTGAATCTCTTCTTCTGCTTCTGCCTTAAAATCCTCGATCTGCACTGGGTTCGGAACTGGCAGTTCCTCCAGAGACTGCACGCCGAAATTTCTCAGAAACTCTTCCGTCGTGCCAAACAGAATCGGCCTGCCCGGAGCGTCCATTCTGCCAAGCTCCGTTACCAGATTGTACTCTACCAGCTTATTTACGGCGTGATCGCATTTCACACCCCTGATCTTCTCTATTTCCGCCTTCGTAATTGGCTGTTTATAGGCGATAATGGAAAGTGTTTCAAGCGCTACATCCGTGAGAACAAGCTTCCTCGGCTGCTTCGCCACACGAATCAGATACTCATACATCTCTTTTTTCGTACACATCTGAAAGGAATCCTCAAGCTCAATGATCTGGACGCCCCGGTCCTCCATGCGGTATCTGTCCATCATACCATGCAGAATCTTCCTTGTCGTTGCCGTGTCATGCTCCACGGCCTTTGCTATCTTTTCCAGTTCCACCGAATCTCCCATTGCAAAAAGGATTGCCTCAATTACTGCTTCTGTTTTCTTTCGCTCCACTTTTCATCCTCTTTCCCGGCTGCCTTAATATAGATTTCCGCAAATGTGTCTTCCTGTATAATTTCAATCCTGCCCATCTTCATCAGCTCCAGTATCACAAGAAACGTAACAACAATCTGCATTCTTGTCCGGCCTTTCAAAAGGAGATCGCCAAAGCTGCACGTTCCATGCTCCAGTATGTAACCTTCTACACGCTCCCAGGTGGCATCCATATCCACTTCTTCCTTCTCCAGCGTTCCGAAGCTGCTTCGCACCGGATCAATTCTGTCCTTCTGCCTTTTCATAATATCTTTAAAAATACTGTGCATCTTCGAGAGCGTGACTCCGTCAAGCAGCTCCTCAATCTTTACTTCCGGACGGAAAGCGCTGACTTCCTCCGGTATTGTCGGGGGCTTGTACATGGCAAGGGAAGCGTCCTGCTGCTTTTCTCTCAGCTCATAAGACATATATTTATAAAGCTTGTACTCCAGAAGCTTTTCCACCAGCTCCTGTCTGGGATCTTCTTCCTCACCGTCTTCATTCACTTCTTTGGGCAGGAGCATCTTAGACTTAATATCGAGAAGGGTAGCCGCCATCACCAGAAACTCACTCATCACATTCAAATCCCGCCGCTGCATTTCCTGAAGATATTCCATATACTGTTTCGTAATTTCCACAATCGGAATATCGTATATATTCACCTTATTTTTATCGATCAGATGCAAAAGAAGATCCAGCGGGCCTTCAAATGCTTCCAATTTAACGGAAATCCCCATGAAATTTACCTCTGTCCTTTGTTTTACGGTTCTATTGTACCCGGTTTTTTCGGGATTTTCAAGGCTGTATCAGGTCGATCACGACCAGCTCCGTCGGATTTCCGATACGTGGAAGCCTGGAATGAGAGCCAAGCCCTGCGCTTACCACCATATACCGTCCATTTATCGCAAAAACTCCCTTATCGTATCTTGGAAAGGGGACGCATTGAGGACTGAGCAGACCTCCAAACGGCTTCACCCGTATAAACCCGCCATGCAGATGCCCTGACAATGTGAGCTCTGCTCCCCACGCTTCATAATTTCGAAAACTTGCAGGATTATGGGCAAGAAGAATCTGGTAACGGCCTTTCGTCCCCTTTCCCAGACATTTTCTTATACCCTCCGGGGAAATGGATTGAAAGCAGAATCTTTTATAATAACGCCACGGAATCTGAAGGCCGTAAATTCTAAGCGGCACTCCTTTTATCGTCAGATCCGCATATTCATTTTCCAGCAAAACAACGCCGGCTTTCCGGAGCGCTCTGGCATAACGCTCATAGCGCACCCCAAAAGCCTCCGTATCCAGCTTCATGCGGTATTCATGATTTCCATTCCCGTAATATACAGGATATTTTTCCGCCAGCGCTTTCATAAGCTCCAAAGCTACCTGCTCTTCCCTTTTTCTTTCGGAAGTAAGCATATCTCCCGCAACTGCGATCAAATCCGGTTTCTGATTCCCGATCTCCCGTATCAGGCTTTCATTCTTTTTTCCGTATGACCAGTTATGCAGATCGCTGAGCAGAACAATCCGTATCTTTCCTGTTGGATGGCAATTTTCTTTTTCTATTGGTATCGTGTACCGGACTGTTTCAAATTTTTTCATGTCCAGTAGTATAGCATAATCCTTCCGGAAACTCAAGCGCACAAATATGCTTCCCATGCCTCTTTCAGATAGTCCAGAAATCCGGCTTTCGCCACATCCCTGTCCACCAGAATTTTCACGCTTCCGATCTGTTTTCCATCCAGAAAATACTGTGCTTCTCCCGCGGCATCTCCTTTCGCCAGAGGAGCGTCCAGTTTTTCTGACAGTTTGATCTCCTTTGTAACAGAAGAAAGATTTGCCCCGGCAGTATCCAGATAGGTAAATTCTCCCTCATAGCGGCAGGACACGGTATCCTCCACACCACGGTTTACCGGGATTTCGGGCAGGGCGTCCTGATTTTCATCTCTGTAAAGCGCACATTTTCCAAAGCCATAATTCAGAAGCTCCGCGGCATTTGCGAATCTTGTTTTCGAATCCGGCGCCGTCATAATCACACTGATTAGTTCGATATCGTTTCGAACTGCCGTTGCTGACAGGCAATACTTCGCAATACTGGTACTTCCCGTCTTTAATCCCTTACATCCATCATAACTTCGCAAAAGCTTATTCGTGTTCGTCAGGCCAAATTCCTTCGTTCCCTGCTTCGTCACATGCGTGATGTTCTCCATCCACACCGTCGTATAATCGTAAATCTGTGGAAATCTGGTCACAAGCTCCCGTGACATGATGGCAATGTCTCTGGCTGATGTATAATGGTTTTTATCCTCTGTCAATCCACAGCAGTCTACAAAATTCGTATTCTCCATTCCAAGCTCTTTCGCCCTTTGGTTCATCATCTTCACGAACTCCTGCTCCGTACCCCCTATGTATTCCGCCATCGTCACCGCCGCATCATTTCCGGACGCGATCATGATGCACTTGATCAGCGTCTCTACCGTCTGTTTCTCCCCTTCTTCCAGAAAAACCTGCGAACCTCCCATAGACTTTGCGTGGGCGCTGGTGGCAACTTCATCGGTCAGCTTGATCTTGCCACTCTCGATCGCCTCAAAGATCAGCAAAGCTGTCATCACCTTCGTTACACTCGCAGGGCTCCTCTGTTCATCTGCCGCTTTCTCGTAAAGCACGGTCCCCGTAGACGCCTCCATAAGAATCGCCGACGGAGACTCGATTTCGACGCCCTCTTCTTCCGCCTGTGCCGGAAGAACCGCCTGGAAAACGATCGAGAACGCAAGCATCATTACCAGAATTTTTTTCATACAAAAACCGCTCCTGTTCCATCCTTCTATAATATATACCGGATGCCGGAGCGGTTTATTCCATTTTCTGTTTTTCATTGAAAAACCCCCGGTACAAACCGGGGGCTTCCATCTGCACATATTAGTTATACTTACGTTTACGAGCAGCTTCGGATTTCTTTTTACGTCTTACGCTTGGTTTTTCGTAATGTTCTCTCTTACGAATCTCCTGCTGAATACCAGCCTTCGCGCAGTTTCTTTTGAAACGACGCAAAGCGCTGTCCAAAGTCTCGTTTTCTTTAACGATTACGTTTGACATAGCTTCACACCTAACCTCCCTCCAGTTGTAGATTGTGCATAATACAACTGTCTGGGTATTTTTATTGCACTGACAATTATTATATCATATTTTCCACTTACGTCAAGAACTATTTCATCTGTTCTGATAAAATTTCTGCCGCCGCTTTTAACGCCTCTTCAATCTTCTCCGGATTCCTGCCGCCGGCCTGTGCCATATTCGGGCGTCCGCCGCCGCCTCCTCCTACGATCGCTGCCATGCCTTTGATCAGATTCCCGGCATGTGCTCCGGCTTTCTGCGCAGCGTCTGTCACCATAGCCAGCAGACTTACCTTGCCGTCCTTTGCCGATGCCAGTACCACAACACCATCACCCAATTTCTCCTTCAACTGGTCACCCAGGTCACGCAGGCCATTCATATCCACATTCTCCACGGATGCCGCCAAAAGCTTTACGTCCCCTATCTTTTGAACCTTGTCCATGACATCGCCCAAAGCATCCTGCGCCAGCTTGCTTTTTAAGGATTCATTCTCACTGTGAAGCGCTTTTACCTCCGCCTGCAAGTGACCGATCTTATCCGCCAGCTCATTCGGCGTCGTTTTTAAAAGAGCGGCTGCCTGCGCCAGCTTCTCTTCCACCTCTTTATAGTAAGCAAACACACCGTCTCCGGTCAGCGCCTCGATACGCCGCACACCTGCCGCAATACCGGACTCGGAAACAATCTTAAATACCGTAATGATTCCCGTGTTTGCCACATGCGTACCGCCGCAAAGCTCCTTTGAAAAATCACCCATAGATACGACACGCACTTCATTTTCATATTTTTCACCAAAAAGAGCCATTGCCCCGCTCTTCTTCGCATCCTCTACGTTCATAACCTGTGTCACTACCGGAAGAGACGCCTGGATTTCTCTGTTTACCAGTTCTTCTGTCTTTTTGATCTCCTCTGCGGTCATCGGTGCGAAATGTGCAAAGTCAAATCGCAGTCTGTTCGGCGTCACGAGCGAGCCTTTCTGCTCTACATGGGAACCAAGTACCGTCTTTAAAGCTTTCTGGAGCAGATGGGTGGCGCTGTGATTCTTACAGGTAGCGTTTCTGCCTGCTTCCTCTACTTCCAGCGTTACCACATCTCCGATTTTCAGCATTCCCTTTGTCATCTGACCTACATGGCCAACTTTCCCACCCATCAGCTTGATGGTATTCTTTACCTGGAACTCTCCCTCTGTCGTTCGAATGATTCCAGTGTCGCCTTCCTGTCCTCCCATCGTCGCATAAAACGGGGTCTGCTCGACAACAATCGTTCCCTCTTCCCCGTCGGAAAGCGCTTCCGTAAGCTCTGTTTCTGTTGTAAGAACGGTAATCTTTGACGCATGGCTCAAGCGGTCATATCCTACAAATTCTGTGGTAATGGAAGCATCGATCTTATCGTAAACCGTCGCATCCTTTCCCATATAATTGGAAGTTCCACGGGCAGTTCTTGCCTTTACTCTCTGCTCCTCCATCGCTGCTTTGAATCCGTCCTCATCAATGGAATACCCCTTTTCCTCCAGAATCTCTTTCGTTAAATCCAGCGGGAATCCATACGTATCATAAAGGGTAAACGCGCTGTTTCCATCCAGAACCTTCTTCCCTTCCTTTTCCATGTCCGCTTCCATTCCAGCCAGAATATTCAGTCCCTGGTCGATGGTCTTATTGAATTTTTCTTCCTCCTGCGCAAGTACCTTAAAGATAAACTCTTTTTTCTCCTCCAGCTCCGGATACCCATCCTTCGAGCCTTCAATCACAGTCTCGCTAAGCCTGGAAAGAAAGCCTCCCTTAATTCCAAGCAGCCTTCCATGACGCGCCGCGCGGCGGATCAAACGGCGAAGCACATAGCCTCTTCCTTCATTCGTCGGCATGATTCCGTCTGAGATCATGAAAGTAGCGGAACGGATATGATCGGTAATCAGACGAATGGACACATCCTTATTTTCATCTGATTTATAAGCAACGCCTGCGAATTCGCAGACTTTGTTTCTGAGCGCCTCAATGGTGTCTACATCAAAAATAGAATCCACATCCTGTACGACCACTGCAAGTCTTTCCAGCCCCATACCGGTATCAATATTCTTCTGCTCCAGCTCCGCATAGTTTCCTTTCCCGTCATTATCAAACTGGGTAAATACATTATTCCAAACCTCCATGTAACGGTCGCACTCACAGCCCACGGTACAGTCAGGTTTTCCACATCCGTATTTTTCTCCTCTGTCGTAATAAATCTCAGAGCATGGACCACAGGGGCCTGCACCGTGCTCCCAGAAATTGTCAGCCTTTCCAAAACGGAAGATGCGTTCCGGGGCAATGCCGATTTCCTTGTTCCAGATATCGAATGCCTCGTCGTCATCCACATAAACAGACGGATACAGCCTGTCCGCATCAAGCCCTACCACCTCTGTCAGAAATTCCCATGACCAGCGAATCGCTTCTTTTTTAAAGTAATCCCCAAAAGAGAAGTTTCCAAGCATCTCAAAAAAGGTGCCGTGACGCGCCGTTTTTCCTACATTCTCAATATCACCTGTACGGATGCACTTCTGGCAGGTCGTCACTCTTTTGCGGGGCGGAATCTCCGCTCCGGTAAAATATGGCTTTAAGGGCGCCATACCTGAATTAATCAGCAGCAAACTCTTGTCGTTGTGCGGTACAAGAGAAAAACTTTTCATTGCCAGATGTTCCTTGCTCTCGAAAAACTCCAGGAACATTTTACGCAATTCATTTACACCGTATCTTTCCACAATAACTCCTCCTGTGTCATCTTATTTTTGAATCTGTTCGGCTGCCTTGTTTTCCGCCGCAGTCTTTTCATCTTTCCGGTCACGCAAAACTTTTCCCAACTTGATTCCTCCGACTGCCACTCCCACGAGAAGAAGCATTCGAACCACCGTGATTATAAATTCTGCTAAAAATGCCATCTGTTTTCCTCCTATCTGGCTTTTACCTGATGGAATCCTTTTTTTCCTTTTTTAATCACCAGCGCACCGTCTGCATCAAAATCCGCACTGGTAAAAACTCTCGCAAAGTCTGTGATTTTCTCATCGTTGACACTGACCCCGCCCTGCTGAATCAGCCTTCTCGCCTCGGAACGGTTCTTCGCAAGCCCTGTATCTACCAAAAGAGTAATCATATCTTTCCCGGCATCCAGCGCATCCTTTTCGTAGGTAGTCGTCGGCATATTCTGGCTCTTTCCGCCTCCTGCAAAAATGGCCTTTGCCGCCTCGTCCGCCTTCTTTGCTTCCTCTTCGCCGTGCACCAGCTTTGTCAGCTCATACGCCAGGATTTCCTTTGCCTTATTCAACTGGCTGCCTTCCCATCCATCCATCGCATTGATCTCTTCCAGTGGAAGGAAGGTCAGCATACGGATACATTTGAGCACGTCCGCATCCGCCACGTTTCTCCAGTACTGGTAAAACTCATACGGCGACGTTTTCTCCGGGTCAAGCCACACCGCCCCTGACTGGGTCTTTCCCATTTTCTTCCCTTCGGAATTCAAAAGCAGCGTAATCGTCATGGCATGTGCGTCTTTCCCAAGCTTTCTTCGAATCAGCTCCGTACCGCCCAGCATATTGCTCCACTGGTCGTCCCCTCCGAACTGCATGTTACAGCCGTATCTCTGATACAACTCGTAGAAATCATAGCTCTGCATAATCATGTAATTAAACTCCAGGAAACTTAATCCCTTTTCCATTCTCTGCTTATAACACTCTGCTCGAAGCATGTTATTAACCGAAAAATGCGGCCCTACATCTCTCAAAAACTCAATATAATTCAGATTTGTCAGCCATTCCGCATTGTTTACCATCAATGCCTTTCCTTCACTGAAATCAATAAAACGGCTCATCTGCTTTTTAAAGCAGTCGCAGTTATGCTGAATCGTTTCTGTCGTCATCATCTGACGCATATCCGACCTGCCGGACGGGTCGCCTACCATAGCCGTGCCGCCGCCAATCAGAGCGATCGGTTTATTTCCTGCCATCTGCAAACGCTTCATCAGACAGAGCGCCATGAAGTGTCCTACGTGAAGGCTGTCCGCTGTCGGGTCAAATCCAATATAGAAAGTCGCCTTTCCATTGTTGACCATCTCCCGGATTTCCTCTTCGTTTGTCACCTGGGCAATCAGCCCGCGTGCCACCAGTTCTTCGTAAATTTTCATCGTCTTTTCTCCTTACATACTAATTTTAAATATAGCATATGAATTTTGCTATTTCAAGTACAGGACAGGAAATAAAAACGCAAAATCCCGTCCCTTTAGCCATCTAAAAGGACGGGAGCATGATCCCGTGTTACCACCTTTTTTCACACACAGCTCACACTGTATGCCTCAGTAAGTACAGACCTCTCTATACTCCGGCACGATAACGTGTGCCATCCGCCGCAGCCTACTTGTTCTCTGACGTTTGGTGCGAAGCTCCAAGAGGTATTCACAATAAGTTCCTCCTGCGCCTCTCATCTTCCGGCTGCTTTCTGTTGGATTTCCATATTGTTACTTATTCTTTTCATCGCCGTTCCTGCATTATTATAAAAGAGAAGCTTTCTTTTGTCAACGATGCTTCGAGGGATATTTGGAAAAACAGGTGATTCTTTAGCCGTAGCATCTTTATCTGTGGATTTTCAGCTTCTGTATCCTGCTATACTTTCCATATACCTTTCTCTTTGCAGAGTCCAGTTTGTATGCCCGGATTTTCACATAGTATGTTTTTCCTTTCTTCACTTTCTTTATCGTAAAGGTGTTTTTTCCTGTCGTTTTTTTCTTTGCTCTTTTGAATTTCTTATTGTCTGCATAAGTAATCTGATAACCTTTGACACCGGAATTCCTTTTCCATCTCAGTTTTATTTTTCCTCCACGCATATTGACAGGCTTCTGTAGTTTGACACGCTCTATTTTGATGCGTTTCTCCTGGATTGGCTCTATGTTTTCTGTATAATACACTGTTATCACATTATCTTCCGGATTCCAGCTCAACTTTTTAATTTCCAGGGGCACATTTGTTTTTGCTCTGTCATACAAGTAAACCTTCCCCTTAGGCGAAGTATATTTTTCTTCTGGCTCATAACAAAACGGATCCCCTGTTTTTATCTGTTCTACCAACTTTGTTCCAATCATCTCTCCTGTGTGAGAATCTTTATAATATACGATTGCTTTTGTCCATTCCGGAATGGTTGTTTTGACCTGTTTAAAATCAGAACGATCCAGAACTTTTCCCTCCGAATATGCTCTTACGCTAAAAACATACTCTGTATCAGGCTTTAGTCCATTGATTGTATAACTTTTTACATCTCCTGCAAGACTGCTGACCTTCTCATAAGCATCCTCTTCTTTACCATAATATTCCCAATATTGATACTTATCTTCACAATACCATATTTCATATTCTTCTGCCTCCTGAAATTCCGGAGCATCCCATCCCAGAGATATGCTTGAATCTTCCACTTTCACATTTCTGATACATAAATGATCGAACACTCTGCTTGTCGCCATTTCCGAATAATCACTTTCCCGGCCATCAGCTATTACAGAAGTTATAACAAAACGATGACAGCCGAATATTTCATCTCTGACTTTATACTCTGTTTCATCTGCATTTACATTACCGAGTTTCACATATCTCATTGTCCCATCTTTTTCAATGATAACCTCATAAATGTTGTATCCCACCAGTTCTTCCGTTTCCGGCTGCTCCCACTGTATCAAAACTGATGACGGAATCATGCCAGGCCACCCCAATAAAATCAGTTCGCTGTCCGTTTTCACACCTGTCGGCGGCTGTATTAAAGTCTCTGCCTGAACCCACAATGGAATATATATCAGGATACACATGTTTAGTACAAATAAAAATATAAATTTAATTTTTGTTTTCATCTCTATTCCTCCAAAATTTCATATTCTCTTTTCTATGGAACATAAAACCAAAAGACATTCTCTTTGTTTAACGCATTTCCTCCATCTGACCTTATCATACTCATATCTATAGAATAAGGATGCCCACTCTGATAACCATCACTTGGTGGTACAATATATATTTTCTTCCTGTCATCTATACTGCTTACTTTTGATTGACACTCTATTTTCCCATCCTTTTTCACTTTTAAAAAAGCAATGGTATACTCCTGAATCGGATAATTAAAAGTCAGTGCAAAATTCAAACCCCATCATTTCTGTAAATATATTTTGTTCCTGTAATTCCGCATTTTCTAACTTACTTTCTAATGCTGCTCTTAACTTCGTCTTTTCCTTCTTTGCCCGTTCGTATGCCTTTTTCGACGCAGACTTCACCTCTACGCTGTCCTTCTTCTTACCATCTATATATTTGACAATAAAACGGTCAATATATTTTTCTTCATCACGTACCGTCTGCCTTACTTCCTCCTGAATCTGTACAATCTGATGGGATTCTAAAATCTCTGTCTGAATATTAGCATCACTTCTCCCATTTGCAAACACTGCCATTTGTTCCAAAAACATCATTCCACAAACAAGCAATACAAATACCTTTTTCTTCATATTCTCTTGTTATTACATATTTATAGAATGTAATTTATCACATTTGTAATACGAAGTCAATGATATTTTAGAATTTCTATTTATTTCTGTTAAAG
>CALCMD010000061.1 GCA_937965795.1 uncultured Lachnospiraceae bacterium | reverse complement strand
AAAATGGGCAAATAGTATTATAGAAGAATTTACCATTAAAGGCTTTGCAATGGATGATGAACGGCTCAAAAATTTTGGGACAATTTTAACAAAGGATTATTTTGAGGAACAATTACAAAGAATCCGTGAAATTCGGTTATCGGAACGGAGATTTTATCAGAAGGTTACGGATATATATGCCACAAGTATAGATTATGATCCAAAAGCACATACAACCAGACGTTTTTTTGCAAGAGTCCAAAATCAACTTCACTGGGCAATTCATGGGGAAACTGCGGCAGAGGTGATTTACCATAGAGCAGACAGTGAGAAGGAGCATATGGGGCTTCAGACATGGAAAGATTCACCAAATGGAAAAATTCAGAGATTTGATGTAGTTGTGGCGAAAAACTATCTGACAGAAGATGAATTATCTGCAATGGCAAGGATTGTCAATGCCTATCTGGATCTTGCGGAATTGCGTGCAGAAGAACATGTTCCAATGACGATGGAAGACTGGGCGGAACAGTTTGAAGGAATTTTGCGATTATCTAAGAAAGAAATTTTGACACATGCAGGGACTATTTCAGCAAAAATAGCAGAACAGCATGCGCTGAGTGAATTTGAAAAATACCGTATAAGGCAGGATCAGTTGTATCAGAGTGATTTTGACCGTATGTTATTGGAAATGGAGGAGGAAAGTGGAGAGGGGTGAAAATGAAGATTTAAGACACCATTTAGGTATTGAATTGTTGGAAGTGGACAAAGGGGATGGGAGTAAAAGTTGCCGTACGTAGCAATTTTTGTTCGAATGAGGTATTTCAAAGTATATTAGTAATCATTGTGCAAGGCACTTGCACAATTAAGCAGAAGAACTTATAAGGAATGAACGATTTCCAAGATGGAAATCGTTTGCATGGAGATTATTATCATGGATCATTTTGAATTAGTATCGCAATACGCCCCCACAGGCGACCAGCCGCAGGCAATTGAAGAATTAGTAAAAGGTTTCAAGGAGGGTAACCAGTTTGGGACCCTTCTCGGCGTCATTGGTTCTGGTAAAACATTTACGATGGCAAACGTCATTCAGCAATTAAATAAACCAACCCTTGTCATACCGCATAACAAGACGTTGGCAGCGCAGCTATATGGCGAATTTAAAGAGTTTTTTCCGAATAACGCAGTCGAGTATTTTGTGTCCTACTACGACTATTATCAGCCCGAAGCCTACGTTCCATCCTCTGACACCTACATTGCGAAGGATTCTGCCATCAATGACGAGATTGACAAGCTGCGTCTTTCGGCAACGATGGCGCTGGCAGAGCGAAGAGATGTGATCATTGTCTCCAGCGTGTCCTGTATCTATGGACTGGGCGACCCGGTGGATTATAAGGAGATGGTGATCTCCCTGCGTCCGGGCATGGAGAAGGACAGGGATGAGGTGATGCGTAAGCTCATCGACATTCAGTATGACCGGAATGATATGGATTTTAAAAGAGGTACGTTTCGGGTGAGGGGAGATGTACTGGAGATTTTTCCGGCAATGAATACGGACACGGCGATCCGGGTAGAATTTTTTGGAGACGAGATCGACCGGATTACGGAGATTGACGTGCTGACCGGGGAAGTAAAAAGCAGTCTGGAACATGCGGCGGTTTTCCCGGCCTCTCATTATGTAGTGCCGATGGAGAAGATTCTGGAGGCGGCGAAGAATATTGAGGCAGAGCTGGAAGAAAGAGTGCGCTGGTTTAAAAGTGAGGACAAGCTTTTGGAGGCGCAGCGGATTGCAGAGCGGACGAATTTTGATATTGAAATGATGAAAGAAACGGGTTTTTGTTCCGGCATCGAGAACTATTCCAGGCATTTGGCAGGGCTGGAACCGGGAGCGACGCCTCACACGCTGATGGATTATTTCCCGGATGATTTTCTGATTATCATAGACGAGTCCCATAAGACAGTCCCTCAGGTTCGGGGAATGTTTGCGGGAGACCAGTCCAGAAAGACGACGCTGGTGGATTATGGATTTCGTCTGCCTTCGGCAAAAGACAACCGTCCTCTGAACTTTGAGGAGTTTGAGAGCAAAATCGACCAGATGCTTTTCGTATCCGCCACACCGGGAGAATATGAAGCGGATCATGAACTGCTCCGGGCAGAGCAGATTATCCGCCCCACGGGCCTGCTGGACCCTGACGTAGAGGTGCGTCCGGTGGAAGGGCAGATTGACGACCTGGTGGGCGAAGTAAATAAGGAAGTGTCGAAAGGAAACAAGGTTCTGATTACGACCCTGACAAAAAGGATGGCGGAAGATCTGACGGATTATATGCGGGAAATCGGCATCCGGGTAAAGTACCTGCATTCGGATATCGATACGCTTGAGCGGACAGAAATTATTCGGGATATGCGCCTGAACGTGTTTGACGTGCTGGTGGGTATCAATCTGCTGCGAGAGGGTCTGGATATACCGGAAATTACACTGGTAGCGATTCTGGATGCGGATAAAGAAGGCTTTCTGCGTTCAGAAACTTCTTTGGTGCAGACGATCGGACGGGCGGCGAGAAATGCAGAAGGACATGTTATCATGTATGCCGACGTGGTGACAGATTCCATGCGTCTGGCGATTGATGAGACGAAGCGGCGCCGGAAGATTCAGGAGGCGTATAATGACAGGCACGGTATCACGCCTCAGACAATCAAAAAAGCGGTTCGTGATTTGATCAGTATTTCAAAGGAAGTCGAGAGAAAAGAGGAGGATTTCGAAAAAGATCCGGAATCCATGACGAAAAAAGAACTGGAAAAACTGACAGGAGAGCTTCAGAAAAAGATGAGACAGGCGGCGGCGGAGCTGAATTTTGAAGAAGCGGCGCGCCTGCGTGATAAAATGATCGTATTGAAAAAACAGTTGGCAGATCTGCCCTAAGGCGGAGCTTTCACAAGGAACAAACAGGAGGAAAATATGGCAGCAATCAGAGACGGAAAACCGATGATTCGAATCCGGGGAGCAAATGAAAACAACCTGAAAAATATTGATCTGGATATTCCAAGAAATGAGCTGGTAGTCCTTACCGGCCTGAGCGGTTCGGGAAAATCATCGCTGGCTTTTGACACGATCTATGCAGAGGGGCAGAGGAGATACATGGAATCGCTGTCCTCTTACGCAAGGCAGTTTTTGGGGCAGATGGAAAAACCGGATGTGGAAAGTATCGAAGGGCTTCCGCCTGCAATCTCCATTGACCAGAAATCTACGAACCGTAATCCGAGGTCTACGGTCGGAACAGTGACGGAAATCTATGACTATTTCCGTCTGCTCTATGCCAGGGTCGGCATCCCGCATTGTCCGAAATGTGGAAAGGAGATCAGAAAACAGACGGTAGATCAGATGGTAGATCACATCATGGCATTGCCGGAGCGCTCAAGGATTCAGCTTTTAGCGCCGGTAGTCAGGGGGAGAAAAGGAACACATGCTAAGCTTTTGGAACAGACGAAACGAAGCGGATATGTGCGCGTACAGATTGATGGAAGCCTGTATGAGCTGTCGGAAGAGATTTCGCTGGATAAAAACATCAAGCACAATATAGAAATCGTAGTGGATCGCCTGATCGTAAAGAGCGGTATAGAAAAAAGACTGACAGATTCACTGGAAACGGTACTGGAACTTGCGGAAGGGCTGGCAATCGTGGACGTCAATGGAGAGGAAACCATTCGTTTCAGCCAGAGCTTTTCCTGCCCGGACTGCGGAATCAGTATCGATGAGATCGAGCCGAGAAGTTTTTCTTTTAATAATCCATTTGGCGCCTGTCCGGATTGCTACGGTCTGGGATATAAAATGGAATTTGACGAGGATCTCATGATTCCGGATAAAACCTTAAGCATTGCGGATGGGGCGATTGTTGTCATAGGCTGGCAGTCCTGCACGGATAAAGGAAGTTATACAAGGGCAATTCTGGATGCATTGGCGGAGGAATATCAGTTTGATCTCCATACGCCTTATGAAGAGCTTCCGCAGGACATTCGTGACATGCTGATTCATGGAACGAACGGAAGGGTGGTAAAGGTACGTTACAAAGGCCAGAGGGGCGAGGGAATCTACGATGTGGCGTTTGAAGGACTGATTCGAAATGTGGAGCGCCGTTATCGGGAGACCGGGTCGGAGAGTATCAAGCAGGAATATGAAACCTTTATGCAAATTACACCATGTAAGATGTGTAAGGGACAGCGCTTAAAGAAAGAAGCCCTGGCAGTAACCGTGGGGGGGAAGAATATCCATGAAGTAACTTCCATGTCCATTCGGGATTTGCAGAAATTTATGGAAAAATTGGAGCTTTCCGAGCATCAGCTTATGATTGGAAAACAGATATTAAAGGAAATCCATGCCAGAGTAGGATTTCTGGTAGACGTTGGGCTGGAATATCTGACACTGGCGCGGGCTACGGGAACGCTTTCCGGAGGAGAGGCGCAGCGTATCCGGCTGGCGACTCAGATTGGTTCCGGCCTGGTGGGAGTCGCTTATATTCTGGATGAACCGAGTATCGGACTGCATCAGAGGGACAATGACAAACTACTGCGGACACTGACGAATCTGCGGGATCTGGGGAATACGCTGATCGTGGTGGAGCATGATGAAGATACGATGCGTGCGGCGGATTATGTGGTAGATATCGGGCCGGGAGCAGGCGAACATGGCGGAAAAGTTGTGGCGGCGGGAACCGCACAGGAGATTATGGAAAAAGAGGGGTCGATTACGGGAGAATATCTGAGCGGGAAGAGAAAGATACCGGTTCCTTCGGTGCGTAAACAACCGACAGGGTATTTGAAGATCGTGGGCGCACAGGAGAATAATCTCAAGAATATTGATGTGAAAATTCCCCTGGGAGTAATGACATGCGTGACAGGTGTGTCCGGGTCAGGAAAAAGCTCTCTGGTAAACGAGATTCTTTATAAGACGCTGGCAAAGAAGCTGAACCGGGCAAGAATGATTCCGGGAAAGCACAAACGGATAGAGGGGGTAGAACAGTTAGACAAAGTAATCGCTATCGATCAGTCGCCGATCGGAAGGACGCCGAGGTCAAATCCGGCGACTTATACGGGGGTCTTTGATCAGATTCGGGATCTGTTCGCCAGCACGGCCGATGCGAAGGCCAAAGGGTACAAAAAGGGCCGTTTTAGTTTTAATGTAAAGGGCGGACGATGCGAGGCGTGTTCCGGAGACGGTATCCTGAAAATCGAGATGCACTTTCTTCCGGATGTATATGTTCCCTGTGAAGTGTGTGGAGGAAAACGCTATAACAGGGAAACGCTGGATGTAAAGTATAAGGGAAAAAGCATTTATGACGTATTGAATATGACGGTGGAAGAAGCTTTGAAATTTTTTGAGCATATTCCGTCCATTAAGAGAAAAATAGAGACTCTGTATGATGTGGGACTTTCTTATATTCGTCTGGGGCAGCCTTCTACAGAGCTTTCCGGAGGAGAAGCACAACGTATTAAGCTTGCAACGGAGCTTTCCAGACGCAGTACCGGAAAGACGATTTATATTCTGGATGAGCCTACCACGGGACTTCATTTTGCAGATGTGCATAAATTGATAGAGATTTTGCAGCGTCTGGCGGAAGGCGGAAACACGGTAGTCGTCATTGAGCATAATCTGGACGTCATCAAGACAGCAGATTATATCATAGATATTGGGCCGGAAGGCGGAGACAAAGGAGGAACTATCGTGGCGGAGGGAACGCCAGAGAGGATAGCAGAGAATCCGGAATCATATACTGGACAATATGTGGCGAAATATTTAAAAAAATAAAAATGCAGCAGTCTGTTTTAACGCAAATCAGACTGCTGTTTCTGTCCAAGCACCAGGGGATGAAAGCCTTGTCCATGCACTTCGCTGGATTCCAGGATGATGAGAAAGCATTCCGGGTCGGCCAGCCTTACCGCCTGTTGCAGAGAATACATCTGCTTGTTGCTGCATGCACATAGTACGACGAAACGGTCTTCTTTTCGGTAGCCGCCCTGTCCTCTCAGAATCGTGGAACCTCTGCCGCTGTATTTGCGGATGGTTTCCGTGACCAGATCGGCTCTGGAGGTGACCACGAGAGCGAACTTTCCGGCATTTACGCCGTACATGGCTTTGTCTACGACGAGTGAGAAAAGCCAGGCAACGATTAAACCGTAAATGATGCCGTCAATATCGCGGAAAATGCCGCCGCCGATCAAGATAATGACAGCGTCTGCAAAGAATACGATTTTTCCGATGGAAACGTGCGGTTTTAAGGACTTGATGGACATCGTAATAAAATCGATTCCGCCGGTGGAGGAACCCTGCATGAAAATCAACGCGTAACCGAGTCCTGCAATCACTCCTGTGCAGATAGAGGCAAGCAGGCGGCTGCCCTGGTAAATGGGGAGCAGCGGAGCGACAACATCTATCATGATAGAAGAAATCAGCATACAGCGCAGGGAACGCAGAAAAAAGATTTTTCCTAAAAGACGATAACAGCAAAGAGCTACCGGAATATTTAGCAGAATCGTGGTGGTTCCAACAGGCAGGTGAAAGAGACGGTGCAGGATGATGGCAATTCCAGAAAACCCTGTCATGGGAAATTCCGCGTAGAGCGCGAAATTATAAATGCCGATGGCAACCAGGAAGCTGCCGATGATTTCCATACAGAAAATTTTGAGATCCATTTTCGAAAAAAAGTCCATGATGTGGAATCCTCCTCTGTTCTATTAAACATTTTGGGTCGTTTCCGCCAAATTATTCAAAGGCAATCAAAAAATATAAATATCTGGGCTTTTTCACAGAAATATGGTATGATAAACATATCATGGTTTGGAATGGCTGCGGGGAAGGATTTGTTCTTGTTTTCACTATTCCGAACGATTTTTATAACAAAAGCAGGAAGGAACGATCAAATGGCACAGATTGATAGCAAGAAACGGTTTATGCTTCAACAATTAAGAAATGCAGAGGAGATTTTTGTACTGTTTTCAAGATGTACAAGGCTTCCTTTCGTCCACTGTGACGAAGAGACATATAATGATGAGATTTACATTTTCCGGAAGGAAGAAGATATTAAAAAAGCGGCGGAAGAATTTCACAACGAGAAGAATCCGGTGCAGATTATGAAGGTGGAAAATAAAAATTTCCTGAATTTTTATTCCAGTCTGTATTTTCTGGGAATTAATGTACTGGTTATTGACAAAGGGGAGGAAGAGATGAAAATTCTCCTGGAAGAACTGGTGGTACCGCCGGATTACAGCAAAATTCCAGAAGGCCAGGTGCGTGTGGATAATCCGCAGTTTCAGCTCACGGCAATGTATCTGATGCAGCGTATCCGCAGAGAACCGAATGTAAAACCAACGCAGGAACTTAAGGAGATGGAAGAAGAGGTGATGGTAAATATGCGCCGCGGAACTTACATCGTTCCGGTACAGGAGGATCAGAAGCTTCCTCTGATGAAACTCCAGGGCGACGCTATGTTTCAGCCGCTTTTTACGGATATACATGAATTTAATAAATTCAAAGGACAGGAGAAATTCCGGGGCGTGCTGGTTCCCTATGAGAAAATTCCGGAGGTGCTTGTAGAGCAGGCGGAAGGAATCATCATTAATCCATTCAGTGTGCATGTAGTGATGAAAAAAGGACAGTTAAACTGATCTTTCTATGTATGAAAACGGATGCAGCAAGGAAGAATAGCAGGAAAAGATCTTTCTCATAGATCGGAATAGCCGAAAGGATGGTGGCATATGAAATTTGACATGCATTGTCATACAAAAGAAGGCTCACTGGACGGAAGAGTGGGAATTGAGGATTATATCCGCATTCTCAGAGACAAGGGCTTTCAGGGAATGCTGGTGACAGACCATAATTCCTATGACGGCTACCGATCTTGGAAAAAAGAAAGAGAGAATCGCAAGGATGAGGACGACTTTATCGTATTGAAGGGAATCGAGTATGATACCATCAATGCGGGGCATATGCTTGTGGTGATGCCAGACGGAATCAAGCTTCGTATTCTGGAAGTGAGAGGGATGCCGGTGTCTTTGCTGATTACAATCGTCCATGCCTATGGGGGAATCCTGGGTCCGGCGCATCCTTGCGGAGAAAAATACATGAGCTTTGGAGGGACGAGGCTTTTTAAAAAATCCAGGGATTCCGTCATGCGGAAACTGGATTTTGTGGAAACCTTTAATGCCTGCGAGACGCCGGAAAGCAACCGGGCGGCGAAAGAACTGGCGAGAGAATATTATTTGCCGGGATTCGGCGGAAGCGATTCCCATAAAGAAAAGTGTGTAGGGTTGGCGTATACAGAATTTGCGGATGTCATCACCTGTGAGTCAGACCTGATTCGGGCAGTCAAAAAAAAAGCCCCCGTCAAAGCTGGAGGGGAATATTACCACGGAACCACGAAGGAAAAGATCGGCGCTGCGCATCATGTACTGGTCTATTCCTTCTGGTTCTACAATAAGCTTTCTGCCCTGCTGCGGGCGCACAAACGCCATGTCAGAACAAAATATCTGGAACTTGGCAAGTTTAGCAGGGAAAGCAGCAGTGGCAGAATAAATTGAGCATACAAAGATTCATACAATAATTGTGGCCCGATACAGGGCTTCCATAAGTATTTCCCATAGAGTGATACCAGGCGCCGCCATATTCCAACTGTTGCAGGAATTGGCGGTATTGTATATTTCCGGGTTCCAGGGCTGCTGCCTGGGACGCCAGGTCTTTTGCGGTTATATTATTGCCAAGTCCGGCATTTGCCACGGCGCTGAAAAAATACCACTGCGCATCATGCTCCGGAATATCATTCAGGACATTCAGCGCTTCTTTAAAGTGACGGGAATTGATAAAGTTTGCAGCGGCCTGCATTTTTACCGAAGAACCGTTGCCGGAAAAGTTCTGTCCGTTGCCGGAAAAGTTTCCATTGTAAGAGGAAGAACCGTGTTCCCGTTCGGACATGATCTGATGGTATGCCTGTTGGATTTCTTTGAATTTTTCTTCTATTTCTTCCGGATTTGGGGCGCCGATGTTTGCATCAGGGTGATATTTACGGCTGAGGTTCCGGTATGCCTTTTTAATCTCATCATCCGTAGCATTACGGCTGATGCCCAAGATACGATAAGGGTCTGTCATCATTTATTTTTTCTCTCCTGATTAAGTTCCTGTTTTTTCTGCTGCATCAATTCATATTTTGTCCAAAGACCGGAATATAAAATGTTGCGCAGGATTTCGGCATCCATAAGGATGGGAAGTTTTTCAAATTCTCTGGCGCATTCAGCCGTCATCATGGTCAGGATATTCCGGCTGAACTCTTCAAAATCCAGCCTGTCCCGGTAAAATTTCCAGGGATTGTAATGATTCTTCTTTTCATCACTTTCCAGATCATCCAGGGCATCCATAAGATAAATAAATTTTCCGAGAAAAAATCCCATGCGGCGTAATGTGTCATTCCATTCATCCCTCCGGTAAACGAAAAGTTCGCCAAGAAGTGTTCCGGTGTAACCGGAAACTAAATCCAGATCATTTGTATTTTCATGCTCGCTTTTATGTACTTGTTCAAGGTAGGTTTCTATGGCATTTGTTTGTCGGGGATAACGTTTTTTCAGGCTCTTGTATTTCCTTTCCAGTATTTTGGCGGAGGAAAGCTTGAGTAGATTCCTGTCGTCTATCCAGTCATCCATGCAGTTATGATAAGCGAGCAGGATGTTCATATCAGCGGCATAAGCGGAAAACTCGTTGACCAGCATGTCATGCTTTCTGCCGGGATGAACCATGCAGCGGCGCTGGTCTATACGGCATTCCGGCTCATACAGCCCGGTGAGCAGAATGACGAGAAAAGTCATATCATAAGTCAGGGTTATCTGGCCTGTTTTTCCGTAACGTTCCCGCAAAGCCTGGCACAGACCGCAGTAATAGGAACGGTAACGGTTATAATCTTTTATTTTCAGCTCCTGCTGATTCACGGTGATATATCCGAACATGAAGTCTCCTTTTTGGCGATCAGGAACGTTTTATAAAATCTGTATGGCATTTCGGGCAGGTAATCTGTACTTTTCCGTGGCCTTTGGGAATACGGATCTTCTGCTTACAGCCAGGGCAGATGTAGATGCGGTAAACTTTTTTCTGCTGCGCAAGACTTTTTTTTCGATGGAAAAAGTTTAAAAACTTATCTTTTCTGCGCAGAAACCAGAGGTTTTCCTGGCAGCGTTTCTGGTAGTTTTTTGAAAACATACGGAAATACAGATAAATGATTCCGGCCAGAAGCAGCAGGTTTAAAATCCGGCTTCGAATAAAAAGAGTAATGACGCATAGAGCAAGGGTGGCATAAAGCAAAAATTTTGAAAAGTCATCGACTCCATAGCGTCCATACATAAATCGTTGGAATTTTTCTTTCATATTTTTCTCCTCTTCCTGATTTTTAAAGAGCCTGCATTTTTTGATAGACAGAGTGGACGAAAGCACGGGCATTTATCATATCCTGCCGATCGGGATGGAGCAGCGCCTCATCGAAATTGCGGAGCATCTGTGCGACCATCGCTTCGTTTTCCGGTGTCTCCATCTGTTCGTATTTCCGCCGTACCTGCATGGGCATTTTTCCCTGACAGAAAAAGGCTCCCAGATACCGGTTGTCGTCAGGAATGAAAGCCGATACATTTGTTTCTATTTTCCGATAATATGCAGGGCTGTTTCCCATGCCGCATGTGGCAAAGAGGGCAATACTTTTTCCATGCAGAGTGGAAAGATAGTCCAGAATCTCCACACTGGCAGAACCGCGGTTTGCCCAGAATCCGATGAAATAGACATCGGCAGAGCATTTTTCAAAGCAGGAATCCAGAGTTTTGATGTCTTTTGAATTTCCGGGAATTTCTCCATAGAGAACTTTTGCGATTTTTTCTGTATTCCCGGTTCCGCTCACATAGAGAACCTGTGTTTTCAAAGTTATCACTTCCAATTCTTTTGTTCTTTCCAAAGAATAGCACAGTTTAAAAAGGAATCCTATATATAGAATCTAAAAAAATATGAAGTATTTATAAAACGGTTTTGCTTATCTGCTGTGCGGGGTACGACTGGGCCAGCCGGCAAGATTGCCGTTTAGGATGGCGGTGAACATCCGCTCTTTTACGCCTGGATTTTCCTGATTGAGCTGACGGAGCAGGTCTTTGGCATACTGCCTTTTCGTATATCCGTCTGCCGGACAGGGATTTTTAACGATCGGGAGGGCGTACTTGTTTTTAAATCCAATCACATCTGCTTCATCCACGAACATCAGAGGGCGAATGACCGTCATATCCATTCGGTCCAGATAGGTGCGGGGGGAGAAGGAGTGAAAGCGTCCTTCAAAAATCAGAGAAAGGAGCATAGTTTCCACAATATCATCTTTGTGATGGGCATAAGCGACTTTATTGCAGCCGAGGCGTTTGGCCTCCTGATTAAAAGCGCCTTTCCGCATTTTCGCACAGAGCGAGCATGGATTTTCCTCTTTCCGTTCCTCAAAAATAATATGGGCAATCTCTGTATCCACAATGGTATAGGGGATGGAAAGCTCTTCACAGAGGGAGGAAATGGGCGACAGGTCGAGGTCTTTGTATCCCAGATGGACGGTTATCGCCTGAATATCGAAAGGATTTGGATAAAAGCGTTTAAGACCGTGCAGGGCATAGAGCAGGGTCAGACTGTCTTTTCCACCGGAAATTCCGACAGCGATCTTATCCCCCGGCTGAATCATCTGATATTCATCAACGGCCTTTCGTGTATAACTAAGCAACTGCTGTAATTTCATGGAGATCTCCTTTTTGTTTTTTATTTCCAAGATGCGGGGGAAAAGTGGTTTATAACTGAATGCCCCCAAATATCTTTACAATAGCGTTATCAGAGTGAAAAGTCAATAAAATCTGTCTTTTTTCAAAATGTCACTTGACGAAAGAAAAGAAATATGATAGCATAAGTGACATAAAAAATCATTAAGAAACATCTAAAATTATCAGGTGCGTTCGCACCACGGGTTCCAGGAAAAAAGATAAAATCAAAAAGGAGAGGAAAGATTTTGAGCTACGAAGAATTTGTCTGCAAGGTGCAGGCCGGTATAAAGGAGAAAATGGGAGACGAGGTGCAGGTTAAGCGGCGCCGGATTACGAAGAATAATGGAGTGGAGCTGGAGGGAATCATCATAGAGGAAGAAAAGCAAAAGATATCCCCGATGATCTACCTGGAGGATTATTATCATATTTATGAGCAGGGAGCGACGATTTCGGAGATTCTGGAAGATATTCTGAAGATCTACGAGAAGAGCAGAGTGATCACACCGATCGATGCGGATTTCTATACGAATTACGAAAAAGCAGAAGCACATGTAGTCTGTAAACTGATAAACTATGACAGAAATGAAGAAAAGCTGCATGAGATACCGCATGTCTGCTGTCTGGATCTCGCGCTTGTATTTTATTATGTATTAGAAAATGAGGAGATTGGAAACGGGACGATCCTCATTCATAACAGCCATTTAAAAATCTGGAAAATTACAGAAAAGCAGCTTTATGAGACAGCCAGGCGAAATACGCCGCAGCTTTTCCCTTATGAATTTAAGGAGATGAACGAGATTCTGGAGGAAAACTTTGAAGAGACAGGGCTGTTTCGGGAACGGGAGGAAGAGCTTCCTATGTATGTGCTGTCGAACAGCAGGCGGCATTTCGGGGCGGTGAATATCATTTATGACAGCGTCCTTTCTGAAATCGGGGAAAAATTAAACGATGATTTCTATGTTTTGCCGAGCAGTATTCATGAGTGTATCATTGTTCCGGCGAAGGTGCAGACAAGCAAGGAGGAGCTTGAAGATATGGTGTGGGAGATCAACCGGACACAGGTACTTCCGGAGGAAGTGCTTTCAGATCACGTTTATTTTTATGAAAGAAGCTGTCATAGACTAAGTCTCTGAAAATGATGTTTGGGCGATTAGGTTTTTGTGCCAATCACGGTTTGTGTGGGAGATTATGACTTACGCAGGAAGGATATGAAGCCGATAATTTCTATGTTTATGCCGGACGCCGGGAAGCCTGCCGCATATCCCACACGGACTGGGGCAACGCTCCGGCGAACTAGACGCTAACTGCGACTAATGCGCTCAGGAGAGCCTTCGCGCATAAGTCTCCGTAAGCGTCGGATTTCGCCTGCACTAAAAGCGCCCCTGAAATGTCCGCTTAGGGATATGCGGCAGGTTTCCCGGCTGGATGCGAATAGCATTCTGTGCGTCTGCGCCGCCAATACGCAGCAG
>CALCMD010000060.1 GCA_937965795.1 uncultured Lachnospiraceae bacterium | reverse complement strand
TAAAGACCATCAGTGTGACCGGTTTTTCCACGTTTTTTATTGACGTGGCAATGGGGATCCTGACCATGCTTTTTAACCGGCAGATTTTGAAATATCTCGGAACAAATGCTTTGTCTGTTTATGGCATTATTATCAATATCAGCACCTTTGTCCAGTGCTGTGCCTACAGCATCGGGCAGGCATCCCAGCCGATCATTTCAACGAATTTCGGCGCCGGTAAAGGAAAACGGATCAGTCAGATTTTAAAATACGCATTAGGAACGGCAGCCGTATTTGGTTTGATCTGGACAGCGCTTGCGGAGCTTGTCCCCAACCTGTTCATCCGCATTTTTATGACTCCGACAGACGAAATACTCGCGATTGCTCCGGGAATTATCCGCAGCTATGGTATCAGCTTTCTCCTGCTGCCGCTTAATATTTTTTCGACCTACTATTTCCAGGCGCTGATGAAACCACGCACTTCTTTCCTTGTGTCAGTTGCAAGAGGGGCAGTGATCAGCGGATGTCTCATTTATCTGCTGCCTGCTGTCGCAGGAGCAGACGCGATCTGGTTTGCCATGCCAATTACAGAATTGGTAGTAGCTATATTTGTCATTATTAAAATAAAACAATATACAAGCCAGCTTCCAAACTCCTGATCGACAACGGATTACCAGGATCAGATCCGGAAACTGAATACACTCTGTCAGCACCGCCATGTGCTGGCAGAGCATACACTTTTTCTAAATATCCGTTTAATTTTCTTACGGGACACGGCCGCACCAACGAATCCACGTACAGAAACATTCAATAGAGGCATCATCCCGCCAGGTTTGTTATATCTCCTGTCCGTACCGCTTCTGCGATAGTTTCTGGCCCTTCTGTTCCCCACACCAGACACTCTGCATTTGCAAATAGCTACAGAATCCGTCCTATTCTGCGGATTCTTCTGCACATCGAGCACTTTCTCCGTCCGCCTGTTCCTCCGGGCCTACAGCTTTTTCATCTTCTACTTTTTCTAAAAAAGTATCTACAAACGCATTCTCGATTTTCTTATATCCGCCAACTGCCGAATCTTCAATCTTCTTATATCCGCCGACTACCGAATCTTCAATTTTCTTATATGCGGATGTTGCTGTTTTCACAACCTTTTCTCCGATTTTTCCTGTTTTCATTCTATATTCTGTCATGGCAAATCCTCCTGTTCTGATTTTTCATTGCTTTTTCTGTCTGCACTTCTATCTATCCTGCAGCCGGCTGACTACTGTAATTGTAATTCCAGCAATCGCCGCCAGAGCAACGATCACGGGTACCATTTTTTACACTGCTAATACCCTCCTTTCGTTTACTATGGGTGTATTCTATCGGGTTTATATTTATTTTTTGCTTAAATTTTGTTTGAATAATATTAAAACTTATCAAACACATGCTTTACCGCCTCTTCATCCATACCAGTTCCAGCAGCCCTTCTCCGGCTGACTTCTCTTCTTTCTAAAGTGGGTCAAAAACATTCCTTGTCACGGGCGATATTCTTTTTCAGCGCCCGCCCAAGATATTCCTCACTGGTACCGCTCACTTGCTTCCTGAATTGTCATAGACGATTTATTACCCCTGTCCGTAAAATAATTTTATTAAAAAAATAGATGCCCTTCCGGACATCTGCAATATAACATTCTTCATTTCTTCATGTCTAATACCTATTCTAAAGTTTCTACCGCAGGCGACAGCGGCACAAACCGCAGATTATCATACTTCTAGCCCAAGATGGAAACAAACAGCGCAGCCAAGCCCCCTCTCTACCATCACGGCCGCATTGTTGATCAGGTTATAGGTTCCCGCTATTATATAATCTGAAACCGATAACCGACGCCCCATACTGTCTGGATCAGTTTGGGGGCGGCCGGATGATCTTCTATTTTCTCCCGAAGCTTATTGATATGTACGGCAACAGTGGCCATATCTCCCACCGCATCCATACCCCATACCCGGTCAAAAAGCTTTTCCTTAGAAAAAACAATATTCGGATTCTGAGCCAAAAATAAAAGCAGTTCAAATTCTCGGCTTGTCAGATCCACCTCCCGGTCATCCTTGTACACCCGGTAGGCGTCCGGATAAATTTTCAGGTTTTTCACCTGAATGCAGCTTTCTGTTTTTTCTTCAAACAATTCATGGATATGAATGTGCGCTTTGACTCTTGCCACCAGTTCCGGAGGACTGAACGGTTTTACGACATAATCATCTGCTCCCAGGCCAAGCCCAAGGATCGTATCAATTTCTTCCTTCCGGGCCGTTACCATAATAATTGGAACCTTTGATTTCCTGCGGATTTCCCGGCAAATTTCATAGCCGTCTTTTCCCGGCAGCATCAGATCCAGTATAACTGCCTGATACTCCTGCTTTTCAAACTGGCATAGAGCCTGAAAACCGTCCTCTGCACAATCTGCGTCCCACCCCTCCGCACGAAAATAGTCCTTTTCCAGCTTTGCGATCAAAGCATCGTCTTCAATAATTAAAATCCTTGTCATTTGTCCGCCTCCTGATCCGCCGCCGGAAATTTCATGATAATAGAAAGCCCATGATGGCTCTGCGCATAAACGATCCCCCTGTGCGCCGTTACAATCTGTTTTACGATCGCCAGCCCCAGTCCGCTTCCTTCCGAACACTTTGTCCGGGAACCGTCCAGCCGGTAGAAGCTGTCAAATATGTTTCGTACAGCCTCATCCGGTACGCCGGGGCCATCGTCTGTAACGGTCAGGCTTACAAAAACGTCTTCACGTTCTATCCGAATACTGATCTGGCTGTGCGCCTTTTCCCGGTACCGTACCGTATTGGAAAACAGATTGTCCAAAATCCGTTTAAATTCCTGGGAATCCAGACAGATCTGAAGATTTTCTCCTTCTATCTCAAAGGATATCTGAATCGCATTTTCTTTGACATAAGCCGCGTTTTCCCGCAGATAGTTCCCGATGTACGAAGCAAGATCTGTCCGCTCCATATGATAGATAAATTCCGGATTCCACTGTTTATTGTAAGCAGACAGATGGTTAAGCAGGGTTTCCATATCCAGCGCCCGCACCTGAATGGCTTTCAGATATTGCTCTCTCTGTTCTTCTGTGTCGGCGATTCCATCCAGCAGGCCGGAAACGTAACCCTTAATCGTCGTGAGCGGCGTCCGCAGATCGTGGGAAATACCGGAAATCAGTTCTTTTCTGCCGCTTTCATACCGTACCCGTTCTTCGGCTGATTCCTTCAGATACCGCTGCATTTCATTAAATTCGCTGCATACTTCTCCCAGCTCATCCTGCCGGTATACCGGAATATCCTCATCCAGATTTCCTTCCCTTACCCGCTTTGCCCCCGCTCTCAGGTTCTTTACGGAAGGGAGAAGAAGCATTTTTAGCCATCGGGAGCAAAGAAAGTTCACAAGAACAATAATTCCAAGCAGCAACGCCAAAAAACCCCACAGATAGGGAATGACATACTTTTGCAGATAGCTCTTCCCCATCCGGCTGCCTGCCATTCCGTCATTGAAAGCAAGGATAGCGCAGGTTTCATCATCTTCCCGGAAGCTGCTTTTAATCACAGAATTCTTTCCATCATTCAACGTAACCGAGTCTGCTTCGGATAAAACGTCTCCTCCAATCTGTCGGATTTCCTGTATCTCGCTTTCTGTCAAATTGGAATACACGGTTTCTCCATCAATGGAAACCGCAAAATGATAATTCATTCTCGCCAGTTCCTGCCTGAGCTCTGTCATTTTAGGCGTCTGCATCAGCTGAATGGCGTCCGGTTCATCCGCCTCTTTTCCTTCCTCATCGCCTTCGATTTCTGCCCAGTTGGTCGCCCATAATTCTTCCTGATATGCGTAAATGATATTTTGCGCAGACAGGACGCCATTTCTGTCCTCATACATTTCCTCCAAAGGCTTCCAGTATTTCTGTCCCGCAGTCTGAATCCATAGGAGTACGAAAACGAAGGCCAGCAGGATAGGAACAAACACCATGATTAAATTGGATAATACGATCTTCTTTTGGATCGTCATAGCTCCCTCCTTACTCTCAGATACTTTTGGTTTATGTCTCCATCATCTGTTTTGCCTGAAATATAAGAATCAATATTACAAGACCCATTCCAAAAATCAGCGCAGTGAGCGCCAGAAGCATGGGCGAAAGCGCCGTGATCTCCAAAAGAGTCGGGAACAGCCATAGAGCTGCGAACGTCCCGATCACCATTGTTACACAGATAAAGATGCGCAGAGCAGTAAACGGTATGCAGCTTTTTATTACGGCGGCCATCGTCGTCAGAATCAGGAGAAAGTACATCATCGTCTGCTTTTGCGCGGCGGGCAGGGGAAGGAACAGGGCGACAAACATCATCATGCTTGTAGCTGTCAGCGCAAAGGGCAGCGCATTCCCAATTGCTTTCTTCAAAAAGCTCCCCTGAATCCTCCTGGTATCGGCTTCAAAGATCGTCAGGAAGGACGGATACGCCTCCATCGCCGCATCAATAAGCGTGATCTGGATCGGGATAAACGGGAATGGAATATTTCCGACCAGACAGATCAGGGATAACAAGAGGGAATAAATGGTCTTAATAAAGAATACCCCTGCTGTTCTTGTCACGTTGTTTACAACCTTCCGTCCTTCCATCACCACCTGGGGCAGATGGGTAAAATCCGATTCCAATAAAACGATCTGCGAAATCTGGCGGCTGGCGTCGCTTCCTTCCGCCACCGCAATGGAGCAGTCCGCCGTCCGAAGCGCCAGCAGGTCGTTGACACCATCGCCTGTCATTGCCACATGATGCCCTTTCCTCTTCAGAGCGGCTACCAGCTCCTGCTTCTGCTTCGGCGTCACTCTGGCAAATACATCATATTCTTCACAGATCCGGTCATAGTCGATATTCTCTCCCAATGCGGACATGTCCACTGCTTTCTCCCAGTGCTTTAGCCCGGCTTTCTTTACCACCATGGATACCGTCTTCACATGGTCGCCGGAAATTACCTTGACTGCCACGCCCTCCCTGTAAAAATAGCTCAGCGTTTCGCCCACGTTTTTCCGGATATTGTCCTCCAGAGTTACGATGTACAGAGGCAGGATATCCGGCGGCAAAGATTCGCCTTCTGTCCAGCCCTGCTTACTGTATCCAATGGCGAGCACCCGGCAGCCCTGATTCAACGCCCCGTCCACTGCCTTCGGACAGCGGCCTAAAATTCTCTCCGGCGCTCCGACGTATATGGTTCCGGCTGTCCCAAAGCTGACGGCGCCCCACTTCCGTTTCGAAGAGAACGGCAGCTTTCCGGCTGGTGCCACGATCTGTTCCGGTTTCCATTCTGCTTTCAGCGCCTGTATGGTTGCATTATTGTCGTCGCTTACCGCCAGATAAGAACGAAGCAGCCTTTCCGCCTCCTCTTTCCCAGGGCTTTCTTCCCCATGAAAAGCGCCCAGATAGGATACGCTCCGTACTTTCATGTTTCCGTCCGTCAGCGTTCCTGTTTTATCCAGGCATAATACATCCACATGGGCAAGCGTTTCCAGTGAATAGATATTCTGTATCAGAATTTTCTTTTTGGAAAGGCGGATCACGCCGTTTGCCAGCGATACGGAGATCAGGAGAACCAGACCTTTCGGGAGCATTCCCAAAAGGGCCGCCGCCGTAGACACCACTGCCGTGTCAAAAGAGCCGCTCCGAAGCAGAAACGCTTCGATAAATAATAAAATGCCAAGAGGCAGAATTAAAAAGCTTGTGAATCTGGTAACCTTCCGCATGGAAGCAAGCAGCTCGCTTCCCGTTTCCTTCTCCGATTTCACCTCATCCGCAAGCTTCCCGATATAGCTTTCGCTTCCCGCATGGGTCACCCGCGCATAGCACTTTCCCGAAATCACGGAGCTTCCGGAAAGAAGCTTATCTCCCGGCTCCTTCACTACGGCGTCGCTCTCCCCGGTCAGCAGCGATTCGTTTACCTCCAGACTTCCCGACAATACCACCGCATCACTGCAGATCTGTCTGCCGCTATCCAGCATCATCACATCGTCCCTGACGATATCCTCCGCTAAAACATTTTTTTCTCTTCCGTCCCGCAGCACCGTTACCTGGGGACGGTTTAACAGCGATAATTCATCTACCAGCTTTTTTGCTTTCAGTTCCTGTGCAATGCCGATCACAATATTCAGAATAATAATCGCAATGAACAGCATATTGGAATATGCCTTTGCAAACAATAAAAGTACGGCGATTGAAAAATTGAGCAGATTAAACAGGGTAAACACATTTTCCCGGATGATCTGCCCGGTTGATTTTGTAATGGAGCGGCGGGGCACACCATTTAGCTCCCGCTGCTTTCTCTCCCTGGCCTCTGCCTCTGTCAAACCTGTGATTTTCGTTTCCATCCTGATTTCCTCCATTCTTAACGCTTCACTTTACGGTTAAAGAATACCTCACGGTTATAAACCACAGAGAAAACAGACTTAAACTCCATATAAACTAGCGGCTTCCCTGCAAAAAAAGTCCGTATTCCCAAATGGAAGACATAAGGAAATACGGACTTTTACATATAAAATATAATAAAGAATCTATGGAATAAGCATAATCAGCGTCCCGGCCACAATGCCCACAAGACCAATGGCGGATTTCTTAGACAGCTTTTCGTGAAACACGATATAAGAAAAGGCCACCGTCACGAGGATGCTCAGCTTGTCGATGGGCGCCACTACACTGGCAAGGCCATCCTGGAGCGCTTTATAGTAGCAGAGCCATGACGCGCCTGTCGCAATGCCGGACAGGCAGATAAAGCCAAGCTCTCCTTTCGGTATTTCGCGGAGCATATGCTGTTTCCCTGTGGCAAACACCATCACCCACGCCATAACCAGTACCACGCCGGTGCGAATAGCCGTACCCAGATTGGATTCCACACCGGAAATTCCCACTTTTCCGAGAATAGAGGTCAGACTGGCGAATACTGCGGAGCCGACGGCATAAAGAAGCCAGTTTCCGCTCTTTGTCTGCCGGACGCTCACATCCTTCTTTTCAATCATCATAAATGTACCAATGGCAATCAGTACAACACCGATCGCTTTTGGCAGGCTGATCGGTTCCTGAAGAAACAGGAATGCCAGGAGTATGGTTAAAATCGTGCTGGACTTATCAATGGGTACCACCTTGTTGATATCCCCCATCTGCAGCGCTTTGAAATAGCACAGCCAGGAAGCCCCGGTAGCCAGACCGGACAGCACAAGAAACAGAAGCGTTTTCCCGTCAATCGCCCTGATCTGATTCTGGGAACCTGCCACAAACACCATTAGCCAGGAAAAGATCAGCACCACAATGGTGCGGATCGCGGTGGCAACCGTGGAATCCGTTTTTCGAATGCCACATTTTGCCAGAATTGAAGTCACTCCCGCAAAGAACGCGGAACCAAACGCAAAAGCAATCCACATACGTCTCACCCCCTAAACCGATACCCTGCGCCCCACACGGTTTCAATATAACGGGGATTTGCCGGGTCTTTCTCCAATTTCTCCCTGAGCCGGTTGATATGCACCGCAACGGTCGCGTTTTCTCCCATGGCTTCCAGCCCCCATACTTTTTCGTACAGAGTTTCCCTGTCAAACACCATGTCCACATTCAGCATCAGAAAAAGCAACAGTTCATATTCCTTGTTTTTCAGTTCTACCTCTTTTCCGTCCACAAATACCCGGTGCGTTCCGGTATTCAGCCGGATTCCGCCCAGAGCAATCTCTGAGGGTGTCTTCTGCGGCTCTGAAAGCCTGCGGTACTGCGCCAGGTTCGCTTTTACTCTGGCCACCAGAACCCCCGGCGAGAAGGGCTTTTCTATATAATCGTCGGCTCCCAGGCCAAGCCCCCGGATCTTGTCAATATCCTCCTGTCTGGCCGTCACCATCAAAATTGGAATGTTCAGCTTTTCGCGAAGCTTCCGGCACACGGCAAACCCATCCATTCCCGGAAGCATCAGATCCAAAAGGATCAGATTAAACTCCCCACTGAGTCCCCGCTTTAAACCGGTTACGCCATCCGCTGCAATTTCAACCTGAAAACCATCAATTTCAAGATAGTCCCGTTCAATGGCGGCAATCGCTTCATCATCTTCAATAATCAATATCTTATCCATCAGGCTTCCTCCTTACCTTCAAATTCAATTTGTATCTCCAGGCCACCCATACGGGAGGGAAGCGCCCGGATACTTCCGCCCATCTGTTCTGCCGCCGCCGCCACGATCGCCAGGCCAAGACCGCTGCCCTGATGCGGATTTTGTCTGGACGGATCGCTGCGGTAAAAGACTTCAAACAAATGAGGAAGAGATTCTTCCGGAACTCCCGGTCCGTCATCAGCAAACGACAAATAAAAGCCACTTTCCTTCCGGTGCAGCGATATTTGGAGATTTCCCTGCTCCTTCACTTTATATTTTAAACTGTTCTCCAAAATATTCGTCGTGATCCGCTGAAACTGGACCGGGTCTGCCTTCAGAGAAACCTCTTCCAGATCCATCGTAATGGAAAGCCCCTTCTGACGGTATTCTTCCTGTCTGGGAAGCACAATATCTTCCATCACCTCGTTCAGACGCAGCTCGCGCAAGTCCTTCGGGTACTCTCCCAGCTCCATTTTGGAAAACAGGAACAGTTGGGAAACAATATGATCCAGATCCTTTGCCTTTGTTTTAATTGTTTCCAGATACCTGCGCTCCGCTTCCGGCGTCTTTGCAATGCCGTCCAGAAGCCCTTCCACATATGCCTGAATAGAAGTCAAAGGAGTACGGATATCATGGGAAATGCCGGCAATCAATTCCTTTCTGCTGCGTTCCTGCTGCTGGATCCGCTGTACCATTTCTTTCAGCCTGCCTGCCATCTCATTGAAATCCTGGCAGACCGGTAAAAATTCATCCTGCCTCTCATATGTGATACGATAATCCAGATTTCCGTCCCGCAGTTCATGCACACCATTTACCAGAATATCCAGCGGCTCTTCGATCCGTTTCCATACAAATTTCGTCAAAAATCGATTGGTAAATAAAATAGAGGCAAAAATGGTAAACAGGATCAAAATTGCCGCCAGAACGACCGCCGTTTTTAAATCGGCATATGAACGCGTGTTATAGTACCCTCCCGTCAGGTAAATCGTATAAGAAATTCCATCTGCTGTAATCTGACGCGCATACAGCATACGTCCGTTTTTCGCAATGGTTGCCTGATTGTCCAATAAATCTGCGGCTGCATATAATGCACTGTCATCGGACTCTTCCTCTCCATAAGTATATACAGACTCCGTCTCAGAATCAACCCTGAGCGTCAGCTGGTTCTTTTCCAGAATCGCCTGAATAGAAGAGAAATCGGATCCATTCTCCAGGCTCTCTTTTACCCCTTCGGAAATCGCTGTACAGGCTACTTCAAATTCATCCGGATCGTGAATCCCGATCCCCATGCCGTGAATCAGGGCAAACCAGATAAATCCCATACAAAGGACCCCGATGAGTACCGTCGCAATTACCGGAACCAGAATCATTAAAATATTAGACCAAAACAGCCTCTTCTTAACCGTCATAGTGTCACCGCCTTTTAAGGATCAGTATAACACATATGAAACGAAAAATTATAAACTCCTGATAAACTATACTATTTTTTTCTTCTATAACCACTGATCGGCCAGTTCCTTCCTGCTTTCATCAGCCCGCGTAACGATTTTCGCCTGGCTCATTGCTCGCGGAAATAAAATATGCGCCCGGTCATTCTAAACCGAGCGCACCATTCAGGCAGGCGATATCACTTTAACTCTTTTTCTCTTTCATTCTTGCCAGCGATTCCTTTGCAGTCTCCAACACCCTTTCATCCTTCTCATGCGAAAGGCAATACCGCAATTGTGTTTCCACATAGCTTCCCTCTGATTTTCCCAATGCAGCAACAACCGCTCTGCGGATATCCGCATCGTCATCTTCCAGCAAACCCACCAAAGTATTTAATGCCCTTTCATTACTGTTTATCTCTCCAAGCCCTTCGATCGCTGCCATACGAATCTCTTTATCTTTATCGTTGGCTAATGCAGCAAGTTTATCTGCATTTCCTTTTTTCACATATTTCTGCACTTTTTCCAATTTACCCATAGTTATTGTCCTTTCTATTTTTATTTTTCCTGCGCTGTCTTTCTCTGCAGATTCCGTATATCTCTGCGAATCCTTCTCTGCACACCGAAGTTTTCTTTCCCGTTTGCTTCAAGATCATGAAGCCTTTTCTCCAGTAACTCAATTTTTTCCTGATTGTTCATTGTTTTTCCTCCTCTTGTTTATTCCATCTTCCGGAACATCCATCTGATGACATATTCTCCAGCATTTTCCACACGACATTCCCAAATATGGTCAGATCGCTTTCACTGATCCCCGCAGTCAATGTGTCCTCCAGCAGCTGAATCTCTTCATTGATTTTATCCTTTAATGCATTACCCGCAGGGGTCAGACATACCTCCTTTAACCGATCGTCGCCGGAAACCTTTTTGCGTGCGATCATATTCCTCTTTTCTAACTTTTTTAGCTGTAAGGAAAGGCTTGCGCTCTTTACATTCAACGCTTCTTCTATATCCTTTTGATAAATTTTCCTGCCTAAATCGTTACTAAAAAGGAAATAAAGAATGCGCGTCTGCGTTCCGTTTTTATCTGTGATCAGATTAAATTCCCTGCGGATCTGATTTGCCAGCCTCAAAACTGAGTTCGCATATTGTTTTTGCGGCATTTTTCCACCTCCTGTACCGTATTTAAACCGCGCTTCTAATAAATTTTTCCAATTGCTCCTGATCAAACTTTGGAATATAGTTTTTCTTCATAAAACTGATTTCACGCTCAGATGCAGCATGAAAATTTCTGACAGATATACGTCCGCGCACGTCATATAGACCATTCTCGAAATACAGTGCACAGTGTTCTTCCATTCGATTAATCATTATTACAGAGTCCTTAATTCTCTGATGCAATATATTTGCCAGCCAATAGCATCCGCCGGTCAGAAACTTATTTTTCCAGTCTTCTTCTGCAAAATAGTTCTCTAAAGCACACAATATTTTTCTATAATAAGGCAGTTTTATCATCTCTTTCTATCTGCAAAATTGCAGTCTTCCCTTTATCATTTCCCTCACTGATTACCAGTATGATTTTTTATTTTCAGGCGATTTTTTTCTGCCGAATTAATTTTGCATAGTAACGGTCAACGTATACTGCATAGATAATGCCGCCGACAATATATGCTGCTGCTGTGAGCGCAAATCCAGTTGATAAGCCGACACCTTCCTGAAATATTCCCATTACAAAGGAACCGATACCGATACCAATATCATAGGAAAGCAGATAAGTAGCATTTGCTGTGCCTCGTTTTGGCGCCGGTGTTGTTCCGGTTACAAATGACTGGAATAAAGGCTGAAGGATACCATAACCAAGACCTAATAAAAATCCGGCTAAAAGCAAATGAACTCCACTATCCATAAAGAAATAACTTGCCATTGTGAAAAACAAGATCACTAAGCTTAACACGACAAGAATTTTATGCTTACCGGCATCAATCATCTTCTGTGTGGAAAATTTTGAAATTAGCATTCCTGCCACCAGGAAGATATAGAAATACGGGATCACCGAAGACAATCCCTTTTCCTGTGCAAAAATGGATGAATATGCGATCACTGCCCCAAATGGGATCATGATAAACATCATATTGAACATGAACGGTAACGCCGGTTTATAAAATGCATCTGCCAGAACAAATTTCTTACGTTCTACCTTCGGATATTCGATCCTGCAGAACGATACACAGATCAGAGCAATTACTGTTAAAACAAATAAAACAACAAAAGATGCTTTACTGCTTAAATGGTTCTGGACCTGGATACCGATAAACGGACCAGCCGCCATACCCAGCGAAATAGTGAGCGCAAACCGGTTTACCCCTTTTCCCGCCATGCTTGGCGGAAGTACATCTCCGGCCAATGTTGTCGTCGCAGAACCACAGACGGAATAAACAACGCCCATGTACAAACGAAGCAGCACCAGCACTCCATAAACAGGAAATGCAGCAAACCCTAAAAACGGCAGACAAAACAGAGCCAGAAACAGCATATAAACATGATAACGATTAAAATTATCCAATATATAGCCCGCAAATGGCCTGAATAATACCGTGGTTACCGACATTGCCGTTAAGACGATACCAATTCTGGAGCCGGTGATCCCATTCTCCTGACAGTAAATCGGCAAAATAGGTACAGAGGCATAAAAGGTAGCCATCATCAACAGGTTCGTAATAAAAAGCAATACAAATTTTTTATTCCATATTTTTTCCATATGCTTTCGGGATGCCTGAATTTTTACATCCACTTCCTCCTTTTTTATTTAATGATTATATCAGCTTTCTACTGTACCTTTAATTGAAAATATGTTATTATTCATAACAAACCGTTATTAAAAGGAGGAAATTAAATGACGATAGATAATTTAAAATGCTTCATTCTTGTTGCCGAAAATTTAAGTTTTGCAAGAGCCGCAGAAGCTCTGTATATTTCTCAGCCGGCTGTTACAAAACAGATCAACGCACTGGAACACGAACTTGGCGTAACTCTTTTTGTCCGTTCTACCCGGCACGTAGAGCTTACGCCTTCCGGCATATCTTTTTATAAGGATGCCAAAGATATCGTCATGAAATCACAGGCTGCTGTTTCCCGTGTGCAAAGACAGTATGTCAATTCTCAGTCCATCCGGATCGGAATGAGTAATCCTGCTGCACTTTTTTACTTAGCGCCGATCCTGACAAAATTTCATTCTGCATATCCAGACATACGCCCGGATATTGAATGCCTTGGCTACAAAATTATTTTAAATCTTTTTCTTGAGGATAAAATAGATGTCCTTTTCTATTACAAGGAAAATATGCCAAAAAAATCCGGCATCCATTTTATAGAATTGCAAAAAGACAAGTTAATATGTCTGATGTCTGCCACACATCCTTTTGCCGGGAAAGACTCCATTGCTTTGAGCGATCTGGAAAATACGACGATCATTGCCTGTAATCCGCTTAACGCACCGCTCTCTATTTCTGTCTTTCAGAAACAGTTGGCAGAACATCACTCTGCGGATAAGATTTTTTACTGCAATAGTCTCGAAATTGCACATTGTCTGGCCTCGTCAGGTTTTGGAATTGCAGTACTTCCTCAAATATTAACATTGAAATCTCCGGAATATGTTGTTGTGCCTCTTGCAGAAGATATAGAACTCTCATTCGGTATTTTCTACCACAAGCGGCATACGAATTCCGCATTAGACAAGTTTTTAAAAATGTTTTCCAGGTAAGAAAGGGATCAGGAGGATTATCATGGATAAAATTTATGAACAAAAAGAAGCAAAACTAATGAAAGCATTAATTGACCGATGTGGTATGCAATACATTGTCGATACAGCCGCAGAACTTTTTGGGAACCCTGTATTCGTCTGCGATCTGGGATATAAAATCATATGTTATAGTGACCACGATTCCGTTTATGATGATTTCTGGGAACATATGAAAAGCCGCAGCTACAGTATCCCGGAACAGATTTCACAGATTATGCGTACCGGTGACTTCTCCAAAATATATTCTTCCGACAAGCCTCGCATCGGGAAATATTCTTTTGCTGATTTTCCCTTTTTAGCGGCCAGAGTACGGGACGGTGCACATCCCCTCGGACACATTTGTGTATATGGATGCCGCAGGCCTTTTGAAGAACAGGATGAAGATCTTCTAATCCTTTTTTGCAAGGTCGTTTCCTATGAGATGCTGTACAGAGGCTTATCCACGCCCTTTCAGATTCCCTATTATACTCTGCTGGCAGATCTGCTGGAAGGAGTCCTCACGGATAAAAGCGAGCTGGAAATGCGTCTCAAATGTCTGGAGCTGCCCGCCTTTACCCATATGCTTCTTGCCATAATAAGCTTTAAAAGCCCTATGGTGCAGGCTGTAACTTTTTATATCCGGGAATATCTGATGCAGAACCTGCATCACTCCCTGAGTATTGTATATAAAGACCATATCGTGCTCCTGGTTCCTGAAACGATACTGAAAAATCATCTCCTTGAAAAAAGCCTTGCCAGCTATGGAGCAAATATTGACTATAAAATTGGGATCAGCAATCCCATTCCTGACCTGTTGGATTTAAAAATTTATTATGAACAGGCGCAAAATGCAGTCAGGATTGCAGAAATTCTGAATCTGGAGGATCGGCTCTGCCTGTACCGCCGCCTCTCTGTCTACCAGATTCTCCTGCTTGCAGAAAAGGAGATGGATCTGCGCTATCTCTGCAATCCTGCCATCCTGGAAATGCAGGCTTATGACCGCCAGCACCATACAGAATATCTGAACGATCTGGAATTATACTTAAAATGCGGGAAAAATATTAATAAAACCGCAAAGCTGGCCTGTGTCCATAAGAATTCCATGTATTATCGGATCTCCAAGCTGGAGGAGAAATTTTCTCTGTCTTTATCAGACGAAGAAACCTGCTTTTCCCTGCAGTTGTCCTTAAAAATCCTGCAGCTCCTCAATCATTAACAGAAACATGGAATGTTTATCCCCGTTCAAAAACAGAATCCTGCCTGTACCACCCGGTGTTGGAAAAATTTCCAAAACCGGGTGTGTTTTTTCTGATGTTTGCCCGATGAAATTGTCTCGCAGCATTGCTATATTAAATCTATCGATCAACGAACAAAAAACACAGGAAAGCTTGTCTTTCAGAAGGAGGAAACATGAAGCGAGTTGCAGAAATGATTTACATTGTCCCTGAAAAGCGGGATGAATATCTCCGGAAATGGCTGAACCCAAGCCTTGAAACACAGCAGATTCTCTGGATTCATGGTATCCGGAATCAATATTACTTTAAACTGAACGAATTTATTATGATGACGTTTGAATATGTGGGTACTAAGTTTCAGGAAGATATGAACGCTATTGCAAAATACCCGGAAATTGATGCGCTTCTTGTGAAAAAGCGCAGAAAAGATGTCCCCAGGGAAGAGCGCGGTACCACCAACTGGTGGGCGCCGGTGAAACGCCTGGGAAGTATCCTGACCGAAAGTCCGATGCCGGAAGACCGGGATGAGGAATTATCCCTGACCGAGCAATACCATGAGATGCTCAGCGGCCGTATGGGGACTGAATCTTCCGGATACGATATTTCCTATGATGAGGATGACTGGAGCGAATCCATTCATATCTAATTTTTTACGTGTGTTCTGCGGACTTTCCGCAAACAATATCAAAAAAATCACAATAAGGAGGCTATCATATGACAGCAAATTATGTTATGAAACCCATTGAAAACGATCAGAAATATACGGATAGCTGTGTCATGGCTCCCATGCCGCAGAATTCAGAAATTTCCTATTCGCCTTTTGAACCGCCTTACGCGGATGTAAAACATCTGTTTTACAACTTCTTTACCCCTTACGTTCAGCCTTATGAATATACCGGCTGGAGAGATGAGCAGCTCTCCTGGGAAAAATCTGTATACATCCACGCAGGCTTAAGCTGCTCCCCCTATTTCCGTTTCCAGGGACCGGACGCTTTAAAATTCCTCCAGAAACACTGCACAAACAGCTTTGCAAAATATCCGGTAGGTTCCGGAAAGCACGTGCTTACCTGTAACGAAAAAGGACAGCTTACCTGTCACGGAATGATGTTTAAAGTAGCAGAAGATTGTTACGATACATATTTTATGATGTCCCTCGCCGCTTATTATCAGGCAGAAGCTTCTGAGTATGATATGCAGTGCATTGACCTGACCGGTAAGAAATTCCTGTTCCAGATCGGCGGGCCGAGAAGTCTGGAATTGCTGGAGAAGGTTACCGGAGAAGATCTTCACGATATTAAATTCATGAGATTCCGTCATACCACCATCAATGGAAAAGAAGTGCGCATCGCCAGAATGGGTATGGCCGGGACGCTGGCCTACGAGCTGCATGGCGACACCGAAGATGCCTATGAATTATATGACCTGATTTACCGTGCCGGAGAAGAATTTGGCATTCGCCGTCTCGGATGGCACACCTACATGATGGAACACACCATTTGCGGATACCCCCAGACCTCCTATCACTTTACCTGTGACATCCCCGGTTTCCCGGACAATACCGGAAATGTCAGCGGAAGTATCGGAAAAGAAGCAAGCGGCTACACCGACCCGTATTCTCTCGGCTGGGGCTTCTGTGTTAAATTTGACCATGATTTCGTGGGGCGGGAGGCTCTTGAACAAATAAAAGAAAATCAGAAACGCGATATGGTTTCTCTTGTATGGAATCCGGAAGATATCCTGAAGGTCCATGCTTCCCAATTTACCGATGACCCGTATTGCCCGATCGACGAGCCAAACGATCTTGCAAAAGACTACCGTGTAGCCATCCACCAGGATAAGGTGCTCGATGCAGATGGAAATATGATCGGTGTCAGCAGCGGCCGCATGATGAGTTTATACTATCATGAAATGGTGTCTCAGTGTCAGCTAGATCTCGCCTTCTGCAAAGAAGGAACCGAAGTATACGTTCTCTGGGGCGAACCGGGGACAAAACAGATCAAGATCCGGGCTACCGTTGCACGTTTCCCGTATTTTAACGAAAACCCAAACAATAAACTCGACGTAGAGACGATTCCAAGATACAATAAATAACCGAAAGAACAGCCAGCCCGAAAGAATATACGGACTGGCTGTATCGTCAGAAATTAATTGGTAAGCTGATCCTCTGTCGTTTTCTTATCACTGGTACCCCAGGAATTCCTGCCGCCCTCTCGGTCTAAAATTCCATCCGCTCCAGGATATCCTGCCATGCCTCCCCGTCTATCTCCTCGTCATGAAACAGTTTCCTTCTGTCCTCTTCCGTAATCTTACGAATAACTCTGCATGGATTACCTGCCGCGATACACCAGTCCGGGATGTCCCTTGTCACCACGCTGCCGGCGCCGATCACCACGTTGTCTCCTATGTGTACGCCGGGGCATACCACTGTATTTCCCCCGAACCATACGTTATCCCCTACCGTCACTTCCTTGCCATACTCATATGCCGAATTGCGGCTGACCGGATGAATGGGATGCCCCGCCGTGTAGATTGCCACATTGGGGGCCATCTGACAGTTATCGCCTATCCTGATCTTTGCCACGTCTAAAAGCGTACAGTTATAATTTGCAAAGAAATTCTTTCCCACCTCGATATGTTTTCCATAATCGCAGTAGAACGGCGGGTTCACAAAAGCGTCCTCAGATTTCCCGAAAAGCTCCTTCACGGTTTCCTTAATCCCTGCAAAATCCGACCGATCCATAAAATTCAGTTTCTGCAGGATTTTCCTGCATACAAGCTGTTCCTCAAAGACCGTATCATCCGAAATATAAGCCAGGCCTGCATCCCGGCGCTGTCTGTTTGTCATATCCATTTTCACTAATCCTCCATACATTAATTTTCAGGCTGGTTGTCGAACCGCCTGTCTTTAAAATAATATTCCCGCAAGAAAAAACAGAAACGAAACAGCCGCCTGATATCTTTTATTTTACAATATCATGTTTTTATAATAAAATCATTCAACATTCTCCGTTTTTATATAACAATTTCCCATTTATGAGGTGATCTTATGTATAACAACACAAAATACTGCTCCGTGTTCAATTCAGATTCTTCTGAAACGGTTGCATATAATAACCCTCTGTTCCCCGCCTATGTGGTATACGGACTCCTTTCCTCCTATCCGGACTATTCTTCCGTCAGCCACTGGCACAAGGATCTGGAGTTTATTCTGATAAAAAAGGGAACTATGACCTATAATGTAAACGGCCGGCTGATCGATCTGGAGAAAGGCAGCGGAATCATGGTAAACAGCTATCAGCTCCACTATGGCTTTTCTGCGGAACATAACGAATGCGAATTTGTCTGCATCCTGCTCTCCCCGGAATTATTGCAAGTGAACGATTGGTTTTACCAGAACTATATTGAGCCTGTCACCGAAAATTCAGCATACCCTTACCTGTATCTTAGCCGGAATGGCTGGATGGCGTCCGTCATGGAAAAACTGGATGAGATTTATGATTCTTTTGGCAAAATCCCCACAGAACCTTTATCCTATTTTGAATTGATGGAAGATTATTTTATGCTCATGAAAATATTGTATGAAAATCTCGATATTGGAAGCCAGACACGGAAACCGGAATCTCCCGACCTGTCTTCCCTCCGAAACATGATGGCCTACATAGAGGAACACTACATGGAGCACATCACTCTGGCAGATATCGCCCTGTCCGGCGCCTGCTGCAAAAGTAAATGTTCCCTGCTCTTTAAAAAGTATCTACGCGATACCCCTATTACTTATACCACGAAGCTCAGGCTGCGGAAAAGCCTTTCCACGCTGCTTGGTTCAAATAGCAGCATCGCTGACATAGCCATCAGCTCCGGCATCGCCCCTTTTCCTATCGGCATATAAGTAAGAGCCATTCCATAAATGAACAGCTCCCGCACAATTTCTTTATAAAAGGGCGTGCCCCTTTTCACAGATCTGGTAGATTTCCTCCAGTTTTTCTTCAATCATCGGCTCATACTTCTCTTTTTTCTTCTCCACCAGCCGCCGGTACAGAAAATAAGGAAGGATCCATCCGATAAATGCCGGTATGGCAAGGAGGATGCACAGCCAGATAATCGGCGGCGTATGGACGACCGCAAAGGTGGAACCCGCCATGAACGCCGTCCCGATGATTCCTGTTACCAGCGCCCACACCGTTGGCATCCGGGTTTTCGCCTCTTCCATCACTTCGATTTCATGGGTACAGGCTTCAAAATTTCTCTGCAGCCTTGTCAGTTCCATCTTATTTACAATCTTACGGTTCCGCTTCATGCGGAGCGTGACGTTGTGAGAGGCGGGGCGGATGTTTTCCGAAGGCTGCACTGTTTCCTCCATCTCCCATCCAAAGTTCTCATAGCAGTCTGCATACATGGATGCCTGCTCCCTGGGAACCGTAACCTCTTTATATTCATAACCGATATATTCTTTTTTTTCCCGCATTATCTTTCCTCCGTTTCCATTCTGCTGTCCGCAGGAAGCAGCGGCAGGGTTACCGTAAATAACGACCCTTTCCCTGCGGTGCTTTCCACAGTAATGCTTCCATCCGACAACTGCAGGATTCTTTTTACCAGCGCAAGCCCCAGACCGTTCCCCTGTGTGGAATGGGAAGCATCTCCCTGATAAAACTTGTCAAACACATGCTTTACTGTCTCTTCATCCATACCACATCCGGTATCCGCCACGGAAACCGTGACATTCTCCCCATCGGAAATCTGTGAAAGTGTGATTGTTCCTCCGGACGATGTAAACTTTACCGCATTGGACAGAAGGTTCGTCCATACCAGTTCCAGCAGCCCTTCATCCGCCATGATCGTTACCCTCTCTTCCAGCTCTGCCTCAAATTCAATGTTTTTTTCCTCCCATTGATTCTCAAACTGCAGCGCACAGTCACTGAGCTGCCTGCACAGATCATAGCTTTGGGATACCGGCTGGATGACCTGCTTTTCCAGCTTATTCAGTTTCAGCATATTCGTGATCAGATTTCCAAGGCGCTCGGAGGCCCGCAGAATGTTCCGGGTATATTCCCTCTGGGTTTCTTTTGGCAGCTCTTCTTTTTCCAGAAGCTGTGCATTGGTGTAAATCACAGAGAGCGGCGTCTTGAATTCATGGGACACATCGGAAAAAAAGTCTGTTTTCATCGTCTCCATGCTTCCCAATTCTTCTACCATCTTATTGAAGTCCATAATCATGACATCCAGGTAATCCCATTTGTCCGGCGTGTTCATGGTCGGTACGTAGACGGAAAAATCTCCGTTGGCCACAAGACTGGTAGCTTTCGCCAGTGTCTGCATCGGGACTTCGTAAGCCTTTTCCATCCGGTAACGGGTATAGCGTGTCACGCCGCCTGCCACCAGCGCCCAATAAACTAATGGTATGAGTATCTGCAGCCACCAGCTGAAATTTTCTTCCTCTCCCAGAACAACCAGCCCCATATGCACCCCGGACATCAGAAGCAGTATCACAAAAAGCACTGCAAAAAGAGATACCGGGAAACGGGACTGGCGGACTTTTTCCACGCTTTTTCTTCTATCCCCTGTCCCTGTCATTTCAGCACCGCCTTATATCCCAGTCCACGGACTGTTTTAATTTCAAACCCGTCGCAGCCGGAGAATTTGTCCCGGAGCTTTGTAATATACACGTCCACCGCCCGCAGGCTGGTATCGCTGTCCACGCCCCAGAACTCATCCATAAGCTGCGCCCGTGAAAATGTTTTGTTTGGATAAGAAAGCAGTTTATAAAGAATGTTAAATTCCCTGGTCGTCACGGGAATTTCTTCCCCGCTTACAACCGCCGTCATCGCATCCCCGTCCAGCTCCAGATTTCCCACCTCCAGCCTTCGGTGTGTTTCAATATTCGCCCTGCGCAGAAGCGCCCGGACACGCAGGAGAAGCTCATCCAGCTCCAGCGGCTTTACCATATAATCATCGATCCCAAGCTGGAACCCCTTCTGTTTGGAAGGCAGATCGTCCTTTGCCGACATAAACAGGATCGGGATATGGCGGTTTACCTTCCGGACCGTCTCCGCAAATTCAAACCCGTCAATTTCCGGCATCATAATATCAGAAATAATCAGGTCATACAGATTATTGTACATTTCGTCATAAGCGTCTCTTGCACCCAGACATCCTTTTACCTGAAAACCGCTGTCGCTTAAGTAGGTACATACCGTCTGGTTTAATTTTACGTCATCCTCCACTACAAGAATCTTTACCACGTTCTCTTACCTCCCGTTTTTTATTCCCGTTTTTTATATTTCCTATCTGTACCGTTGTCCGGATAATTATCGTGACCGCCATTCCCAGAACGATCAGACACACGGCTGTCCCTGTCAGGGCTGTCATGCGCTGGCGGAAAGCCGCATCCCCTGCCGCCCCGAACTGTGTCAGCATGGCAGTTTCCAGGGAAAGCATGGATACAAGAGCAGCCGTCAGGTTAATGACCTTTGCCGCCGAAAGAACAGGACTGCCGTATTTCCGGAACCTGATCACATTCCGGACTGCCGTAATGACTGCATAAAAGGTATACATTGCCATCAGATAGATCAGCATTCCCGGATAGGTAAAGCCGCTGTTTTTCCGGACTACAAGAATCGTCATTCCGGCCAGCGCCCAATCAAGGATCATCAGAACAATGCCGCACATCCGGCATCTGTATAATTCCCGGATCCGGTTTTCTTCCCCTGCTTCCTTCGTTCTCACATGATGGAGCAGCGAAAAACGCATCACCGCCAGAAGAATATAATAAACCGCCAGTGTCCCGAACCAGACAGAGCGGTAACAGATTCCGGAAAACAGCTTCAAGCCTGCGTAAAGCAGGTTGATAAACAATCCCGGATATAAAGAAATCTCCGCCCGGAACGCAGATTCCTTCACATACCGTTCCACAAAAGAAATCCCTTTCAGTTTCTTTACAAGGTAATTCTCTTCCATCTCAGAACGAAACCACTTCGTCAGCCGGAAAACGCCCGTACAGGTAATGATAAGCGCATAACTGGACAGGACATAAGCAGCATAACAAATAGACTGCGGCACAGAAAGGTCTGCAAACACCCATATTAAAAGCAGAAAAGACGGAACGGCAATCAGCAGGGTTGGGATTAGCGGTAAAATACACCGTTTTTTTATGGATTTAAAAATCTTCTGTAAATCCATTTTACACCTCACATAACGGAAAATCTACCGATTCTTTGCTGCCACTATACCCCGCTTTTATTCATGTTTTGTTTGAGAAATGTTTCAGATTTATTAAATTGCTACTATCTGGAGTATCTGCGGTGAACTGGTTATGAAAAATAGCCCACCCGGTAACCGTTCCAACTGTGTTCAATAACACAGGCGGATTACCTGCCTGGTGGGCTGGATATTCTGTAATTTTTAACACTGGCTGAGTCTATTCTGCCTCACCCTTCATTGATTGTGACTGTGACCGTACCGATCTGGGCATTAGTACCGAAATCCGGCACAGTACCCAGACCATAACTATACATACCAAACTCAACATAAGCAGAAGGCGCGGCATCCGGATTACCTTCGGATTCTACAGACGCATCCGCAAGCGACAAGGCCGCCGCCACATCATACATATCACCAGATGTAAATCCTTTATCTTCATGCCAAATACTATCATTATACATATAAACCGACATAACCTGATAAAACTCATCTGATGCCCGTTTGAATCCAACCGTCGCATCAATCGCTGTATTGGAGTGGTTCGTCACAGTGATCGTGGATGATTGATCCCCATTCGCATTAAACCATCCCGTTGATGAATCAGTTGTGTATGTATGTGTGTCCGGGTCCCATATTCTTGATTCACCGGCTTTGTACGTGAAGTCAAGGGAATCCCACACAATATCCACACGGTAGACAGTACCTGCCGTTCCTTCAACGTAAGTGCCCCTGACGGCTTGTGATGCTGTCCCCTGGTTTTCATTAATCGTTTCCGCCGCCACCGACGCCACATTCGTCATACTGGCGCACATAGCCGCCGCTGTCAACAAGGCTGTGGTTTTTCTGAATTTCCTCATTGCATCGCTTCTCATTGTGTTGCCCTTCATGTATTGCCCTCCCTTGCTGTATTGTATACTTTTCAGGACTTCCCGCCGTACTTGCTGCACCTGCCGTATTACTCGCATCTGCTGTACCTCTCATGCTGCTTCTTTTTAAGCAGCAAAAAACCGCTGGCTGTCAGGGCATACTGCACCTATAGTCAACGGTTTTATTATCGGTATTGGATTTTGCGTAAAAGAATTACAAAAGGACAGAGTTACGTTGCCTGCCTGCCTGCCTGCCTGCCTGCCTGCCTGCCTGCCTGCCTGCCTGCCTGCCTGC
>CALCMD010000059.1 GCA_937965795.1 uncultured Lachnospiraceae bacterium | reverse complement strand
TCCGTATCACCCCTGCTGTAGCGGATTGCAGGTACAGGGCACCGCTGACTCCCCGGCTGCGCGGAAATGTTATGACATATCCAGGGCGCATCTTCTGATGCGCTTTTTTACTATAACCCGAATCAAAAGGTTTGTCAATCATTTTCAAAGCGCATTCTCGCCTTACAAATTTTTTCTGTCACTCCCCCTATTGACAACCGGGCAATTTCCGTATATTGTATATTCATAAACCTGTTCTGACGCAGACAGGTGTGGATTTTTGGTATTGATTACTTTTTCGCCACACGACGATCCAAGCGGATTATCGTGTGGCTTTTTTCAGGAAAAAATACAGACTTTCAAAAAAAGGAGTAAGAAGATGGAACAGACTTTCATGAAAGAAAAACCAATCCTGCCGCTGGTATTATCCATGTCACTGCCTATGATTCTCTCTATGATGGTGACATCCCTTTACAACATCATTGACAGTTTCTTCGTGGCGAAAATCAGCGAGGACGCTATGACTGCCCTGTCCCTTGTTTTCCCCATCCAGAATTTTATTAATGCGGTTACGATTGGGTTCTCCATCGGCATCAATGCCGTCATTTCCTATTATCTGGGCGCGCAGAACAAAAGAGCTGCCGATCATGCGGCAGCTCTTGGGCTGATTCTCAATACCCTTCATGGAATCCTCCTGTCCATTCTATGTATCTGGATCATGCCGTTTTTTCTTAAGATGTTTACAAAGGATACGACAGTCATAGATCTGGGACTTGGCTATTCCCGCATTGCGTTCTCCTTTGCCGTCATCATTTCTCTGGGCATGACTTTCGAAAAAATCTTCCAGTCTGTCGGGAAAATGTCACTGACCATGTTCTGCATGATGGGCGGCTGTATTACAAATATCCTTTTAGACCCTGTACTGATTTTCGGCTGGGGTCCGGTTCCGAAGCTTGGAATTGAAGGGGCGGCATGGGCCACAGGAATCGGCCAGGCAGTCAGCCTTCTCCTCTATCTTATCTTTTATATCAGAAAACCTCTGCCTGTCACGATTACTTTCCGGCATCTGGCTTTTCAGAAAGATCTGATTTTCCATCTGTATGCCATCGGAGTTCCGGCCACCCTGAATATGGCGCTGCCTTCCCTGCTGATCTCGGCTCTGAATGTCATCCTGTCTGCTTACTCCCAGACTTACGTGGTGGTTCTCGGTATTTATTATAAGCTTCAGACCTTTCTTTATCTCCCGGCAAACGGAATCGTTCAGGGGATGCGCCCTCTCGTCGGCTATAATTACGGGGCCGGGGAATCTGTGCGGGTCAGCAAAATTTACCGTGTCGCACTTCTTCTGGGCGCAGGAATCATGGCGCTTGGAACCCTTCTTTGCCAGACAATCCCTGCGCTTTTGATCGGCATGTTTACCTCAAGCAGTGAAACCATCGAAGCCGGAACGCTGGCTTTGCGAATCATCAGTATCGGCTTTCTGGCCTCCACGGTTTCCGTGATTTCCTCCGGCGCACTGGAAGGGCTTGGCATGGGCGTTCCATCCCTGATGATTTCTCTGCTTCGGTATGTGCTGATCACCATTCCCGCCGCTTTCCTTTTCAGTTTCCTCTTCGGCGCAATTGGCGTCTGGCATGGGTTCTGGTTATCAGAACTGCTCACAGGGCTTATTTCTTACTTTCTTTATCAAAAAATGGTTTCCAAACGCACATAAGCTCTTCTTTACGGCCTGATGCGAAAACTTCCATAAGTGAACCTTACTATCGGAATATAGATCAGTTCCATCAGAAGCGCCAGCAAAAGGCTTCCTGAAACCAACGTAAAATATAAAAACATGGCTATGGGAACCGCCAGATAAAAAATTCCCCAGTAAATTTTGCGGTAGATACTGCTGCGCTCTTTGGGAATGTCGCTGTATTCCTCCTGCGTCAGCTCCGGATGCGTCATTTCACAGTAAATAACCGCCCCATATCTCCCAAACTCACGGTGCGCCTCATATTCGACGCCGTCAATCTCAAATTTAGGATACATGCTCTCTTTCGTGATGACCAGGTTTAAGTTATTTTCATCCCCGTATCTATAGAGCGCTTCCGTAAACTCCTCGCGCGTCAAAGCCATATTACACGGCGAAAAAGAAAACTTTCTTTTCTTTTCTGCTTTTGAAACTTTTTTGTAATCGTTTAAAATATTCATAAAATAGCCTCCCTTTCTTTCCACGTCCTCCATTTCCCGAAGCAGTTCTTCCGTATTCACAGACCCTGCTTCCGTCCGGAGCAGAAAGCGGCAGATCTTAATCGCTGCATCAAGGCTGCTCTTCTTTTCCTCCAGTTCCTTCAGGTGCGCCTGAATGAGTCTCTCCTGTTCCTCCCCATTCAGAATCCTCCGAATATCTTCGATGGAAAAATCCAGCTTCCGGTAAATCTTAATTTTCTGTAACGTCTCTACCTCCGCCTCCGTATATTCCCGGTAGCTGTTCTCAGAATTCCGCTGCGGATGCAGCAGCTCTTTCTTCTCATAGAAACGAATATTCTGTTTCGTAATTCCCGTACGCATTTCCACTTCCCTGATGTTCATAGATCATACCTCTTTCTTGTGTTGATATGGCTAATATAAGGGATATACCAGGTATAAGGTCAAGAAAAAGTTATTTTTTCTGCTTTTTTTTCTCGCGAAGCTCCCGGAAAAAGCTGCTCAGCATGTTGCTGCACGTTTCCCGCAGCACGTCTTTTCGCACGATTACCTGATGATTGAATTCTTTCATCTCAAGAAGATTCAAAACAGACCCCGCGCATCCCGCTTTGGGATTCATGCTCCCAATCACCACCTCCGTCACTCTCGCCTGCACGATGGCCCCCGCGCACATCTGACACGGCTCCAGCGTAACGTACATCGTACACCCTTCCAGCCTCCAGTCCCCCAGTTTTTTGCTTGCCTTTTTTATGGCAATCAATTCTGCATGAGAGAGTGTGTTCTTATCCGTGTTCCTTCGGTTATATCCTCTGGCAATGATTTTCCCTTCCTGTACGATTACGCACCCAATCGGAACCTCATCCAGCGCATATGCCTTTTTCGCCTGGCGAATGGCTTCTTTCATAAATTTTTCATCCGTAGTCATAACCATACTCCTTTTTCCATCCTGTCTGTTGCGGTCGCCTACACCCGCATCATCCGGTATCCGATTCCAATGTGCGTCTGTATGTATTGCGGGGAACCCGGTTCCTGTTCCAGCTTTTTCCTTAGCGTTGCCATAAAGACACGCAGGGAAGCCACATGATTGTCCCAGTTGCTGCCCCATATCTTTTGTGTAATATACGTATGTGTCAGCACTCTTCCTACATTTTGAGCCAGCAGGCACAAAATTTTGTATTCTATCGGCGTCAGATGTAATTCCTTTTCCCCCAGATATGCGCATCCCGCCACATAATCCACTTTCAGATTACCATTTACAAAGACGGAAGAACTGCTTAACGTCCCCGCCGATATCATCGCCAGACGCCGCTGCATCACACGAAGCCTCGCCAGCAATTCCTCTACGGAAAATGGTTTCGTCAAATAATCGTCCGCTCCCTGATCCAGCGCCTCAATCTTATCTGTGTCCTCACTTCGCGCACTGATCACAATAATCGGTATGTTTGACCAGCTTCGAATCTGCTTTATGATCTCGATTCCATCCATATCAGGCAGTCCCAGATCCAAAAGAATAATATCCGGATTATGGGATGCTGCTTCCATAAGCGCGCTTTCCCCATTTGCGGCAACCAGGTATTTATAATCCCTCGTTTTTAAAGTCGTGGTAATCAGATTCCGAATGGGAGCGTCATCCTCCACGACCAGTATCAATGCTTTATTCATCAAGATTCACCTCTCCCACGGGCAGTGTAAATGTAAACGTGCAGCCATGCGGCGCATAATCCTTTAACGTAAGCTCCCCGCCATGAACTTCTACAATCGCTTTGCAAAGCGGCAGGCCAAGCCCTAAGCTCCTCCTGCTGTCTATAATCTTACGATCCCCGGTGAAAAACATTTCAAAAACCCGTGGTTTCACATCATCCGGAATACCAGGACCATTGTCCGAAATACTGACAACGACCTTCCCCGCTTCTTTTCCCGCGCAGATTTTAATTTTTGAACCGGCCGGCGTATACTTTATTGCGTTATCCACAAGGTTGATAATCACCTGAAAGATCAATTTTGCATCCATATCGGCCAGCAATAATTCATCCTGATATTCTACTGAAATCTCATGTTCCACGCTTTTCCGGTTTACATGCCGCAGAGCCTCTTCAATCACTTCGTCCATAAGCTCTGTCGTTTTATGGAAATTCAGTCTGCCCTCCTCGATTCTCGTCACAGAAAGCAGATTTTCCACCAGGCTGATTAACCATTGTGCATCATCATAAATATCCGAAAACATCTGCATTTTTGTCTCTTCATCCAGTTTTTTGTAATTAGAAAGCAGATTGCTGGCATTCCCGGATATGGAGGTAAGCGGCGTACGCAGGTCATGGGAGATTGCCCGGAGCAGATTTGCCCGTAACTGTTCCTTTTGTGCAAGCATGGCGGCTTCTTCTTTTTCCTTCGCATTGCGAATGTTTTCGATGGCCAGCGCGCATTCGCCAAGTATGGCCAGAACCACGCTGTTTTCAAACTGCTCCAGAGACTGGCTTCCCATATGAATCCCCATGACTCCGTATGCCTTCTGGTTGCTGCAAAGGGCAAAATATAAATTCTCCGCTTCAGGAAAATGATCCCTGGTGGCTCCTGCGCACTCCCTGTTTTGGAACACCCATTCGACCGCCTCCCGTTCCCTCCCGGACAGCAGATTCTCCACCGGTTTTTCATCCTCCCCATGAAACAGGCAGGCTTTGCATAACCTTCCGTCCCTTTCGGGATATGCGATGATATCCCGGTTCAGCAGCTTCATAAGCTGGCTGGCCGTAATGTTTATCATATCGTTTTCGTCCTCTGCTTTTTGCAAAAGACGGTTGGTATCAAATAAAATCTGCGTCCGGAAAGCCGCCTGTGCCGACTGTTTCGCATGGCTTTTCAGCTTATTCGCCAGCGTCCCCGTAATGAGGGCGGCGGTCAGCATGATTGCGAACGTAAACGGATAGCCGTGTTCATAAGCATGGAAGGTCAGTCTTGGCTCCGTAAAGAAAAAGTTAAACAGCAGAACACTCGCCAGCGAGCTGAGCACGCTGCAAAAATGCCTTTTTGTAAAAAGCGACGTCAGAAGAACCCCCAGAATGTAAACCGTTATGATATTGGCTTCTGTAAAGCCCAGGCTCCAAAATAATGTTCCAATACATGTCGCTCCCACAAGGACAAACAGCGTAACCAGTAAATCCCTTCCGGATGGCTTCATATGATGCGAAAATCTCTTTTTTAATTCCATCTCTGCCACTACCTGTACTTTTTTCTGTCTATCGTACCACAATTTCCGGAAAGAAACCACCTGATTCTTTTCACAGACCCTCCTTCCCGCTGCCATAAACAAGAATCCTGACATTTTCATGGCTTTCTGAAAAATCACGAATCTCCTTTGCGATCTCTTGTTCCGACATTTCACCGGTAAGCATAATCAAAGAAGGCTCCTGGACTTCCTTTTCTTTCTGTATGCTGCCATAATTCTCCTCCAGGAAAGCGTCCATGCGTTTCATAATATAAAATCCGAAAAGAAATATGGCAAATACGGCCAGGATTAAAAGAACCTCTCTCATCAAAGCTCACCTCCTTCGATTCTTCTTTAAATGTGAAAACACTTTTGAAGATCTTTGTATTCTCCGAGTACCAGCATGGTATTGTCCCTGGTCAGCCTGGTATCCGAGGTAATGGACATATTCATCTTTTCCTCTTTTTTCACGGCCATGATATTGATGTTATATTTTTTCCGAATATCAATTTCCCCGATGCTCATGCCCACCCAGGCATTCGGTACGGAAACCTCAAAAATCGCATGTGTTTCGTCCAGCTCTATATAATCCAGAATGTGATTTGACGCATAACGTATCGCCGCCCATTTCGCAAGCTGTTTTTCCGGATACAGAATCTTATCCGCACCATTGCGCAGCAAAAATTTTTCATGAATATCGCTGCCGGCCCTTGCTACGACCAGAGCCGCGCCCGCTTCTTTCAGATTGGAAGTCGTTTCCAGGGAATTCTGAAAATCATCTCCGATTGCCACGATGCAGACGTCAAAATTTTTTACTCCCAGAGAAACCAGAAATTCCATGTTTGTACTGTCCCCGATCTGGGCATTTGTCACATAAGGCAGGATTTCATTGACCCTCTCCTCGTTCTGGTCGACAGCCATGACCTGATGCCCCAGCCGGTTCAGTTGAAATGCAATATGTTTTCCGAATCTTCCAATACCGATCAACAAGATAGATTTCATCGTTTTCTTCTCCTTTACCCAACGGTTATTTTTTCTCTCGGCAGTTTTGAAAAGGTTTTATATGTTCCCGAAAGCGCAGCGTAGATCAGTGTCAGTCCCCCTACGCGTCCAAAAAACATCAGGCCAATCAGAATACCCTGTGAAAGCATTCCAAGCCCCGGCGTGACGCCAAGCGTTAATCCCACCGTGCCAATGGCGGACGCCGTCTCAAAAAGGCAGGTTCCAAGCGGAAGCTTTTCCACAATGCTGATCACCAGAGCCCCTCCCAGAAATAAGGTCAGATACATCGTCAGTATCGTAGACGCATTTTTTATGACGTCCTTTTCAATCCTCCTGCCAAAAAAATGTGCGTCTTCCTTTCTCTGAAAAACTGCCAGCGCATTGCCAAACAGGACGGCGACGGTTGTCGTTTTGACGCCGCCGGCTGTCGAGCCAGGAGAACCTCCCGTCAGCATCAAAAGAATCGTCACGCATTGCCCCGCTCCTGTAAGAGCCGTCAGATCTTCCGTATTAAACCCGGCAGTTCTCGGCGTCACGGTCTGAAACAAAGCGCCCAGAATTCTTTCACCCACCGGCTGGTCCGTAAACTCAAAAAAACAGAAATACAGAAACGGAAACAGCAGTAAGATTGCCGTAGTCACAAGGATCACTTTGCTCTGCATACGGTAACGCCTGAAATGGTGACGGTTCGTACGAATATCATCCCAGGTCAGAAAACCAATCCCCCCGATTACAATCAGCAGCATGACGGTAACATTTATCACCAGATTTCCTGCATAAGAGGTCAGCGATACAAAAGGCGCTTCCGGTGTTCCCATCAGATCAAAACCTGCATTGCAAAAGGCGGAAACCGAATGAAAGACTGCCATCCATATTCCTCTGATTCCAAAATCTCTGCAAAAAACAGGTGTCATAATCAGCGCTCCCAGTGATTCGAAAAAAAATGTCGCTTTGATAATAAAACCTGTCAGCTTTACAATTCCCCCTACTTTCGGCGCGGAAATAGCTTCCTGTAGGGTGCTCCGGTGCAGAAGCGATATTTTTTTCCCGGAAATCAGCGCAATCGATACCGCTACCGTTACGACTCCCATCCCTCCCGTCTGAATCAGGAGCAAAATCACGATCTGTCCAAATGTCGACCAGTGGCTTGCCGTGTCCCGCACAACCAGCCCTGTCACACAGACTGCGGAGGTCGATGTAAACAGCGCTTCATGAAATGAGGTTCCCACACCGCTCCCCGACGAAACTGGAAGCATCAAAAGCAGGGTACCTGTCAAAATAAGAGCGGCAAAGCCCGCTATAATAATCTGAAATGAAGTCAAATGTCTCTTTTTTTGTAAAAACTCTGCCATAACCGTATCCCTCGAAACTGTTTTCTTCCTTTCTCTGCTTATTATAATCCTTTCCGCTTTAAGAGAGGATTAAATTATCGGGGACTGTGTTAAGATTCCATAAAGACAGCGACATTTCACCAAGAAAATGCTATAATATATAAAAGATGCCAGGGTCGAAAGTCAATCTTCCACGTTGTGCTCGCACATAAGTGGAAGATTGACTTTATGACCCGCCCCAAAATGAGGATAAAAGTGGGGCGTAAGCCTCACGTTATCCGAATGTGGGGCTGGATTGTGGAAGCACGAAGTGCGGAGCAATCCGTATGGCATCTTTTGATTTAAATATCTATAGAAACAGGCAGAAAGGACTTCCAAAAATGAAAATTCATGGTTTTAATACATTGACGCTTCTGGACTATCCGGGACATGTCGGCGCTACCCTCTTTCTGGGCGGCTGCAATTTCCGCTGCCCCTTCTGCCAGAACGGAAATCTGGTTCTTCATCCGGAGCAGGAGCCATTTATCCCGGAAGAGCAGGTTTTTTCTTTCCTGAAAAAAAGGCAGGGCATCCTCGACGGCGTCTGCATCAGCGGCGGAGAGCCAACGCTCTGTCCCGGCCTTCCCGAACTGGCCGAAAAAATCAAGTCCCTGGGTTACCTTGTCAAACTGGACACCAACGGCAGCCGGCCGGACGTGCTCCGGCAGCTTTGTGAATCGGGACTTATTGATTATGTAGCAATGGACATTAAATCCTCCCGTAAAAATTATAAACGCGTGGCGGGATGCGAAAGCCTGTCCCTGGAGGCCATCGAGAAATCCGTAACCTATCTGATGGAACACGTTCCCACATATGAATTTCGCACCACTGTGGTTCGTGAGCTGCATACAGCCTCGGATTTTGAAGATATTGCAGACTGGCTTTGCGGATGCCATGCCTATTATCTCCAGGCATACCGGGATTCCGACCATGTCATCCATCCCGGATTCTCCAGCTATTCCAGGGCGGAACTGGAAGCATTCTGTGGAATTCTCCGCAAAAAAATTCCCCTGAACGTCATCAGGGGAATTGACTAAATCTACAGTTCCCGGCACCAGTACCCGAATTTTCCGTTCGGGTGCTTTGCCATTGCCTCTTTAAAATCAGGGAATCCGTACATATTTGCCATAACCATTTCCTGATTTTCAAAGACGCCGGGAACGCCCAGCACAAATCGTCCATCCCGTCTCTTTCCAAACAACAGGTGGCGGTAATTACAGAATCCGTGCATCAGAAAGCTGTTATTCCCCACACGGCATTTCCCCTGCCCGATAAAGGCCAGCTCTCTCGGCGTGATTTGCAGACAATCCGCAAATTCCCCCTCCGCAAACGGCTGAAAATGTGGATAACGTCTGCTCAAAGCCTGCCACTTCTGATTCAAATTTGCCATATGCCAGGAACAGTTCGCACAGCGGCTGTTTACTGCCGGACACGCGCCTGCCTGCTGCGCATGAACCCGCTCTTTCTGTTCTTCTGCTTCCACAGACGCTTCCTCCCGCAGTTCTTCTTCTGCTGCTTCCACAGACGCTTCCTCCCGCAGCTCTTCTTCTGCTTCCGCGGATACTTCCTCCCGCGGCTCTTCTTCTGCTTCTGCGGATGCTTCCTCCCGCGGCTCTTCTTCTGCTTCTGCGGATGCTTCCTCCCGCAGTTCTTCTGCTTCCACAGACGTCTCCTCCCGCGGCTCTTCTTCTGCTTCTGCGGATGCTTCCTCCTGCGGCTCTTCTTCTGTTTCTGCGGATGCTTCCTCCCGCAGCTCTTCTTCTGCTTCTGCGGATGCTTCCTCCTGCGGCTCTTCTTCGGGCTTCTTTTCGTCTGGCAAAGCTGTGACCAGTTTTTCTGTATCCACTCCTTCATCGTCAAACACTGTCAGATATGTTCTTCCCAGACCGCTTTCTACCCACAGTCCCGCAATCTGTTCCAACCGATAGGCGCTTCCTCCGATTCTCTCCGCCTGCGTCTGTATCCGCGCATCCCCGCACGCATTCTTTACCCCGATTTGTCCAAGAAAAATCCCCAGGAGCCAGCCGCCCTCCCGAACAAATCCGTAAATGTTCAGAGTCTCTTCCTCCTGGGGAATCTTCTGTAAGTGGATCTGCATCCGGCAGATTCCGTTTCGGGATTCTACCTTCGCAAAACCTGTATTTTTATTTTTCTTTCCGTTCGTATATTCATACATATAAGAAACAAAACGTCGATACTCTGACAAGCCTTTTTTCTCCCTGGCTTTTCTTAACAGTAATATATGCCGCTATTGCACCAAAAATGACTGGCCTGCCGCCGTAATATCGCAGATCTTATTCCGGTAAGGCGCCGATTCCGGCAGATTTTTATATCTGGAAATAATGCTGTAATCATCCCAGCAGTGCATCGGAAATACCACAGCCGCATCCACATGCTGCAAAAACCAGGTCATTCCCTTTGCAAACTCCATTTCCTGTCTGGGGTCCAGCACCACAAAAGCCGCATAGATTTTTCTCCTGCCAAGCTTTGCGATCTCCTCCCTGTAGTTCTTCCGCATCCATGCGTTATTATCCTCAGGCTCCCGCACCCAGGTCCAGTCATTCAGATCCCCCGCATGATAAATCGTCTTTCCATCAATCTGTACCAGAAACGCCACGCCTTCATCCGTAGATCTTAAGGTTTCGATCCGAAGAGAGGAATCTCCCAGACGTTCTCCCGGCCCCATAAAAATCGTCCGTTCCCGCAGCTCCTCCGGCACCCGCTTTTCCCATATGTCATTCGAAAGAAAATAGTACACATGGGGATATTTTTTCGCCAGATTAAAAATGCTGGCTGAAAAATGATCGCCGTGCCTATGGCTTGCAAACACGTACAGGGGCTTATAAGGCGACAGTTCCGGCAGTTGTCCCTTGTAGTAGTCAAACAGCAGATAACCGGAAACGGTCTCCACCAGAAATGAACTATGATAAATATATGTGATGTTCATAATCTTCCTCTTCGGTTATCTGATATTTTCCAGAACCTTCAATAGATATTTCCATACTCTCTCTGTAGATGAAATGGAAAGCGTCTCCTCTGTGGTATGGATGTCTGACATCGCAGGCCCGAAGGACACACAGTCAAGCCCCGGTATCTTTTCATAAAAAAGACCGCACTCCAGCCCGGCGTGAACTGCCGCAATCTGCGGTTTTTCCCCGAAAAGCTGTTCCCAGATATCCTCCATCTTTTCACGGAGAACGGAATCTTTTCTGTACTCCCAGGCGGGATAATCCCCCTCCCGTGTGCAGACGCCTCCCAAAAACTCCGTCAGGTACTGTACGCTGTCCGCCAAAGCCTCCTTCGCGCTGCCCACAGAGCTGCGGATGCTTGCCGTCACTCTGCATACATCCTCTCCCAGATACAGAACGCCCGGATTCATCGACGTCTCGACCAGACCGTCGATCGTCCCGCTCATCTTCTGTACCCCATAAGGAATCTGAGACAGGAAAAACAGCACTTTTTGCTGTGCGAGCGGCGTCAATACGTTCTCTTTCCGTCTTTCCCCGGCGGATACCCGCACGGAAATGGTTTCATCCGTTCCTCCATACTCAGCTCTGACGCTTCTCTGGAACGCTGCCGCCGTTTCCTCGATCACTTCTTTTTCATCGCTTCCGGCCAGAAACACCGCTCTGGCCTCCCTCGGAATGGCATTGTCTTTCTGTCCCCCCGCCAATTGAGCCAGGTAAAACTCTGTTTTCTGCGACAGTTCAAACAGAAAACGCCCGATCAGCTTGACCGAACTGGCGCGAATCTTATCAATTTCCGCCCCGGAATGTCCTCCCGCAAGTCCGTCAAGGATGATTTCATACTCCCTGCCCTCTTCCTCGCGGTATTCCACCGGAAGCTCACAGACGGCCGTAAGACCTCCCGCGCATCCGACCCAGAGTTTTCCTTCCTCCTCAGAGTCCAGGTTCAGCATACAGGTTCCTTTCAAATCCGAAGTGTCAAGTGCCATCGCACCGAGCATTCCCACTTCCTCATCTGTGGTAATGACGACCTCCAGCTCCGGATGCTTTAACGTATCGTCCTCCAGGATCGCCAGCGCATACGCTACCGCAATCCCATCGTCCGCCCCCAGGGTCGTCCCTTCGGCGCGGAGCAAATCGCCGTCCACCACCAGCTTTAACCCGTCTTTTGCAAAGTCATGAGCCAATCCCGGCTTCTTCTCGCATACCATATCACAATGTCCCTGTAAGATCACGACAGGCGCCTTTTCATAGCCTGCCGATGCAGGTTTCCTGATCACCACATTATGGCTTTCATCCTGCCGGTATTCCAGTGCGTGTTCTCTGGCAAATCCCGCCAGGTAATCGCTGATCTGCTCCGTATGGTACGAGCCATGCGGTATCTTGCAGATTTCCTCAAAATAGTAGAATACTCTTTCCGGCTTTAAACCGCTTAACACTGACATCTATTCTACCTCCATGTCCATCGGGCATCCGATTCTTTTTATACTGTTTAGTCCTCTGTCGCAATACACTCGATTTCAACCAGCCCTCCCAGCGGCAGCTTCGCCACCTGTACGCAGGAACGCGCCGGAAATGCTTCGGTAAAGTAGGATTTGTAAACCTCGTTTACCACTGAGAAGTCATTCATGTCTGCCAGAAAAATGGACGTCTTTACAATCTTACTGTAATCACTTCCCGCTTCTTTCAGAACTTCTCCCAGATTTTTCAAAGACTGGCGCGCCTGAGCCTCCACGCCTTCCGCCAGTGTCCCGTCCGCCGGATTCAGCCCAAGCTGCCCGGAGCAGTAGATCATACCGCCTGTTTTTACCGCCTGCACATAAGGCCCTACCGCCTTCGGCGCCCGATCTGTATGAATTGTCTCTCTTGCCATAGTATTTACCCCTTTTCCTATTCTTGATGCGTTACTGTTCACGTTGTTCACAGTAACCTTTATGCTTCATGATACCACAATACCACATTTTTCCTATTCGTTCCACCCTTTACATACATCCACCCACTGACTGCTGCCTGAATATTTTTCCAGATCCTCCATCGTCATGGGAATGGCGCTGTTGCTGCTGCCCGCCGCCGGATAGACGGTCTCAAAGCGTCTTAAAGATTCATCCAGATAAATCTTTACGCCCTCTTTTACCGCAAACGGGCACACGCCGCCAACCGCATGTCCAATCAGCTCCGTCACCTCTTCTCTTGTCAACATTTTCGCTTTCGTGTGGAACTGTGCTTTATACTTCGGATTGTCAATCTTCGCATCTCCCGCCGCCACGATGAGAATCGGCGTCTCCTCTACCTTAAAGGAAAGTGTCTTTGCAATTCTCGCCGGCTCGCATCCGACTGCTTCCGCAGCCAGCTCCACCGTTGCGCTCGATGTATCAAATTCCATGATGCGGTTCTCGATCCCATATTGCCTGAAATATTCTCTCACTCGTTGAATCGACATTTCTTTCTTCCTTTCCGGGTTTTACCCTCTGTATTTTATGCCTGCTCTGTAACCGTATGGGCTAAATCACGGTTTGGCGGGGAAATGTCCACTTACCCCGGAAGTTTATGGAGACGGAAATTCGTATGCTTACGCCGGACGCCGGGAAGCCTGCCGCATATCCCACACGGACTGGGGCAACGCTCCGGCGAACTAGACGCTAACTGCGACTAATGCGCTCAGGAGAGCCTTCGCGCATAAGTCTCCGTAAGCGTCGGATTTCGCCTGCACTAAAAGCGCCCCTGAAATGTCCGCTTAGGGATATGGGGCAGGCTTCCCGGCTGGATGTGAATAGCATTCTGTGCGTCCTCACCGCTAATACGCAGCAGGCCGGGTGGAAACGTATCACGAAGCAAACAATTTGGGGGCGGTTAGGGAAGTTCGGGAAATCCACTCCTTAGAAAGTGCGAGGTGAAGAGCGCTCTCGCGATGAACCCGCACATTCTTGGGAGTTAGTTTCCGAATTCCCTGCCCCCGTTTGCGTGAGATACGTTTCCATCCGACCTGCGTACGGAAGGAACACAACCTCCCCGCCAAACCAGAATTTAAATACAAATTGTTACTTCTTATAATGTAACCATTTTTTCCGAAGTTGTCAATGTCCCGGTAAATGTGCTATACTGAATCTAATTATACCGAAAGGAGTTCTAAAACATATGAAAAGCAGCTTTAAGACCCAGAACAGAGCCATCGGCAAAGGACTTTATTTCCTTTTCATCGCAGAAGCGCTCGGCCTGTTATCCCTCGTCCCCATGATGGGTACTGTCATGACGGTCGCCTCCGCCCTGGTTTCCATCTATGCTCTGTACATGTTAAACAAAGCAGACGGCAAATACCGGGTTCCCTTTATCCTGACCATTCTTAATGTGGTGTTGGCGATTCTGTACAGCTACAGCGTTCTGGCCGGATTGCATGATAACATCTGTATTGTTTTATTGTCCACGATGTACATATTGAAAGCCGTTATGGTTTTCTTCATCTGCACCACCACGGCCAAATTACCGCGCGGACTCGACCCTGCGCTGGCAGAACAGGCTTCCTGGGTCTGGAAGGTCGTCCTGTTCAGCGATCTTCTGGCGGCGGCACGCGCACTTCTGGTCAATGCTCCGGAGACCATTTACACCACCGATATGATGAACAGCCTTGCGCCGCTGATTTCGGTTGCCGCTACTGTCATATATCTGGTTTTCCTCTGGAAGAGCCAAAAGATTTTACAGAAGGATTGAAAATTGAATGAAAACAGAAAAAATGGGCTGCCCGCATGACAGCTCATTTTTTATACAATACTTTTTGCAAGAAACCTTATTCACGCCTCCCCCGCATCACCCCTGACATCACGCAGTATCCTTTCGCCCCCTGCGCGAGAATCATCTCTGCATTTTCTTCCGTAACGCCGCCGATGCCATACACGGGAATGGATACCGTCCCGCACACCTCTTTTAAAAATTCCAGCCCTCTTGCCGGAACTCCTTTTTTACAGTCTGTGGGGAAAATATGGCCTGCCGTGAGGTAAGTCGCACCCAGACGCTGCGCCTCCTCCGCCTCTGCCACAGAATGAACAGAAGCCCCGACCACCTGAAACTCCTCCAGCTCCTTATAAACCTCCCGCAGTCTCCACAGCGGCAGGTGAATCTGCGGGCATCCCAGGCGGCGCGCCGCATCCGTCCACGTGTGAAAGATGCAGGGCGTCCCATATTTTTTACAGACTGAAAGAACCTGCTCCGCCAAAAGAAAGTATTCCTCTTCCGGCAGGTCTTTCTCCCTGAGAATCACGCCAGCCGGGCGGCAGGAAGCCAGCCATTCGATCTGTTCCAGAAATGCTCTTTCACAGAGCCGACGGTTCGTCACCGCCAGCAGATGCTTAAACGTATACATAGTCGTTCATTACCGGCTGCATTCCCTGCGCCTGTATCATCTGGTAGATTTCTTCCACTCCCCGGCTGTCGTCAATCTCAAACTGCTCGTCGCCCTTATCTTCTACCTCTTCCCCATGACTTCCCACGCCCGTGCTGACGCCTGCGGAAATTTTCGTCGCCGCAATCGTAATGACGTTATCCCGAAAGCGCGCGCTTTCCCTTGTGGAAATGGTAATGCCGGCAAAAGGCATGAAAAGTCTGTATGCCGTAATGACCTGCAAAAGCTGGGGTTCATGGACGTCTTTCGGATTGATTCTATCATTGTTGATGATCGGCCGGAGTCTTGGGCAGGAAAAAGCAATCTCTGCCTGAGGATACTTTCTTTGTAACAGCCACGCATGGATTCCCGTGGCAAAGGCGTCTTTCCGGAAATCGGCAAGCCCCAGAAGCGCCCCGAAGCCCACGCCGCGCATTCCTCCTTTTAACGCACGCTCCTGTGCGTTAAGCCGATAGGGAAATACCCGCTTATGCCCTGCCAGATGGAGCGTCTCGTATTTATCCGAATCATACGTCTCCTGAAAAACGGTGACATAGTCTGCCCCGCATGTATGGAGATACGCATATTCATCGCTGTTCATGGGATAGACCTCCAGACCTACCATTTTAAAATATTTCCGGGCGATCTTACAGGCTTCCCCCAGATATTCTACGTCTGATTTTACCCTGCTCTCCCCTACCAGAAGCAGAACCTCCTCCAGCCCGGTATCGGCTACCGCTTTCAGTTCCTTTTCGATCTCTTCATAAGTAAGCTTTGCCCGCCTAATCCTGTTATGACAGTTAAACCCGCAGTAAATGCAGTAGTTCTCGCAGTAGTTCGAAATATAAACCGGGGTAAACAGATACACGGAGTTTCCGAAATGCTTTCTCGTCTCCTCCCTGGCAAGCTGCGCCATCTCTTCTAAAAAGGGAGCGGCCGACGGGGAAAGCAGCGCCGCGAAATCCTCCGGCGTCCGGATGTCATGCCCCAGCGCCCGCTTCACATCCTCCGCCGTATACCTGTGATAATCATAGGCGTTCATAGCCGCTATGACCTTTTCCATCACATCGGATTCCAACGCTTCCATGCCCTCCATATATTCCATATGATTCGTTCTTTCCATCGCTTATGCCTCCTGCTCCCTAAGAAATCCCGTCAGAGGGGAAGATGCGGACGCGCGCCCGTCCAGAACACGCCCCATGCCTGCCAGATAGGCGTTTCTTCCCGCCTCAATCGCCTGACGGAACGCTTTCGCCATCCGTGGGATATTTCCGGCTGTCGCCACGGCTGTATTTGCCATGACGGCCGCCGCTCCCATTTCCATCGCCTCACACGCCTGTGACGGCCTTCCGATCCCCGCATCCACGATGATTGGCACATCGATTTCTTCCACCAGGATTTTAATAAACTCCCTGGTCGCCAGCCCTTTATTTGTCCCAATCGGCGCGCCCAGCGGCATCACACAGGCCGCCCCCGCATTTACCAGGTCACGGGCCACATTCAAATCCGGATACATATATGGCATAACGACAAATCCTTCTTTTGCAAGAATTTCCGTAGCGCGGATCGTCTCCTGATTATCCGGCAGAAGATATTTCGTATCCCGGATAACTTCGATCTTGACGAAATCTCCGCATCCCAGCTCTCTTGCCAGACGCGCGATCCGTACCGCCTCTTCTGCATTTCTGGCGCCTGAGGTATTGGGAAGCAGGGTTACGCCCGCCGGAATATGATCCAGGATATTCCCCCCGCCGCTGCTGTTGGCACGCCGCACAGCCAGCGTAATGATCTCCGCTTTCGCATGTTCCACCGCCGCTTTGATCAAATCCAAATTATACTTTCCAGACCCCAGAATGAATCTGGAATTAAAGACGTGTCCGCCCAGAATCAATTTATCGTCTTTCATGTTCCATTCCTCTTTTCTATCTGTAAACTTTTCGTAACTGTTTAGTACCTTCGCAGTTATATCGGCCGCTTACGGTTCTGTCTCTCCCAATATCAGGCGCAGGATCATGTTCGCCTGATGTGCCGCACAGAGCGTTACCCTGGGAGCCATCAGACAAAGCCCGTCCGCAATATCACTGGTTTCATCCCCGCAGACATACAGGCGGCGCATTTTTCTTTTCGTCTGAATCCGGCCGCTTTTCCCATACCCCGCCATGCCGGAACCTGCCACGAGAACCGCTTCCGGAAGCTGCTCCAGCACCGTATTCACCAGCATCGCTTTATTCTCCGCCACGTCAAACGCCTCGCAGATGAGCCTGTCCTGCCCGAAAATGGTTTTCACATTTTCTGCCGTCACCCTTACGGTATCCGCCTTTATTTTGATGTAAGGATTGATTTCCCGTATTTCCTCCGCCAGCGCTTCCGTCTTTAATCTGCCCAGATGCTTCATCCGGTAAATCTGACGATTCAGGTTACTGCCGTCCACCCGGTCGAAATCCACCAGATGAAGGCTCCCGATTCCAGCCCGCGCCAGCATCACCGCCACGTTTGAACCAAGTCCTCCAAGCCCCGCCACCGCTGCATGTGCATGTTTCATCTTTTCATAAATCTCCCTGCCGTGCCGCCGGATGAGAAGTTCGTCCAGCTCCCCCTCCGATAACACCTTCCTCTCTTCCATCAGCCGCCCCCCACGAAGCTTACGACCTCAAAGACGTCCCCGTCCCGAACCTCTTCTTTTGCGTATATGGATTTCGGAAGAATCTCACCGTTTCGCTCCACCGCAACCCGCTGCAAAGAAAATCCCTGCTCCAGCAGCATCTGCTCCACGGTAGCGCCCAAAATAACCTCTGCTTCTTTTCCATTAATTTTTATCATCTTTTTTCCCTCATTTGAAACAAAATCCGCCATCCCGGACAACGAGAGGCCGTTCTACCACGTATCCAGTATCCGCCGGAATCTCCGCACCGTGCCGGAAATATCCGCCGCTTTCATGATTCCGCTGGAAACTGCCAGTCCATCGCACCCGCAGGCGAGGGGCACGCCGCAATTCTCTACCGTAATTCCTCCCACCGCCACATCCGGAATGGATACCGCTTCCAATATCTCCCGATACCGCTCCTGCGTGATGGGAACGGCGTCCTGCTTGGTGGAAGTAGGGAACCATGCGCCGCTTCCCAGATAATCGGCTCCCGCCGCTTCCGCCGCTTTCGCCTGCTCCTGCGTCTTTGCCGTAACACCAATGACTTTCCCGCTGCCCATAAGCCGTCTGGCGTCCTGTGCCGGCACGTCGTCCTGTCCCAGATGAACGCCGTGCGCCCCGCTGAGCAGGGCAATGTCCACCCGGTCGTTGATGATGACCTTCGTCCCGGTGTTTTGGGCCATCTCTACCAGAATCTTCGCACGGCACAGATATTCCGCTGATGAAATATTTTTTTCCCGAAGCTGTATCACGTCCACTCCGGCGCGCAGCGCTTCCTGAATCTTCTCCTTCCCATAGGAGAAGCCGGTAATCAGATACAACCATTTTTTTCTGCTTCTATGCACGCTTTTCCTTCCTCCATTCTCCAGAGATGATTCAGCGGGCCATGCCCGTGTCCAAGCGCCGGGTTATGTAAAATGCACCCTGTCAGATATTCCTTGCCCTCTTCTATGGCTTCTTCTACGGAAAGCCCTCTGGCGAGGTTACAGGCGATGGCCGTGGACAGGGTGCATCCCGTGCCGTGCGTATGCCTTGTCCGGATTCGTCTGCCCGCAAACCATCTGCCCTGCTTCCCGTCATAGAAATAATCCGCAGGCGCATCTTCCAGATGCCCGCCCTTGATGAGAAACGACGTCTGCCATCGTGCAGAAAACAGGGCCGCCGTCCTTTCCACCCATCCGACCGGGTCTTTCTCTTTCTTTCCCGTCAGATACACGTCCGCCAGTCTCCTGGCCTCCGGCACATTCGGCGTCACAAGCGTCACTCTTGGAAACAGCAGCTCCTGCATGGCTTCCAGTGCATCTTCTCTTAAAAGCTTATGTCCGCTGCTGGAGAGCATCACCGGGTCCAGCACGATATTTTCCAGCCTGTACCGCTCAATTGCCTCTGCGGCCGCTTCCACATTTTCTCTGGAAAAAAGCATTCCCAGCTTCACCGCATCCGGACGTATATCCTCCAGTACGCTAAAGAGCTGCGCCGCCACCATTTCCCCCGACATCTCCTCCACGCGCTGCACCCCAAGCGTGTTCTGTGCCGTTACTGCGGTAATGACGCTCATCCCATAGACGCCGTAAGCGCACATCACCTTCAGATCTGCCTGAATCCCGGCCCCGCCGCCAGAGTCTGAACCCGCAATCGTCAATACACTCTTATTCATCATAAATATTTACAATTTCCCCGTCCAGAATGCGGTTCATGTTTTTTACCGCGCAGAAATTTCCGCACATACTGCATGTATCCTCTTTCTCCGGCTTTGCTTCCGCCCGGTATCGTCTGGCCTTTTCCGGGTCGATGGCAAGTGCGAACATCTCCTCCCAGTCCAGCTTCTTTCTCGCCGTGCTCATCCGATGATCCCAGTCGATGGCTCCTTTGACTCCCTTCGCCACATCCGCCGCATGAGCGGCGATTCTGGAAGCAATGATTCCTTCTTTTACATCCTCCAGGTTCGGCAGGCGCAGATGTTCCGCAGGCGTTACATAGCAGAGAAAGGAAGCGCCGCTCGCCGCGGCAACCGCCCCGCCAATCGCCGCCGTGATATGGTCGTACCCCGGCGCAATATCCGTCACGAGAGGCCCCAGCACATAGAACGGCGCACCCTGACAAATCGTCTGCTGAATCTTCATATTTGCCGCGATCTGGTCTAAGGGCATGTGTCCCGGCCCCTCGACCATGACCTGCACATCCTTCTCCCAGGCACGTTTCGTCAGTTCTCCTAACGTAAGCAATTCCTCCATCTGCGAGATGTCAGACGCATCCTTCAGGCATCCCGGCCTGCACGCGTCGCCCAGGCTCATGGTGACGTCGTATTCCCGGCAGATATCCAGAATCTCATCGTAATGCTCATAAAACGGGTTTTCCTTTCCCGTCATTTCCATCCATGCGAAAATGATGGAGCCGCCTCTTGATACGATATTGGTCAGACGCTTATTTCTCTTAAACTTTCCGGCGGTCTCACGGTTAATGCCGCAGTGGATCGTCATAAAGTCCACGCCGTCCTCCGCGTGCATCCTTACAATATCCAGCCATTCCTGCGTCGTGATTTCCTTTAACGGCTTATGATAATACACCACTGCATCATAGATCGGCACCGTGCCGATGACCGCCGGGCACTCGCCTGTCAGACGTCTGCGAAAAGTCCTTGTGTCCCCATAGGAGCTAAGGTCCATAATCGATTCCGCTCCCATTTTTACGGCGCTGTTTACCTTCTCAAGCTCCACGTCCATATCCTTACAGTCTCTGGAGATACCAAGATTTACATTAATTTTTGTCTTTAACATAGAACCGATCGCCGTAGGACTTAACGCCCCGTGGCGCTTATTCGCCGGGATAATCACCTGTCCCTTTGCCATCAGCCCCATCAGCGTATCGACCTTCATATCCTCCTTCGCCGCCGCAATCTCCATTTCCGGGGTAATGATTCCCTTTCTGGCAGCGTCCATCTGTGTTGTGTACTCCATACGTTCCTCCTTTAAAAATTTGAAAGCTCTGATTCGTTTCTTCCGCCTGTAAGAAAAAAGAGCGCTCCGGATGGAACGCTCACCTTCGCTGCACTTATCGCACACTTTCTCTCTCGCTTCCTACGCCGGCATTATCCGTATCAGGTTCATGGGTCGAAATCCGTTCGTATTTCCTCTCAGCCGGCGCGCCAGCTCCCCTTGCGTTATTCATTTGTAGCTTCATCATAGTCCTGTTTTCCGGTTTTGTCAAACCCAAATTTTCCAAGCCCCTGTCATTCACCATGCCTTTACTACTCTGCCCGCGGCGCTTCTTCTCTCTCGAACTCATAATAGTCAATCATCGCTTCGTCCTGCCTGCGGAGTTTTAAAACTGTCGCCTGGTAGGTTCTAACTGCCGGTCTGAATGTCCCCGGCTCCTCCGGTTGTGGTGGATAATACCGAAACTTTGCAGTTGCCCGAAGCTTACCTTCCGCATCAAATTTGGTCTGCAAAGATACCACATCACAACTACGGTTAAAGAAAACAACAAGGCTCTCCTTCTCGAAATCCATTTTGAAATATTTCGACAAAAAGCTATGTTCTATGCTTCGTACCGCTCTTCTTCTGCTCTGATAACGCCCCCTGATACTTGCATATTTCTTTTTATTGGGCCAATGACTATAATACTCTTCATATACTTCCTCTGCATAAGCGAAGATGTCCCCTTTGCTTCTGAAAATAACAGGAGCAGGATGATTCTCTCTGGCATAATCATTCAAGATTCCCTCGCCAAAATCGCTTACCCCAACAAAAAGGCATTCCTTTTCTCTCTTCTCCGGTCTCTTTTTTACTCTCACCTTTATCGCCGCCATCACGTTCGGGTTCTTTTTTGAAACCGCTGTGATGACCGCTTTTCCGGGTTTTTTCGCCCGGATTTTTCCTTCTTTCGATACGGACGCTACGGCTTTCTTTTTCGACTTCCAGGTGACGTCCGGCGACGCTTCTTCCGGCTTTACCAACTCGACAGCCACCTGTTTCTCTTCTCCCGGATACATCAGGATTTCCTTCTGGTTCAGCACGATCTTCTTCGGCACATTTTTACTCGCTGGCTTTTTTCCTTTCGCCGCCGCTGGCACAGCGAACAGCATACCCAAAACGCATACGCTGAAAAGAAACCATGTGACTCTCTTTTTCTGATTCATGAAAATCCCTCCTCCCAAACCCTTTCATTCGCCATGCCTTCACCGCTCTGCCCGCGGCGCTTCTTCTCTCTCGAACTCATAATAGTCAATCATCGCTTCGTCCTGCTTACGGAGTTTCAGGACTGTCGCATGATAACTTATATCCGGTACAGCTATCGTAAAATCCTGTGAATCTTTTGGCTGAGACAAGTAAAACTGAAGTTTCAGAATTCCTTTAAGTTTTCCTGTATCATCAAATCTGGTCTGCAAAGACGCAATATCAGAATTTCGATCAAAAAAAACCACAAGGCTTTCTCTCTTAAAATCAGTATTCAGATACTTTGCAAGAAAACTACTTTTTATTTCATTTAATGCTCTTCTCCTGATCTGATATCGCCCTTTGATACTTCTATACTTTTTTCTCCGACTAAAAAACTCCTCATATGCCTCTTCTGCATAAGAAAAAATGTCCTCTCTACTTCTAAAAGTAACTGGTGTGCAATTTTGTTTTCTGGCATATATATTTAATATTGATTCACTTTTCAAATCAATTCTTGCCTCGAAAGTACATTCTTTTTCTCTCTTCTCTGGTCTCTTTTTTACCTTCACTTTTACGACTGCCGTCACCTTCGGGTTCTTTTTTGAAACCGCTGTGATGACCGCTTTTCCGGGTTTTTTCGCCCGTATTTTTCCTTCTTTCGATACGGACGCTACGGCTTTCTTTTTCGATTTCCAGGTGACGTCCGGCGACGCTTCCTCCGGCTTTACCAGTTCCACAGCTACCTTTTTCTCTTCTTCCGGATACATCAGGATTTCCTTCTGATTCAGCACAATCTTCTTCGGCACGTTTTTACTTGCTGGCTTTTTCCCTTTCGCCGCCGCTGGTACGGCAAACAACATACACAGAACGCATACGCTGAAAAGAAGCCATGTCACTCTCTTTTTTTGATTCATAAGAATCCCCCTTTCAAAGTCAATCTTTTATTTTGCTTTTTTCCCCACAATAG
>CALCMD010000058.1 GCA_937965795.1 uncultured Lachnospiraceae bacterium | reverse complement strand
TATCTTCATAAGAAACCGTTGCCCCGCTTGTCAGGGTATGTATCCGTTTATATGTTCCGTCTTTGGTGTCCGCACGCCAGACCTGATACCCTTCTGCACCGTTCACTTTTGCCCAGGAAGCTTTCATCTTTCCTGTCGTTGGAGTCAGCGTAAGTCCTGTTGGGGCATCCAGTGTACACTTTGCTGAAATTACCGGACAGAACTGGCTGTATTTAAAATCATCCTGGTAGACGCATACCGCTCTTATTTTATAGTAATAGATCGTTCCGGTCACCAATTCCTTATCGGTAAAACGGTATCTGCCAAAAGATGACGTATAAGTATCCCAGTCCACTGCCTGTATCGATTTGATCTTCGTATACTCACCATTCGCACTGGTCGAGCGTAAAACCACATACCGCTCCGCCCAGTCGATTGCATCCCATGCAATCTTAATCCCCTGATAATCCACAGCAGTCGCCGCCGCTTTCTGGGGATAAACCTTAGAAAGCCGTCTCGCCTTTAAAGTCTGTACTGCCAGACCTATGTTTAGAAGTCCATGTCCTGTTTCATCATCTCTTCCCGGATTTCCAAGATCAGTAGCCGTCTTTAAGAGTATCTCTTCAATTTCATCTGCCGTGGTGTCCGGATACATAGAGCGCAGAATAGCTGCTGCGGCTGAAACCATAGGGGTTGCCATTGATGTTCCTCTCTTATTTTCATAATCATTTATAACACAACTGTAAATCCTTTCTCCCGGTGCTGAAAGATCTACGAAATTGTTATATGTTGAATCAAACGCTCTTTTGCTGTCCTCATCCACATTTGCCACAGAAATCACATGATTATGGCTTGCAGGATATTCGGGCACACTCAAACTTTCCGGAATCAGGTTGTCGTTCTTATCGTACTGTCCATTTCCTGCTGCTGCACAAACCACTACATTCCTTGCATGTGCATAGTCAATGGCTTTCTGCCGGGCAGAAACATTCTCTGTCCCTCCTAAACTCATATTAATAACATCCGCACCATTGTTTACTGCATAATAAATTGCGGTAATTGTATCTGCGATATTAAACAAACTTACATATTTTTTACCATTCCATTTTCTATGCGCTGCATTAATCGCCATAATCTTACAGTTTCCATCCACATGTCCTGTATACTTATTGTAAATAGATGCAATCCCTGCGATTCCCTTTTTATTATTCACTTCGGCCGCAATAATTCCCGCCACATGTGTCCCATGAGCATCCCCATCTGCATCACGCACATAACAATTAGATTCGTTCATCGGTACTATCTTTGAACTCACCATGCCTCCGTTCTCCCAATCCACCTCGCTTTCACTGATAACTACACTTCTATCCTTTAAGTATACATTTTTCAGATCTGGATGAGTAATATCAATTCCCGTATCAATCACCGCCACCCATGCTTCCGAATAATTATCCTCTTGCCCTGAATCATTCCAGGATTTCCATGCCGTCGTCGCCCGTACTCTGGTTAAATAATACTGCTCATCCACATCCGGATCATTAACTCCTAATTCCGTCGCTCGCGACGCCACTTCTATATCATTATAATTCTTCGAACTATCCTCCACGCTCTCCAGTCTCTGCATAACTTCCCCAGCACGATCCACCGTCTGATCGAGATTCAGATGCACCAGCACCACCTTCGGAAAATCCTCTTGCCCTGACATCCGCATTCGTTTTAACTTCTCCTCCGGCAATGTCTCGTCTATCGTAAAGTCACTGAGTATCTCATACGTTTTCCCGATGCGTCCGGCCATCTCCCCGATTTCTTCATCCGTCACACCACTTTCAAAAGTAAGCAAGACCTCCCCGGTCTCATAATTCAGATTCGCCTGGTTATCCCTCTCCGCCTTTGCTTCCTCATAATTCTTTAAAGTCTCCCATGCCCTCTCATCTACCACCTCCGAAAACTGTGCCAGCGGTTCTTCAAGGTTCTCCCCATAATACTTGTCCAGTACCTCATGGAGCGCCACGTCGTAAACCTTCTCATCGGTGATTTCATTTAACTGCTCCGCCGTAAAGACAGCGTCATCTGCCGCTCCTTCTACCAGCCTTTCTACTTTCCGCTCTTCCCTCTCGGAAAAATCCTCCCGCACCGGAAACGCCTCTTCCAGAAACGCAAGATCTGAAGCTGCCTGCTTCGGCGCCTCCCACTTCATCTCCACTGCTTCCTGTTCTACGACACACTCCTCCGCCGCATATCCGACATTGCCAAAAAGCATCGTTGTCCCCACTACCAGGGAACACACTCTTCTCATTCTCTTCATGAAATCCCTCCCATACAAAATAGTTTTTTTGTTTCATATTTTATGATACTACTATTTGTAAAATTTTTCTACTGGAAATAAAAAATAATATTTTTATTTTTCCGATATGTTGTTAATACTACCGTTTATGATGTCATTTCCTTTTTCTTCTTTTCAACTCCCGCTGGAAACTGCCCCGGAAACTATTTCCGAATACCGATTGCACATTTTCCGCATCTCTTCTATAATATGAACCAGGGAACAATAGATATAAAAATCAAAATCGACGCACTTGTAAAAACGCTCGCACAATAGAAAGGAGCACTTATGGATATTAGAACCGAAGTAAAGAAAATGAAAAAGGACAGCCCTGCGATGGCGGCGCTGTCTCCGGAAACGCGAAATCAGGCGCTGGCGGCTGTGGCGGCGGCTTTATCTGCGCAGAAAGAAGAAATCTTTTCGGCAAACCGTGAAGATATGGAGGCTGCCGCACAGGCAGGCATTGCTCCCGCTGTCATGAAGCGGCTGAAATTTGACGAACATAAGCTGGCAGACGTTCTTGCCGGTATCGAAGAACTGAAAAACCTTCCCGACCCGCTCTCTCAGATTCAGCTCGCCAGAGAGCTTGACGAAGGGTTGACCCTTTACCGCACGACCTGTCCCATCGGCGTGATCGGTATCATCTTCGAGGCCAGACCGGACGCACTGGTACAGATTTCCTCCCTTTGTATCAAAAGCGGAAACTGTGCTGTCTTAAAAGGCGGAAAAGAAACGGCACGCACAAACAGGGTGCTTTTCCGCCTCATTTATGATGCTGTTACGTCGTGCGGCCTTCCGAAGGGCTGTATGCTTCAGGCAGAGCTGCACAATGAAATCGACGAACTGCTCTCCTGCCATGACTGCGTAGATCTCCTGATTCCCAGAGGTTCGAACCAGTTCGTGCAGTATATTATGAATAACACAAAAATCCCCGTGATGGGCCATGCAGACGGCGTCTGTCACATCTATGTCGATGAATTTTACGATATGGAAAAGGCGCTTCCGATTCTCGTGGACGCCAAGACACAGTATACCGCCGCCTGCAATGCGGTCGAGACGCTTCTCGTAAACCGGAAGATTGCCGCCGGTTTCCTCCCGGCCGCCAAAAAGGCTCTGGAAAGAGCCGGTGTGAAGCTCCGGGGAACAGAAGAAGCGGCGTCCCTTCTCTCCTGTGAAATCATGGGGGATGAGGACTTTGACACGGAATATCTGGCTCTGACGCTTTCTGTCAAACTGGTGGACAGCCTGGAGGAAGCCGTGGCTCACATCAATCATTTCGGCTCCCATCACACCGACTGCATTATCACAGAAAACAAAGAACATGCCCTGAAATTCATGCAGCTCGTGGATTCCGCCGGGGTCTACCAGAACTGCTCTACCCGCTTTGCAGACGGATTCCGCTATGGCTTCGGCGCCGAGGTCGGCATCAGCACCGGGAAGATACACGCCAGAGGCCCCGTAGGTCTGGAGGGTCTGGTAACCTATAAATATCAGTTGTTTGGAAACGGGCAGATCGTAGGCGATTATGCCTCCGGTAAGAAACAGTTTCACTTTAAAGATCTGAACAAAAACTAAAAATCAGGCAGCCCTGTGCGAAAAACGCTTTTTACAGGGCTGCCATCTGTTCTCTGACGTCTGTCTGTAACTGTTCAGTATCTTCACAGTCACGATGCAAAAATCCATGAAAATCGTCTTCGACGATGGGATTTTTGCACTCTTGAATCATGTTTTCACGGTCTCAGCAGCAAGCGCTTCGACCTGTTCTGAATAATTACGTCTGTCTTTCTATTCTTCCAGCATGTACTTTCTTGCAAATCCTTTATACTTGCTTCTGAACGCCTCATGATCCTCCCTCTCCTCATGCGCGCCCCCGTACAGGCTCCGGCTTTCCGGAGAGATGTCCAGGATGCAGCCCGCCACATTTGCACAGTGCGCCGAGGTTCTCCCAAGATTTGTGAGCAGATCGGACCACACAAAGCCAGCTTCAATGCTGCATATTCCTTTCTGAAGCCGCAGGATATGCCGGGTGCGTATTTTTTCTTTCAAATCGTCAATGACCTTTTCCAGTGGTTCCACCATGCCTGCGGCGCTGAAATCATTTTTCAAAAACGCGTCTCTGGAAAGATCCAGAATTTCATTAACTGCTGCGGACAGAACCTCCAGTTCCTTTTGGGCGTCCTTTGACAGTTTTAAATCCTTGTCCCGCAGTTCGCTGGCTGACTCCACAAGGTTTACCGCATGATCAGAAATCCTTTCAAAATCACCGATCACTTTCAGGAGCCTGGCCGCCTCCACACTGTCTGCCCCGCTGATCGGCAGGGTGCTCAGTTTTACAAGGTATTTCCCTAAAATGTCTTCATAATGGTCGCTATGCTCTTCCGCCCTGTAAATTTTTTCCGCCAGCTCCGGCGTATATTCACGCAGGACGGCAAGCCCGTCCTTTAGCGCCCCCACCGAACCGTCCGCCATTTCTTCCGTAACCTCACGGCAGCGTTTCAGCGCAACAGACGGAGCTGCCAGCAGACGTTCATCCAGCTCTGTATATTCCTCTGGATGTTTGGCGTCAGGTACCAGATACGTCACCAGTTTCTCCAGCCCGCCCGACGCTGGAAGAATCAACAGGGTGCAAAAAAGATTAAATACCGAATGTGCCGCCGCGATTCCAAAGAGCGACGCCGGGGCGTCCAGCAGAACCGGAGCAAACACCGCTTTTACGATGCAGAAAACCGTAAGCCATACGGCCGTCCCGATGACATTAAAGGACAAATGTACCATTGCCGCCCTTTTGGCATTCTTATTTGCCCCCACCGAAGAGAGCATGGCCGTAATACACGTACCGATATTCTGTCCCATGATAATCGGAATCACAGCTCCATAAGAAACCTGTCCCGTTACGGCGAGCGCCTGCACGATTCCCACCGATGCAGAGCTTGACTGGATGATTGCCGTGAGAACAGCCCCCGCCAGCACACCGAGAACCGGATTTTTAAAGAGGATAAAAAGCCTCTGAAACTCCGGTACGTCCCTAAGCCCTGCAACGGCTCCTGACATGGTCTCCATCCCGAACATCAGCGTGGCAAAGCCAAGCAGAATCATTCCAGTATCCTTTTTCTTTGTATCCTTATAAAACATGTAGTATACAATACCGATCAGCGCCAGAACCGGCGTAAAAGACGACGGCTTTAAAAACTGAACAAACAGATTTCCACTGTCAATTCCCGCAAGGCTCAAAATCCATGCCGTTACCGTCGTTCCTATGTTCGCCCCCATAATCACATTAATGGCCTGTTTTAAGCTCATCAGGCCGGAATTTACAAAACCTACCACCATAACTGTGGTAGCGGATGAGCTTTGTATTACGGCAGTCACACCCAGCCCCGTCAAAAGCCCCGCCATCTTTTTTGTCGTCATTTTTCCGATCAGACTGCGCAGCCTGTCCCCCGCCCTGCGCTCCAGAGCTTCGCCCATCACATTCATACCAAACAAAAACAAACATAAACCGCCTGTCAGGGTCAATACGTCAAAAATGTCCATACGCTCTATCCCTCCTTTTTATCTATGGCGTCTTTTGACCTCAATATCATTATGCCTTTCTAAGATAAAATCCATTACCGATTTTCGTAAAATTCTTGTAAAATGAAAAAAAGCTCCGGGATTTTTATCCCGGAACTCTTCCCGTAAGCTTTATTTTTTGATTGTGACTGTCTTTTTCTGGCCTTTCTTTGCCAGAAGTTTTTTGTATTTCTTATACTTCGCAGCAGGAACTTTAATCACTGCCTTCTTGTAAATATCTTTGAAAGCATTCTTTCCTACTTTCTTCAGCTTCGCACTCTTAATCGTGATATTTTTCAGCTTCGCACAGCCTGCAAACGCCTTTTTTCCAATCTGCGTAAGATTCGTACTCTTAATTGTAACTTTTTTCAGCTTTGTACATCCTTCAAATGCACTGTCGCCAATCTTCGCCACATTCTTTCCGATCTGAACGCTTGTCACCTTTTTATTTTTCTTAAATGCAGACGCTTTGACAGACGTCACCTTATAATCTTTTCCTCCGAGATTTACCGCATTATAAATCGTAACCTTCGTAAGTTTCGGATTTTTGATTCCGGTCACTTCCACCGTCTGTTTTGAAAGACTGGTTACTTTATAGCAGTAGCCGCCTTTCTCGTAAACCTTTCCTTGCTCCACTGGTGGTTCTGCTGGTTTCAGCGCCTGGATTGCTGCCTTTAAGGCATTCCCCGCTGCCTCCAACTGTGCTTTTGTACTTACAGCATTTCCCTGTACCTGCTTTGCGTCTGCCAGGGCTTTCTGGAACGCCGCCCAGCTTTCTTTTGTATATTTCGAAGCATCCTGATAAGCCGCCGCCTGCCCAAGAAGTCCTTCAAGCGCTTTCTTTGCCGCCGCTGTATCCTTTGGTTCTTCCCCCTTGACTACCAGTACATTTTTCGCAGCGCTTACCTTTGCAAGAGCCTGTGCCTTCGCCGCTTCTGTCGCTGCCGAATCCCTCAGAACCTTTTCCGCATCCGCAAGAATCTTTCTGTACGCTGCGATACTTGCCTCCGTATAGCCGTCCAGATTTTCTGCCTGCGCCTTTTTCAGCGCATCTTCCAGCTTCTTCGCAGTAGTTTTCTCAAGTGTGGATACCGCACGGAAAATAGCTGCCGCCATCGCATTGACTTCTGCCTGGTGCGCTGCATCTTTTCCTCTTACAACCGCCGCAACGGCTGCATCAACCGCAGAGAAATCTTTATAGTCCGCTTTGTTTAAACCGTTTGCGACTGTAATTGCCGCATCAACAGACGCATAACTGGCTTCTCCGACAGACTGTGTTCCAATGACCTCAAGCTCTACCACATGGTTTGTCGTTCCGCTTCCATCGCTCTTGCCGTGCATATATACACGTACATATCTCGCATTTACAGCCTGATCCAGAACAATGCTCTTTCCATTCGCTGTCTCTGCATAAGTCGCATCTGTTCCTGCGCCAAGTCCGTGGAAGTTTGCCGCATCTGAGTTGTAAACGATGGTCTTATTCGCAAAATCAGCCGTCTCGGACAATGCGATTACCGTTCCCGCATAGGTTCTGCCATCAGCCCAGTAACGGTACAGGTTAACCTTTGATACTTCTTTTACTTCTCCCAAATCTACTTCCATATAAGAGGAAGCCGAATTGCCATCAGCGCCGAATTCACCATAATTGCTCGTATCCTTCGTACGGTCGACGGCCATGCTCATCGGACGGTCGCCGCCTTTTTCCGCACTGCTGTTATCCGAAGTCCATTTTGCGGTAACGTCTTTTCCTGCCGCCCAGTTCTGCTCTCCGCCAGGTACTGCCGGATCCTCTCCGAACTGTTCTGCCACTACATCATATCCAAGCGCTTTATCCTGAACCTTTGCATTCACGACGCCGACAAAGTCCTCATTCCCGATGACGATATCAGCCCCCTCTACTTCATAGTATCTGTTTTCCGCACGATATCCGGAACCCTCAAGCTGTCCATCGATATAAATCTTCATAATACCGTTGTTCTCTTTTACACCTGTGATCGTATGGCCTGCGCCATCGTTCACCTGTGTTTTGGAAACTGCTGTCACTCCATTCAAAATGAAATATGCAGTTCCATCTTCTGCAATGCCAAGCGCATACGCATCGCCCTGTGCCAGTACCGTACCGGTCGATATGGTATAAACCTCTGCGGATACCGTAAAGCCATTCTTCCCATTTAAAGCATCCTGCGCTTCTTTGATCACTGTGGATTCCGTTACCAGTCCTGTGCTGTCCGCTACCAGATTGTCCTTATGATAGACAAAGGACGCCGTATTCTCTTCCAGTGCATTTCCTGCCAGGTCATGTACGCCTTCCGCCGTAACGGTAACGACGCTGTTATCTGTCAGAGTTCCTGCTGCCGCCGTCAGATGGAAGGTCAGTCCATCAGCGCCCGCCTCTGCGGACGTAACGGCATTTCCGTTCACCTGGAACGTTCCTGCATTTACTTTCTCATCAAATTTAACGGTAATTCCATTCGCGCCATCGCTGTATGCCCTTGCAATTTCCGGCGCCGTAGTATCTCCATCCTCAGAGACACGCAGAATACGGACTTCATCCGGCTGTAACGTAAACGTATAGCTCTGTCCATAAACCAGCTCGCCCGTAGCCGGGGTTCCCGGCGTAAGATTATGGGAATGCTCGATATGATATTTAAGGGTTCCTGCATTTTCCGGAACTCCAAGCGTCCGGTCAAAATTAATCGTTACACTCTTTTCCGTCGTTGCAGAGTTACGGAAGGACATGATACCATCGGTTCCATCAAAACAGGAATATCCATAGGCATTCTGTGTTCCATTGGAGGAGCCTCCCAGAACGGTTCCCGTGTTCGGTGATTCTCCAAACATTTTGGAATTCTTCAGCATATGGTAGTTTTCCTCCGCCCATGCAAGGAATTCACCTGCAACTTCATATTTGCCATCCGTCATGATGCTGTCTGAGAAATACAGCTCCCAGAAAGCCGTACCACGGGTTGCCAGCATATACAGATAATTCTTAAACTGTTCATCCGTTGCTGTATTTTTGTTCATACCCGTCCCTTCTTTTCCATATACCGGATCGTGGTTATAGATATTGGAAAGCGGGAACTGGAATTCATGATTCTTCAGGAAATCATAATAAGCCGCGTCACGGTAAGTCATCTGTCTGTCCATCTTGCTGGAACTGGAACCTGCATCATTCTGGTCGTGCGTACACTGAATCCATACAGAGTTCGCCCACTGTAAATACCACGGACTTGGATTTACATAACAGGTCAGAGAAATCCAGAGATTCTTAATATTATTCTCTTTCTCGCACTGACGAACCTCCTCCATCAGGTCGATCCATGCCTCCCAGAGATCGGTTACATGATACATATTCTGATAGCCGCCTGTCATATGACGGTTCGCATATCCCGGAACGCCATCGTTTGCCGGAAATGCTCCATACTGTGCATTATCCGCGAATCCATCCCATTTCCAGTAATTGACTCCATATTCTTTCATCCATTTCGTTGCCATGTCCGTGAAATTTCTCACGTATGTACGGTCTGCAACGTCAATCGAACCGCCCGCCTTGCTTCCCTTGCCTGATTTCACCAGGATATTTGCCAGGGAACCATAGAAGTTATAGCCGCCTCTCGGTCCTACCCAGACGCCAAAGTTACTGCCGAAATTATGAACCAGGGTGCTGGAAGGGGTCAGGCCCTGCGGGAACTTGCTGTTAAACTCCCAGAAACCGCTCTGATTCAGGGTCGTGCCTGCCCGCACCGCATCTACAACGCCTGTGTCATTGTAATTTACCCATCCGTCATCCACTACGTAAGAATCGAGCGGGCGAACCTCCGCCTGATTCAGTTCACGGTCAATCTCAATGAAGGATTCCAGAATGTTCTCATCATCAATACGCATCATGTTGTCAAACCATGAGTTGTACTGAATCCGGAACTCAGACGGCGTGGCAATCGACTTAATGTACTCGAAAAAGTCTGCCTGAATAACTGCATTTTCTGTACTTCTCGCAGCGCCTGCCACGGTCTGCCATGTCACATATTTTCCATCCTGCGTCAATCGATTGTCCTGCTCAAGACGGTCAAAAGATTTTCCAGTATAATATCTTGAATAACCGGTTCCTCCCGCGATCTGATTATCCGCCACCGGGAACTCACATCCAAAGAACATTCCCTGAATATAAATCGGCTGTCCCAGATTCGCCTTGAATTGTCCCATCTGCACAATACCGCCGGCATCCGTCGGAATCGTCCATGTCGCATCTCCATTGTTTACGTTCATGGATTCCAGATCAATATAATCAATCACTGCGTTCTCTTTCTGATTGTCCGGAACACTGATCTCCATATACTTACGCATGAAGTGGTCTCCATCATACATCACGATCACTTCGCTGATCGTATACTCTATGCCCTGAAAGGTATAGGGTGCAAAGTGGAACGTAACCTTCTGTCCGCTCTTCTCCACATCATTGATGGTAGCTGTGGTATCCTCTACAACCGGATCTTCCTGAAGGGTCAGGGCGCTCGCCGCAAATTCCCTGTCCTCAGGAGCTGTTGCATTGCCGCTCTTTGTCATGCGGATTTTAAACTCCTCGCTTCCCGCCGCCGGAACAAAGACCGTATCGCCGCCATCTGTTCTTTTGTTGGTAATGTTTACCGTACTCAGTTTACCGCCCGAAACCGAGAACTCTCTGCTGATGTAATCGTTTCCAATCGTGACCGAATTCCCCTGGGCGACAACGGATACCTCCGCCGGGTCCGCCGCCCGTACCTCTGACGGGACGGAAAGAGATCCAAGCGGCAGACACGCTACCGCAAGAAACGCTGCCAACCCCTTTTGCCATGTCTTTCTTTTCATGCTACTTTCTCCTTTTTTATGATCTGCGAAATGACATTCTCCCCGCTCTGCCCTTTCTGTGGGATATGCCATTTGCATATATGTTTATTATAACGACGATCACAATCATTGACTACTGTTTTTTTGTTTTTTGGGATATTTTTTTTACCTTTCGTATAAATTTATTTAATAAATATTAGCATTTCTTTATGTTTCTATCACAAATTCCTCACATCCTGGCGCTATACTCTTAACCATAAGATATATCGAAACAAAAAAGAGCCCGATGACATCAGGTGCACCAATGCCTCGGGTTCGCCAAAAAACAATCTTAACGCATGTTAAGTTTTCATAGATTTTCTTCTTTCTGGTTTCTCACCTCCGTGAGAAACCTTTTTGCCCTGTAAACGCTTTTCCCCAATACTTTTTCTCAGCTCTTTTCCTTCACGGCCAGGGTATATCTGCATTTCGGATAACTACTGCATCCGTAAAATGCGCCGTAGCGCCCATTTCTTTTTACAAGATTTCCCCCGCACTTCGGACACAAAATACATTCTGCTTCTGGAATAACCGTTTTTTCCTCCTGGCTGACCTCTTCCTGCTGAAATTCTTCATATAACTGACGATACTTTGCAAAGTAATCCTTACGCTCTTCCAGATTCCACGATAAGACTCTTTCTGCCATGCTCTGCATCTTTTTTCTTGAAACCGCCGCCTGTTTCGTCTCTCTGATCATCTGCTTCATCACAGAAATCAACTGATCCGCCCGCACAATCTGCTGTTTTATTTCCTTCTTTGCATAGCGGTCATTCACAACACTTTTGGGATTTGAAAGTACCACAAGTGATTGATAAAAAGACTCAAACGTATGATTTATAAACAGCTCTGACAGTCTTCCCCGGCCTTCCTTCTCTTTTTCTTTTAGAACAGCCATATGCCGTTCGTTCTGTGTGACCGGAGAATAAATTCCTTCTTTGTATCGTTTTTTTCCATACTGTATCGTTCGGATAAAATCGCCTTTCGAATTGATTTCAATATCTCCAAACAAATTTTTACACTCCAGAATAAAATTGATTTTCGGAGTAATAACATAATAATCAATCTGCGCGCTCTTCTCCCCTGCCTCGATGAAAAGGTCATGAAGCACAATCATATCAATGCCGCTGTTTTTTAATTCATACAGGATGGTTTCTTCCCCAAAAATCCCTGCTCTGGCAATCTGTATTTCTTTTTCTATCTTTTCTTTTAATTCTCCGGAAGTTTTCGGCAGAAGGCCCTCCAGCTTCCTCAGATACTCCGCTGCATCACTGGAGCCTTTCAGAATCGTGACTTCCGGTTTTGAAAATAATGCCATAGTGCCTCTCCCTCTTACTTTCCAAACACTTCTTTCGCCGCTTTCATATTCTCTATGACCGGAACGCCAAACGGACAGCGTTTTTCACAGGCGCCGCAGGAAATACAATCACCCCCATGAGCCGAAAGCGCCGCATAGTGCTCCCTCACTGTTTCCGGCACTTCCCCCTGCGCTTTGCACAGATTCAAAAACTTCGTCACAGATGCCACTTCGATTCCCTTCGGGCATGGCGCGCAGTGTCCGCAGTACATACAGTGTCCCTGCCAGCTAATCTTCGGAAATGTGGCAAACACCGAAGCATAATCCTTTTCTTCGTCTGAAGCCTGTTCATAAGCAAGCGATTCCTCTAACTGCTCCCTGGAATGGACTCCGGTCATCACAGCCGCCACTCCCGGCCTTGTCAGGGCATAATGAATACACTGCGGGACGGTCATCGCCTTACCCGCCGGAGAATACTTATCAGAAAGCAGATCGCCTCCGCCAAAGGCTTTCATGACCGTAATTCCAACGCCCAGACGCTGGCAGGTTTCGTACAGCTCCTCCCGTTTTGGCTCCAGATTAAACAGAGGTCTCTCATAACTCTTCTCCGCCCATAGCTTCTCCACATCTTCATCACCGGGCAGAAGATCATAACAGGGGTTAATGCTAAACATCAGCACCTCGATGCACCCGCTTTTTACCGCCTCCAGCGCAACGTCCGGGTTATGGCTGCTCATACCGATATGACGAATCCGTCCCTGCTTCTTTAATTCCAGCGCATAGTCCAGAATCCCTCCTGTCTTGATCTCCTCCCATGTTTTCAGGGAATCCACATAATGAATCATGCCAATGTCAAGATAATCGGTATCCAGATTTCTAAGCTGTGCTTCAAAAGCTGCTTTTACCTCGGCAAGCCTGCGTGTCGCCCGGTACTGCCCGTCTTTCCACTCTGTGCAGAGGTGCGCCTGTAACACAAACTGTCCGCGCCTGTCATGAATCGCCTTCCCCACACGCCGCTGCATATCGGGATTCGGGCTGTATAAGTCCATGCAGTTCACACCATGTTCAAGGGCAAGCGAAAACATTTTCTCTGTAAACGCATCGCTTTTTCCGTTAAACCCTTCACAGCCAAGCCCGATCTCACTGACTTTTATGCCTGTTTTTCCAAGTTCTCTGTACTTCATTTTCATCCTCCTGTTTTATTCCTTTTTCTCCCTGTTCACTCAGGACATCTTCCACTCGATGAGGCACTTCCAGATAAAACATTCCCGCCATCATGCCTTCAACTTTCAATCTCAACATCATTATAGTACAACGTTCAAAATATGACAACTGTAAAGTACAGTTATTTTTTCTCTGGAAAGGAATTTAATATTACGCAAGCTTCTTCTATCTTCTTTTGGGTCCAGTTCTTTGCGCATAACATAAACCAGATTGGCAAATGTTAAAGCAGAAACATACCCTTTTGTTTTCTCTCTCTGGACGTCCAGACTGTAGCCATCCACCTGCATGGTCGTGGATACACGGATATAGATATCGCATTTTGTCTTTTTTTCATAAGTATCCCCTTATTTTTCTGATAAATATCCCAGTGCAATTTCCAGCAGTTCCGCTGCTGCCTGATGATTCCTGATACGCATTAAATTATCCCAAACATCTACTTTTCCAAGAAGATTCATACCACCATGCCATACTAATTCATCGTCAATGACAGCAAACCGTTCTTCTACTTCTGTTTTTGTTCTAATCCCTGATACATTTCTACATCAAAAGCTTTCTATACAAGAAAATCAATGCACTGTTCAAATTCAACATTCTATTTCACAGGCTTCCCCTTACCTTTTTTTATTGCTTCTCATTGAACAGAAATTGAGTACAGATTGACTGTATCCCTATCATTTTTGTTTCTAGAATTGAAATATCATTTTGCGGAACATAATGAAAAAGACGTACTTTTCTTTCCAAAATACACTTGTGAAAAGACAACAGGGAAACAGAACATTCGAAAAGCTTTGCCCCGGCTGGTTTAAAAATAAAACAGCTCTTCAAATTTTTTATCAAGAGCAATGCACAAAATTAATGCGAGTTTTGCAGTCGGATTGAATTGTCCTGTTTCGATGGAGCTGATTGTATTCCGAGATACACCAACCATTTCAGCAAGTTGACTTTGTGACAATTTTAATTCTGCTCTTGCTTTTTTTAAATGATTTTTCAATATAAGTTTATCGTCCAAATTGCCACCACCTTATAAAATAGTTGAATTCGTAATCAAACGACAGACATGGGGTACGACAATGATTATATGAAATCTGTGTATCGTTATCTTCATAATCTTTATGCAAG
>CALCMD010000057.1 GCA_937965795.1 uncultured Lachnospiraceae bacterium | reverse complement strand
TGAAAATCGTCTTCGACGATGGGATTTTTGCACTCTTGAATCATGTTTTTACGGTTTCAGCAGCAAATGCTTCGGCCTGTTCTGAATAGTTGCGTCTGAAAATTCTGTATCTCAAATTTTCATATCAGAGGTCATAAACTTCATGTCCACTCATATATTGTGTAAAGGAGTTACCGTGCGGTATCTTCTCAGGGCAGAATGTGTTGATAGAAACCCGGAAGAAAAAAGGGGGGAGGACGTGAAGGGAAGGGACGAGTTCATAAAGATTTTCTCAATGAATATCCGCAGGATACTGGAACAGGTAAATATAGACACGGCGCGGATGCAGGAAATCCGGCTTCGCGCGGGACGCCCGCTTTTGATAACCCTGGACGGGCAGGAATTTTTTGTCACAGAAACAGGAGCGCTTACGACAGATGTAAAAAGCGGATGGAGAGTGTCAAAGAAAGAGATTTCGGAGACGATGGAGTATATTTCCAATTACTCCATGTACGCATATGAAGAAGAACTGCGGCAGGGATTTCTGACGATTGGAGGCGGGCACCGCATTGGAATTGCGGGAAAGGCGGTCATGGATGGAGGAAGGATACGGAGTATCCGGAATATTTCTTTTCTGAATGTCCGGGTCGCCCATGAGGTACCGGGATGTGCGGACGCAGTTCTGCCGCATATGATTCAGGACGGCGAGGTCTGCCATACTTTGATTATTTCTCCGCCGGGATGCGGAAAGACCACGCTGCTGCGTGATCTGATTCGTCAGATTTCAAATGGAGGAACCTGGTGCAGAGGCCGTACCGTTGGCGTTGTGGACGAGCGTTCAGAGATCGGGGGAGCTTATCTGGGGGTTCCGCAGAATGATCTGGGCATCCGGACCGATCTGCTGGACTGCTGTCCGAAAGCGGAGGGGATGATGCTTCTGATCCGTTCTATGGCGCCGAAGGTACTTGCGGTGGATGAGATAGGAAGCGAAGCGGATATCTATGCGATCGAGTCCGCCGTAAACTGCGGATGCCGCATTTTGGCGACGGTACATGGAAATGGCATCGAGGATATCCGGAGAAAGCCCATATTGTGCCGGATGGTGGAGGAACGGGTATTTGAACGTTATATAACGCTGCACAATCTGGGAGGGATCGGTACGGTAAAACAGATATTAGGACGGGATGGGGAGAACCTGTATGTTTAAAATCATGGGTCTGGGACTGGTGATCTGCGGATGTACGGCAATGGGCGTGGCAGCGGGCAATGAGATGGAACGGCGCATCCGGGATTTGGAGGAGCTGATCAGGATTTTGGAGCTTCTGGAGGGAGAAATCGGCTATGCCAACGCGGTTCTGGCAGAGAGCTTCTGTCGTGTGGCGAAGCGTGTGCGAAAGCCCTTTTCGCTTTTTCTGGAACATATGGCGGAGCATATGGAAAGGCTGGAAGGTGACACGCTGCCACGAATCTTTGCGCACCATGTGCAAAAAGACCTGCGTCAGACTGCGCTTTGTCCGGAGGACAGGGAGGCGCTGATTGGTTTTGGGGAACAGCTTGGTTATCCGGATGTAAAGATGCAGCTTGCGGCGATCGCACACTATAAGAGCCAGCTTATAAAAGCCTGTGCGCAGACGCAGGAACACTACCGGAAGAATTCGAAGATGTATCGGTATCTGGGGTTGATGGGAGGCTTGTTCCTGGCAGTTATTTTCTTTTAATACGAATGGAAGAGGAGATGAACATGAGTGTAAATCTGATTTTCAAAATAGCGGCGGTAGGAATTCTGGTTTCCGTGCTGAATCAGGTATTGAAACAGAGCGGCCGGGAAGAAACGGCCTTTTTGACAGGGCTTGCGGGGCTTTTGGTGGTTCTTTTCTGGGTGCTTCCCTATATAAATCAACTGTTTGAGAGTATTAAAAATCTGTTTTCCCTGTAGGAGGAATGGTATGCTGAAAATCGCCATGCTTGGAATTGCCGGAATCCTGACCGCATTGTTTTTAAAGGAGGTAAGGCCATCTTATACCGTGTTCATCAGTATGGCGACCTGCCTGCTGATTTTCTTTTATGCAGTCAGCCGGCTGTCGTATCTGGCGGACATGCTGGTAAATCTGAAAAGCTATGTGGCGATACAGGATTCCTATCTGACATCACTTTTGAAAATTGTGGGAATTACCTATATTGCCGACTTTTCAGCAAATCTGTGCAGAGACGCCGGATATTCGGCCATTGCGGGACAGATCGAGTTTTTTGGGAAAATATCAATCCTGACCATCAGCGCACCGGTAGTTCTTGCGCTTTTGGACACCATAAGCGGATTTCTGGTATGAGGTGCCGATGAAAAAAACAGGGTTATTTCTGGTATTGCTGCTTTTTCTGGGCGGACTGTGGGAGTTAAGGGCGCAGGCTTCGGACACGGGCCTTACAGACGAATTTCTGGACGAGCTGAATCTGGAGGAGATCGACGATGCGTTTGAGGACATGCAGGGCGGGGAGGAATTTCATTTCACAGATGCGGTAAAGAAACTGATTCAGGGGGAAATTCCGTGGACTCTGGAAAATTTGAAAGGCATTTTGAAGGACACGCTGTTTTCACAGATGCAGGAAAACCGAAAGCTGGCGGTGCGTATCCTGCTCCTGCTCACGGTGGCTGCGGTGTTTGCGAATTTTATCAACGCATTTGAAAAAAGCCAGGCGGCAGATATCAGTTTCTATATTATGTATCTCTGCCTGTTTACGCTTTTAATGCAGACTTTCCGGACGATGGAACAGATGACGATGAACACACTGAATCATGTCATTACGTTTATGAAGCTTTTGATGCCGTCTTACTTTCTGGCGTCGGTATTCGCCTCCGGTTCCGTGACGGGAGCGGGGTTTTATGAACTGACGCTTGGTATGATTCTGCTGATTCAGTGGGTTTTAAAGTATGCGGTCATGCCTGCGGTCAATCTGTATGTGTTGTTTGGGATGGTCAACCATCTCACGAAAGAGGATTATCTGTCGAAACTGGCAGAGCTGCTCAGAACCTTTATCGACTGGACCTTAAAAACGCTTGTGGCTCTGGCGCTGGGATTCCAGACCGTACAGAATATCATTCTTCCGGCGGTGGATTCCCTGAAAACCTCCGTGATCACGAAAACAGCGGGGGCGGTGCCGGGGCTTGGAAATGTTTTTAATGGGGTAACAGAGGTGGTGCTTGGCTCTGCGGTGCTGATTAAAAATGCCGTGGGGGCGGCGGGGCTGATCTGCCTAATTCTTCTCTGCCTGGCGCCCTTTTTAAAACTGGGATTCGGCGCATTGTTCTATAAGCTTTTGGCGGCTGTGGCTCAGCCGGTGTCGGACAGGCGCATGATCGAGTGCATTGGCAGCGTGGGGGAGGGAGCGGGACTCCTGATGCGGGTACTGCTCATGATTGGCGTTTTGTTTTTTTTATCAGTCGCTATGACGACGGCTTCCATTGCCGGAGGATAGGAGGGTATCTGTGGGAGGATTTTATAGCTGGATTCGAAATATCGTCTGCTTTCTTTGCATCTTTAACATTCTGCTTCAGATTCTGCCGGCAGAGAGCTTTAAAAAGTACGTGCGTTTTTTCGGAGGATTGATTCTGATCATTATGGTGATGGAGCCGTTGGCGGACGTCACGCATTTAACGGAGAATTTCGAGCGGGCGTGGCGTCTGGAGAGCCTGCGGGAGCAGGCGGACGGCATCCGGATTACGGGCGAGGGAATGGAGGAGCTGCGTTCGGAAAAAATCAGGGAGGCATATCAGGCGGAGGTGAAAAGACAGGTGGAGGAGGTGGTGCGGGCGTACGGCATGGAGCCGGAAAAGACAAAGCTGGAATTTGCACAGGAAGAGGAGGGAGCCGCCTGTATCTCAGGCGTAGAGCTGAGAGTTTCCGGAGAGGCGGTCTCCGACGCCGGAATTTCGGAAATAAAAAAAGAGCTTCGGGAAGTCTATCATATTTCGGAGGGACATATAAATATCAGTATACAGGAGTAGTTTATGGAAAAAGGAATCAGGGCTCTCAGAGAAAAGATGAAACATATGAAAAAGGATCAGTGGCTGATTCTGGTATTAGCGGGAATCCTCCTTTTGGTCATAGCGATGCCTGTACCGGGAAAAGAGGAGGAAACGTCTGTGGATACCGCTCCGGCAGAGTCCACAGAAAAGAAAGAGGTGGAGACGCTGGAGGAACGGCTGGAGTCGGCTCTGCAAAGCGTGGCGGGCGTGGGAAAGGTGAAGGTCATGATTACGAGAAAGTCCAGTGGGGAAAAGATCGTGGAGAAAGATATGCCCGTGACAGACCGGAGCACGACCGAGGAAGGGGATGACGGAAAAAGGAGCACGCTGGAAAAGACGCAGGAGGAATCGACGGTATACGTGCAGGATGGAAGCGGAGGCCAGACTCCCTATGTAATAGAAGAAATGGAGCCGCAGATACAGGGAGTCGTCATCGTGGCGGAGGGCGGGGATGATCCTGGGGTGGTTCAGAATATTACCGAGGCGGTCATGGCATTATTCGGAGTAGAGGCGCATAAAATTAAAGTGATGAAGATGAGTTAGGAGGAGAAAACGTGAAAAATATCTTTAAGAAAAATCAGATCATTATTACTGCGCTGGCGGTCATGATTGCCGTAGCGGGCTACCTGAATTATTCGGGTTCCAAGCTGGGAGCAGAAGTGACTCCCACTTCGGCGGATGATAACAGCGTAAAGAAAGAGACAGAAGAGCTCCTGTCCACGGAGACGGGCAACGACAGCGCTTTGATCGACATTGAAAGTCTGGATGAGGACTTCACGGCGGATGAGGAGGCATCGGCAGATTTGTCGGCGGATGCGGGTTCGGAGAGTCCGGTGACAGACACGCCGGGGGAGGCAGTACTTACCAGTGTTCCGGGAAGTTCCGGATTTTCGGCGGAGGCAAAGCTTTCCAGGGAGCAGGTTCGCGCCAAGAATAAAGAAACACTGTTGGAAGTCATCAATAATGGAAACATAGCGGAAGAACAGAAACAGGATGCGATCGACAGTATGAATCGAATGGCGGATATTGCGGAGAAGGAAGCCGCAGCCGAGCTTTTGCTGGAATCAAAAGGATTTACGGATGCGGTCGTCAGCATTACGGACGGCTCTGTGGATGTGGTCATCAGCCAGATGAATGTAACGGACGCACAGAGAGCGCAGATTGAAGATATTGTGAAGCGGAAAACCGAGATTTCCGGTGAAAATATTGTGATTACGACGATGGCTTCACAGGATGAGACAAACGCGGAAGAATAGAAGCGGCCTTGCTTACCCCGGAGGGGCGTCCGGGGTAGGCTCTACATCTGGTGTTTTAGCAGCCGTTCCAGTTCGGCAGACGCACTTTCATAGTCCTGAAAGTGTATGGTGTGCAGGCCGAATTTTTGGGCGGCTTCAAGATTTGGTTTTGAATCGTCGATAAAGACGGCGTGATCGGGAACAATGGCAAAGCGGTCAAGCAGTTCCTGATAAATTTCAGGTTCCGGCTTGATCCGTTTGACGTCGCAGGACATCAGCCCTCCGTCGCAGAGTTTCCGAAAACTTAAAGCATCGCCGCTCTTTTTCCGGGTCGTATCTGCATAGTTCGAGAGATAATAGACCGAAAAACCCCGTTCCTTTAAAGAAGTAATCCAGGGAACCGTATGGGGGAGCAGGGTAAGGCTGGAGGGAAACTGCTCAAAGACGGTCCGGATTTCTTTTTCATAGTCCGGCGCTGCCTGTATCAGACGGCGCAGGATTTCTTCGTCCGACAGGGCGCTCCTGTCATATTCCTGCCAGGCGGGGTTCAGGAATATGGCCTTTCCGAGAATGTCTGCTGTTTCCGCTGGAAAATGAAAGCTGTCAAGATATTCTTTCCATTCAAATCTGACCAGAACTCTTCCAATATCAAAGATAATCGTATCGATCATGGGAACCTCCTTATTTTGTCAGTCCTTGCGGGAATCGTCTTTTTCATCCTTTCGGTTTAAAACCTTAAAGATCAGGCTGTAGGCATATAGAAACACGGGAATGATAATGGTACATGCGATGGAACCCATCAGCATATTGGATGCGTTCTCATTTTTCATCAGGGCAAAAACCAGTGTGGAAAGGTACATGCCTGCCAGCAGGACAGCGCCGGTGACGGCAAGAATTCGTTTCGTTTTTTTCATAGATCTTCTCCTGTATTCTTTTGGTTCTCAGTATAATCGTTTCTTCCTGAAAAAGCAAATAGAAGTTTTTGTGTGCATTTTTGCGGGAAATCTCATTTTTTTCGAAAAAATTCATAATTTGTTCATTGTTTCTCAAAAAGGATTCCTGTATAATTTACAAAGATATAGTTAAAAAATAAACAATCAAAGTTTAGAAGATACTAAAGAAGGCGGGATATGGTCATAAGACAGAAAAATTCAGGAAGGCATGGTGAATGTATGATGAAACAGAAAGAGTATCTTGAAAAAGTAAGAGATTTGGCTCAGAGCTGTGTGGAAAACGGTAAGATTGATGTGGAACTTTATGGAAAATATGATGTTCAGCGGGGACTCCGTGACAAGAACGGGAACGGCGTTCTGGCAGGGCTGACCAGGGTGTCGAAGATCGAGGCGTTCGAGATGGTCGACGGACAGAAGAAGCCCTGCGACGGCCGCCTCTATTACCGGGGCTACAGCATCCAGGATTTGATCAGGGGAGAAGTGGAAGGACGCAGATATGGATTTGAGGAAGTGTCTTATCTGCTTCTTTTTGGAAAACTGCCGACGGAGAAGGAACTGAAAGAATTCCGTCAGGCTCTGGCTTACTGTCGGAAGCTGCCGACAAACTTTACGAGAGACGTTATCATGAAAGCGCCAAGCCGTGATATTATGAATTCTTTGTCTAAATGTATTCTGACGTTAGCTTCGTATGACCCGCAGGCATCGGATATTTCGATTGAAAATGTGCTTCGCCAGTGCATGATGCTGATTAGTATTATGCCGATGATGGCGGTTTACAGTTATCATGCTTATAATCATTATGAAAAGGATGGCAGCATGTATATCCATCGTCCAGATCCGAAGCTTTCTACCGCGGAGAATTTTCTGCGTATGCTGCGGCCGGATATGCAGTATACTTCGATGGAAGCGCATGTACTGGATATGGCCCTGATTCTTCACATGGAACACGGCGGCGGAAATAACTCCACTTTTACCACGCATGTCGTGACTTCATCGGGAACGGATACTTATGCGGCGATCGCTTCTGCGCTGTCCTCCCTGAAGGGACCAAAACACGGCGGCGCGAATATTAAGGTCGTGGAGATGGTAAAGGATCTGAAGAAGAATGTAAAGGATACCACGGATGAAAAGCAGGTAGAGGAATATTTAAGAAAGCTGCTTCACAAGGAAGCCTTTGACCGGAAAGGACTAATCTATGGGATGGGACATGCCGTTTATTCAAATTCCGATCCGAGAGCAGAAGTGTTTAAATCCTTCGTAAAAGAGCTTTCGGAAGAGAAACACAGGGAGAAAGATTTTGCTCTGTATTCGATGATCGAGCGCCTGGGGCCGAAGATCATCATGGAAGAGCGCAGAATCTATAAAGGCGTAAGCCCGAATGTGGATTTCTACAGCGGATTTGTTTACAGTATGCTAGATATTCCGGAGGAGCTGTTCACCCCGATGTTTGCAATTGCGAGAATCGTAGGGTGGAGCGCGCACCGTATCGAGGAATTGATCAATGTGGATAAGATCATCCGTCCGGCGTATAAGAGCGTGATGGATGAGAGGGAATATGTGCCTCTGGAGGAGAGAGAGTAGGTGCCAGGCCGGAGAAAGGAATACGCATCCAGCTTCCTTACAGGTATACAAAAATTCTGCACCCGTACCTATGAACGTGATAAGTAGAAGGAGGAGAAAAAGATCATGAAGCATAAATTCGCGGCTATGAAACACCGGCTGGCTGTCATGCTGGCGGCGGCTGTGGCGGCGACGGCTTTTTCGCCTGCCCTGACGGGAACAGCGGCAGAGGAAGCGACACTTTCCAATCCCCGCGTAACGCCGGATTCCGACATGCAGTCAGGCAGGAAAGTGACCTGGGACTGCATATGGTTCGGCAGATACCCACAGGCAGAGGTCATACCGGAAAACGTGGAATACACCGCGCTGGATGGCGTTTTGCGGCGGGATGGGGACGTTATCGCCTCGGACCGTATATACAGCGCACTGAAAAATGCGTCTGACTGGGATGACAGGGGGGATATTACTCTGGACGGAGAAAAGTACCGGAGGATAGAAAAAGGCTCTGCTGATTCCGCTGCCGGGCAGGAGAGCAGCTATTATTGCTGGAACGACAGTGCGGACTACCATTATTTCAAATATGAGCCCATCAAGTGGCGGGTGCTCCATACGGACGGAGATCAGGCGCTGCTTCTTTCCGATATTGCTCTGGACAATTGTTCATACAATCCCGGACAGGCGTATGTTACGTGGGAGACCAGCGTCGTGCGCAGCTGGCTGAATGGCTACGGGGCGGAAAGCAATCAAACGTCTGAAAATTACAGTGGGATGAATTTTATCGGCAGCGCTTTTACCGGCTCTGAGAGAGCGGCGGTCGCAGATTCCCTGCTGGAGAATGCGGATAGTATCGCCTGGGACACGGATGGGGGAAACGATACGGCTGACAAAATCTTTCTGCTCTCTGAGTCGGATGTATGGGATACGGACAGGGCTGAGGCTTATGGATTCGTGAAAGGCAGGAATGTTATGGATGAAGCCCGCCAATGCCAGAGCAGTACTTATGCGAAGGCTATGGGAATATACAGTTGTGCGGATATCCGTGAGGACGCCGGAAATGGACACTGGTGGCTGCGCTCGCCGGGCAACGCCGGAAACATGGCTGTGAATGTCAGCTACGCCGGCTGGGTCAACAGTTATGGGGCCTATGTCTATATGGGCGACAATGGCGTCCGTCCGGCTTTGAATCTGAATCTTTCATTCCGGAATCTTTATTCGTATGCGGGAACGGTTTGTTCGGATGGTTCCGGCAGCGGAACAGAAAAACCTGTGACCGACGATAAAAAGCCCCTGTATTCCGGAAAGACAGAGAAAGTTTTGCCGAAGGGAACGAAACTGACAGATGCCAGAAGCGGTATGATTTATACTGTCACTATTCCGGGGAAAGCTGTTTCGTACACAGGGACGGGAACGTCCGGGGCTGCATCCATCCGCATCCCGGCAAGCGTTACCCTGTCCGGCGTCACCTATCAGGTAACCGGTATATCCGCGCAGGCATTTGCCGGCAGTAAAGATCTGAAGAAGGTTGTCATCGGCGATCGGGTGGCGTCAATCGGCGCCGGAGCATTCCGGAACTGCAAAAATCTGAAAAGCGTGGTAATTGGAAAGGGCGTGAAGGGAATCCCTGCAAGGGCTTTTGGCGGCTGTAAGGCGCTGAAAAAAATCACGATCAAATCCGGAAAACTGAAAAAGGCCGGGAGGAACGCTTTCAAAGGCATCCATGCAAAGGCAGTCATCAAAGTCCCGAAGGCGAAGCTGAAAGCATACAAAAAGCTGCTGAAAAACAAAGGACAGGGGAAGAAAGTACGGATCGTTACATAACAGGAGGGAAACAGGAAAAACTCATTATTTCCATAGTTGGAGGTAATGAGCTTTTCTTTTGTCCTGATTATGGGAAAATAGAAAAATATTACTCACATTTCTATCAAAGTGCAATGGTAGCATAAAGAAAATTAATAAAAATGTAACACTTATTTAACAAGGAGGTAATTATGAACAGAAAGAAAAGACATGTAGTCCGAAAAACCCTTGCTTTTTTCCTGCTGTTTGCATTGATGTCAGAACCGTGCCTGGCAGCCGGGGCGGCCGTCACATTTCCGACAGCCATAGAACATCAGACTCAGATACCGGAAGGTTATGTTCCGATTCGTACAGCGGAAGAGTTGAAAGCCATCGTTCCGGCAGGAACAGAAATACCGGGAGAGACAGAAGCCCCGGCGGAAACGGAAGCCCCGGCGGAGACAGAAGCCCCGGCGGAGACGGAAGCCCCGGCGGAGACGGAAGCCCCGGTGGAAACAGAAGCCCCGTCAGAGACAGAAGCCCCGGCGGAAACAGAAGCCCCGGCGGAAACAGAAGCCCCGGCAGAGACGGAAGCTCCGGCGGAAACGGAAGCCCCGGCGGAGACGGAAGCCCCGGCGGAAACAGAAGCTCCGGCAGAGACGGAAGTCCCGGCGGAGACAGAAGCCCCGGCGGAAACAGAAGCTCCGGCAGAGACGGAAGCCCCGGTGACGACAGTTTCCACGGGAAAATATATTCTTATGAATGATATAGACCTGACCGGGCAGACCTGGAGCAGCATCACGGGATTTTCCGGTATCCTGGACGGAAATGGCTATGAGGTGAAGGGACTGACCGCTCCGTTGTTTGATGGGATCGCGGGCGGACAGTTCGTGAATCTGGCATTGACGGATGTACAGATCAATATAGACGGAGATGCCGGCGCACTGGCCAAAACACTTGGAGGAGAGGAAGCAGAGCCGTGTGAGATTCGTAATATTTATGTAAGCGGCGTCGTAAAAGGAACAGGGTCTGTTGGCGGAATCATCGGGCAGGCATCCGGCGTGGACAATCAGATGACGGTCAGCGACTGCATCAACACAGGGGAGATCACAGGCGTAAACGGCGTGGGAGGAATCCTCGGTTCCGTGAAGTGCAGCAGCGTCCGGGAGGGAGCGAAGTTCCATATCACAGGAACGGCAAATTCCGGTACGGTGAAAGGTACAAGCAAAGTGGGAGGAATCCTCGGCGGACTCTGCCTTTTGGATGAAGCCAGCGGATACGATGCGTACATACTGGTAGAACGGAGCTATAATGTGGGAGTCATCGACAGCATCAGCAGCTATTCGGGAGGGATAGCGGGCTATGCGGAGGTTCCGGGTACAGCTTCCACAGCCCAGGCGGTAAAGATAGAAAACTGCTATAACATGGGGAAGATGAAAGATGGCGGAAATATCGTCGGGGAGGCGGCGATTGCTTCTGGAAGTGTCAGTGTCAGCAAATGTATCGGTATACAGATCTATAACAGTTCTACGATGGGAATCATTGACCGGGCTGCCGTTATGAATGAGGGGACGACAGGATATTGTACATTGTCAGACTGCTACTATTATAGCGCCACGGGAGAGTATGCGTTTACTGCGGGGGGACGTATTTCCGGCACGGCAACGGCATTGAGTGCGGCGCAGATGAAAACGGCTTCCAGTTTTACGAATTTTGACTTCACAAATGTGTGGGCGATTGGCAGTACGCAGAATCAGGGGTATCCGTATTTGCAGGGAATGCAGGTGATGCCGATTTCCTATGCGGCGCCTGCAAAGGGGACAATTTTGCAGGATGCCCGTACCGGAGGTTCCTATAAGGTGACGGCGGCGGGGATGAAGGTCACGTACATGGGAGCTTTAAATCCTTCTGCGGAAACGGTTACGATTCCGTCTGAGGTGGAGATAGACGGTTATACTTATGAGGTGACGGCGATCGCTTCGAGAGCTTTTTATAACAATACGGCATTGAAAAAGATCACCATTCCGAGCAGCGTGACAGTGATCAATTGCGGGGCTTTTTATAACTGTACTTCACTGAAAACAGTCAGCGGCTGTGCCGGGGTGGAGAAAATTTACAAGAATGCGTTCCGAAACTGCAAAAAGCTGACGATGCTTGGGGGATATACGGGCAGGATCACGCTGAAATCCGCAAGGTTTATCGGCAAGAATGTATTCTGGGGATGCAGTTCCGTAAAGGCAGTACTTCTGTCAGCAACAGATCTGACGACCATTGGAAGCTGGTGCTTTCGGAATTGTACGTCTATGACGAAGTTCAATGTCGCCTCCACAGCTTCTTTGAAGATTGGAAAAGGGGCATTTTACAGAGCCGAGAAACTGAAAACCATTATTATCAAAAATAAAAACCTGACGTCTCAAAGCTTTGGCTCCGGTGTATTTAAGGGCATTCGGGCAACGGCAGTTTTCACCGTACCGTCTGCGAAAACTGCGGAGTATCGGAGCATTTTCCAGAGCAGGGGAGCGAAAAGTACCATTAAGATGAAAGCATTGTAAAACAGAGAGACGAGTGAAAGGGCTGCGGCATAATCTATGCGGCAGCCCTGAATGTGTGGAGAATGTTTTCATTGGCTGTTTTCATTGTGAAAATTTCTTGACATTTTACTGCTGGAACAGCTATTCTATAGAAAGTGAATTTTGGAAAAAGTGATAGATGCAGGAGGCAGGAGAAGGTGAAGGATACATATTGGAAAAAGCGCGGAGCAGGCATGCTGCTGGCCGTGGCGATGGCATTTACAGCAATGCCGGATACTGGCGTATATGCAGGAGAGGTTCGGCAAAATCTGCCGATGGAGGGAGAGATTTCAGAAGCCGGGGAAGCTGATATACCTGTGTACAGGCTGGTAAAGAAAGGAGAGCCATCAAAATCCGGCTATCAGGAGATGGTATGGGTGGATGAGGATGGAAAAGAAATAGGAAAAGAAGAAACTTATGAAGCGTCAAGGCGGCAAAAACGGATCAAGGCAAGGGCGCTCTTTCCTTCCAGCTACAGTATGCTGGATGAAGGGGAACTTCCGGCAGTCAGGAACCAGGGGCAATGGGGAACCTGCTGGGCACATGCGGCGATCTGTTCCGTGGAAACCAATATGGTAAAAAAAGGTCTGATCGCCGCGGAGGATGTGGATTATTCGGAGCGGCATCTGTCCTATTTTTCCCACAGGAGAAACGAGGCGCTGGGGGATGGAGAGGATATTTTTCATGATACGTATAGCTGGTATGGCGGAGGTCACCATTATAGCGCAATCGCTACGCTGGCAAGCTGGAGCGGTGCTGCGGACGAACGGGATTATCCGTACGTCTCCTATGGCACAATGGAGAATCTGGCGGAAAGCGACAGAAGCGCTTCTGTGTGTCATCTGACGGATGCGAACATATTAAGCACACCGGAGGACGTAAAATATGCCGTGATGAACACCGGGGCGTTGATGTGTTCCTATTATTCAGGGGATGGAACGGTTGAGAGCGCACAGGGGAACGTGTATCATGCAGAGGCACATGCCATAGATCATTCTGTAAGCCTTGTGGGATGGAATGATAATTATCCGAAAACAAATTTTAGCGACAATGGGAGGATGCCGGAAAATAACGGGGCGTGGCTGTGCAGGAACAGTTGGGGGCCTGACTGTGGAGAAAACGGGTATTTCTGGATTTCGTATGAAGATGCGACGCTTACGAGTTTTTGCAGCTTTGAAGCGGAAAGTCCGGATAATTATGACTGCATCTATCAGTATGACGGGGCAGGATGGAATTTGGGAATCGGTTCTGAAAAGGTGGCGAATGTATTTACGGCGGAATCTTTAGAAAAGCTGCGTGCGGTTTCCTTTTATACCAACAGTAATATAGATTATCTGATTGAAATATATGCCGGAAGCGGGACGTCTGTAAATGTGCCTTCGGATGGGACGCTGGTGCATTCCCAGACAGGAACGGTGCAGTATCCTGGATATCATACGATTCCTCTGGACGCAGAGGTACTGCTTGCGGGCGGAATGAAGTATGCGGTATCCGTGAAGTTCCTGCCCAAAAACGGAGAACAGGCTTTTTTCTGTGTGGAATACGGAGATTCCTTCTCATCAGAGGCAGGACAGTCTTTTCTCTGGGATGGCGTCCAGTGGAAGGATACGCAGGAATATGGGTATAAGAATGTCTGCATCAAGGCTTTTACGGATCGTGTGGAACGTGTCGACAAATCCGATCTTCTGGCATTGATAGAAGAAGTGGAAAATCTGGAGAGTGCGGATTATGTGGCGGAGACGTGGGAAAAGCTGTGTGTGAAGCTGGAGCAGGCAAAGGCTGTCTGCCAGACACCGGATGCAGCAGATCTTGAGGTCATAAAAGCGGCGCTGAATCTGAAGAATGCAAGGGATGCGCTTATAGTCTCTTCTGTATATCTCTCTGATGAAAATGAGTTTGAGGCATTTGCGCAGGAGGTATTGGCTGGAAAAGATTATGACGGACAGACGGTATATCTTCTGAACGATCTGGATATGACGGGAATTGCGCACAGGGAAATAGGAAATCTGTCGACGCCGTTTATGGGAACCTTTGACGGAGGCGGCCATACGATCGCCAATCTGATTTATACGAGCCCATACAGTTACGGAGGGCTGTTCGGGTGCGTAGGAGAAAACGGTACTGTAAAAAATGTCAAACTTACCAATGTGGATCTTACACTGGGAGCTTCTTTTTCCGGCTCTCTGGCAGGCGTGAACCAGGGAACCATAAGCGGGTGCAGCATAGAAGGAAATGTGCGGCTCGAATCGGACAATGGCGCTGTGGGAGGCGTTGCAGGAGACAATCAGGGAAGGATTGAAACATCCTCTTTTAACGGAACTCTGATCTTTCAGAACCAGACGCAGAAAGAGGCGTTTGCAGGCGGGGTAGCCGGGCATAATGAGGGAAATATCGACCGATGCTTTATGGAAGGGGAGATTGTTTCAGATGGCCTGGCATCGACGGGAGGAATTGTAGGATACAGCGCTGAAGGGTCTGAAATCAGCAGATGCTATAATCTGGCGGTCATCAGCGGAGCGCCGTCTGAAGAGACGAGAACGGCAGGGATTGGTGTATGCCTGTATGGAACTACCTATGGCTGCTATAACTACGGGGACATCCGGCGCAGGGCAGGAGAGGAATTCGGGGCTGTGTATTGTTATAAAGGCGATGGGAGTATTTCGAACTGCTATTATCGGAATACAGGAGGCATACGGGGCGGCTACAGCCCTTCCTCTGATCTCGGAAGCATGACAGAGGAGCAATTCGCATCCGCAAAAGTGGCTTATTATTTGAACAGCAGCGGAGGAACGGGAGCGAATACTTATGAGTGGTCGCAGAAAAACGGGGCGCCAGTCTGGGCGGATAATGCGAATAAAGCAGTCATAAAAGTAAGAGTACGCCAGCTCGGTGAAAAAGGGGCTTCTCTCAATGGCGTGGCGGAAGGAGAATTTTATGCAAAGGGAGGTACGGAGGTAGAACTTCGTTCCCTGGATGCCATACCGGGGTATCGGGTGTCTGTGGAGGTGATAGGGCTGACACGATCCGGAAAGGGTGGAAAGTGGTATCTTCTTCCGGAAAAGGATACGTCAGTGTTCATCCGGTATCAAAAGACGCTGATCCCAAATGAGTTTCAGAACGGAAGAAAAGAAATGACAGGTATCGGATGTTATCAGGTGCTGGACGCCGTTAAAAAGACCGCCGTCCTGATCGAAGTGACGAACAAAAAGGCGGCAAAGATGAATGTCCCGGCAACCGTCAAAATCGCCGGCGTGACCTGTAAGGTGACGGCCATCGGGGATGGGGTGTTCAAAAACGGAAGCAGTCTGAAAAAAGTGATCCTGGGCAAGTATGTCACCACGATTGGCAAACAGGCTTTTATGAACTGTAAGAAGCTGAAATCCGTCCAGTTAAAGGGCAGTGCGTTAAAGACGGTAAAAGCAGGCGCGTTTAAGAAAACAGCGGCGAAGATCACCGTCAGCGCCAAGAAGATGAAGAAGAATCAGAAGGCGGCGTTATGGAAGAAGCTCAGAAGAGCGGGCATCAGTAAAAAGGCGAAAGTGAAATAAAAGATGTGCGAAGAAGCGGGGATTCCTCAGGGGAATCCCTGCTTCTTAAACTTTACGTCTAAATACCTGAAAATGCGCCATTTTGTTGGAAAACAGGTTTAAAATAGTTGACTTTTCAGCAAAAAAAGGATTATTCTAAAAGTAAATAATTTTGCGTGAAAACTGTGAGTTCAGGGAGGAAAAGGAAGATGAAACAGTGGAAGAGACGGGGAATGAGCATCGTGCTCGCCGCAGCGATGGTATTTACGGCGCTGCCGAATATTTATGTGTATGCGGCGGAAGAAATGGATGGAGTGGAAGAGGTTCTGGAGACAGAGAGAGGACAGGCATTAGAGAAAGTTGCGGAGGCGGAAAAAAATCAGAAAAAGGAAGAAATTAAGAAATCAGAAAATACTCAGAGGGAAGAAGAAAACCAGGAGATAGAAGAGGGGTGTGGATCGTCAGGACAGACAGAGACGGATGAAAGTGTACCAATCTATCGTCTGGTCAAGAAAGGCGAGCCCTCGGAATATGGATATCAAGAAATGGTGTGGGTGGATGAGAATGGAAATGAAGTAGAGGGAGAGTCTGCCTATGAGAAGCCAAATTCGAGGAAACGCAGAATCAGGGCAGTCCTTCCGTCCAGCTATAATATGAAAGACAGGGGCGAACTTCCTGCTATCCGGAATCAGGGAAAGTGGGGGACTTGCTGGGCGCATGCAGCCATATGTTCTTTGGAATCAAATATGATTAAAAAGGGGCTGGAAAATACGAGTGTAGACTATGCGGAGCGGCATCTTGCATATTTTGCACACAGGAGAAATGAGACATTTGGTGATGGAATAGACATTAAAGATGAAAAATATGAATGGTATTGCGGAGGCAATCATTATCAAGCAACAGGTGCGTTATCGGGTTGGTTTGGCGCTGCTGCTGAAAGCGATTATCCCTATTCTGCAAAGAGTAATATGTCTGATTTAGCAGAAAACCATAGGAGCTCTTCAGTGTGCCATCTGATAAATATGAATATATTAGAGAAACCAGAGGATGTTAAATGTGCTATTATGAACACAGGTTCAGTGAGTGCGTACTTCTATTCTAAAGGCGGAAATATTACTAAAAATGTATATAGCTCAGAACACTGTGCAACAGATCACGCAATTAGTATTGTTGGCTGGGATGATAACTATGCAAAAACAAATTTTAGCGATAATGGGAAAAGACCCCAGAATAATGGGGCATGGCGATGCAGAAACAGTTGGGGCAGCAGTTGGGGAGATTCGGGATATTTCTGGATTTCTTATGAAGACGCTACGTTAGGCTGGTTTTGTAGTTTTGAGGCGGAAAAGGCTGATAACTATGACAATATTTATCAGTATGATGGAGCAGGATGGAATACTACAGCAGCATATGAGAAAGCGGCAAATATGTTTACAGCGAAATCAACGGAAAAGTTGAAAGCAGTTTCTTTTTCGGCATATCACAATTACGATTATCGAATTGAAATTTATACTGAGGGGGAGGGCGGTATGAGTGTGCCCTCTGATGGGATTCTTGCATATGTTCAGGAAGGGGCATTAGAGTATCCCGGTTATCATACCATTCCTTTTGATAGAGAGGTGCTTCTTGCCAAAGGTAAAAAATATGCTATAGTAGTACAGCTAAACGGAGGTTCTGGCTATACATACATGGAATCAGGAGATGATTATTCATCAGAATATGGGCAGTCGTTTTTCTATGTAGGTTCTACATGGAAAGACACGAAGGATGTTTCAAGCGATTATAAAAATGTGTGTATCAAAGCTTTTACGGATAATACAACTGTAAATAAATCGAAACTTTTGGAGTTGATTGAGGAAGCAGAACAGATTCCGGAGGACGACTTAGAATCCAATTATACATTCTCAACAAAAACGCGCCTACGGACAGAGCTTGCAAAGGCGAAAACGGTGTACCAGTCTCAGGGTGTGACAGAAGATGAGATTGTAAATGCAGCAGTAGCTCTTAATTCAGCACTTCGTACACTTAAATTATTGGAAAGGTATGAAATCACCTACGAACTCAATGGTGGAAGCGGGCCAACGTCACAGTCTGCTGATGAAGATATGCGGGTGGTTTTGCCGACGCCTGTAAAGGACGGGGTGAGATTTTTAGGCTGGTATGATAATGAGAAATTTAAGGGAAATCCCGTGACGTGGATTCCGAAAGGCAATACCAGAGACAGAAAATTTTGGGCGAAGTGGGACGAGCGCGTTGAGATTACCAATGTAGAAGAGCTTGAGGAATTTGCACAGAAAGTAACCTCCGGTTATGACCATAAGGATCAGACGATATATCTCCTGAATGATTTGGATATGACAGGAGTGGTACATACAAAGATAGGAAATTACGGCAATCCATTTAGAGGGACATTTGAAGGCAGCGGGCATTATATAAGAAATTTTACCTGCGAGTATGACACTGGCTATAGTGGACTATTTGGTTATATAGGCACATATGGGACGGTGAAAAGCCTGAATCTTACGAATGTGAATTTTAGATGCAGCAAAAACTATGCGGGCGGTATTGCCGGGTACAGCGAGGGAACTATCCAAGGATGTACAGTGGAAGGAAACTTTCTTTTTGATGGCAATAATTATGCAGGAGGAATTGCAGGAAAAAGTACGAAGACGATTGAGCAGTCTTTTGTAAAAGGGACGATTTCCTTTTGTAATCAGAATAGTAGCAGTTATTATACGGGCGGAATTGCAGGAGAGAACACGGGAACTGTTTCAAAATGTTTTGCGGAAGGTGAAATTATCTCGAATGGTCTTGCTGAGACAGGGGGCATTGTTGGATATAACAGCGGTACAGTGCGTTTATGTTATAACCTGGCGACGATTAGTGGAAGCCCCACAGGAAATTCTCAGACAGGGGGTATAGCGGGTTCTGTGATCAATACAGGTGGAGAAATTCAGGATTGCTACAATTATGGAAAAATTGAGCGTTCAGCCGGAACTGCGTTTGGCGCAATTTATGGCTATAAAGCTGGGTCATCCACTGTTTCAAACTGCTACTACTTGGATACCAGCAGTACACAGGCGGCTCCTTCTTGCACTGAGGGCAGCATGACAGCAGAAGACTTTGCCTCCGCAAAGACCGCCTACTATCTGAACAGCAGCGGCGGAACAGAGAAAAATACCTATGAGTGGTCTCAGAAAGACGGGCTTCCAGTCTGGGCGGACGAGGAAAATACAGCCATTATAAAGGTGATGCTGCATCAGCATGCAAAATGTGAATATCGAACTGAGTTAAATGGTGTGGAATCAGGAGAGCTTTATGCAAAAAGAGGCACGGAAGCGGAACTTCGGGTTATAGATGGAGTACAGGTATCTATTCATACGCTTTATGTTCAGGTGACAGGGCTTACACGTTTAAATGAGAATGAGAACAACCGGTACGTATTACCAAATACGGATACAGAAGCAGTCATTCTCTGCCGGAATGAAGCTGTAAAAGAGTATAGGGTTACCTATCACTTAAACAGGGGGGAAGGTGCAGAGACAGGAACTTATCGTGTGGAGACGGCTGCTACGCTGCCAGTGCCTGTAAAATCCGGAGCAGAATTTTTAGGCTGGTATGATAATGAAGATTTTCAGGGAGAGCCTGTCAGTGAAATTGCGGCAGGAAATATAGATGATAAAGAATTCTGGGCAAAATGGGACGTTATAGAAATTACAAATATCCATGAATTTGAAGCATTTGCCCAGTCTGTGCGCATTGGTAATAATTATAAAGGATACAGGGTATATCTTTTAAATGATTTGGATATGGCGGGGGTTAGCCATAAAGTAATAGGTGGTAGCAGCTTTCCGTTTGAGGGGACTTTTGACGGAGGCGGGCACTCGATACAAAACCTTACCTGTGCGTATACGGATAGTTATAGTGGCTTGTTTGGGTATATAGGCACAAACGGGATCGTAGAAAATATCAATCTTGCAAATGTGAACTTTAGTTGTAATAGAAATTATGCAGGAAGTATTGCCGGGTATAATAAAGGAACGATAAGGGGATGTGCAGTAGAAGGAAACCTTCTCTTCGATGGCAATGGTTATGTAGGGGGAATTGCAGGGAAAAGTGAAGGGGCGATTGAACAGTCTTACGTAAAAGGAACAGTCATTTTCCAAAATCAGCGGACTAGCAGTTATGACGTAGGTGGTATTGTTGGGGAGAGCACTGGGACTGTTTTAAAATGTTTTACGGAAGGTGAGATTATTTCGAATGGTCTTGCAGCGACAGGAGGTATTGCTGGAAGCAATTGGGGAGGCATTGTACGTTTGTGCTATAATCTGTCAGCAATTAGCGGAACCCCTAAAGGGACTTCCAGAACAGGAGGTATTGCAGCTTCTGTAGTGAATGGAAGTGGAAAAATCCAAAGTTGTTACAATTATGGGAAGATTGAGCGCTCAGGCGGAATGGAGTTTGGCGCAATCTATGGCTATAAAATTGGGGGAGGTGTTATCTCAAACTGCTATTACCTGAACACCAGCAGTACGCAGGCATGGCCGTCATCTACCACGGGCAGTATGACAGCAGAGGATTTTGCGTCTGCAAAAGCCGCCTATTATCTGAACAGCAGCGGAGGAACAGCAGAAAATACCTGCCAGTGGTCTCAGAAAAACGGGCTTCCAGTCTGGGCGGACGAGGAAAACAGGGCGATTATAAGAGTGTCTGTACGCCAGCATGCCAAGAGCGAGTACCGGACAGAATTAAATGGCGTAGAATCAGGAGAGTTTTATGCAAAAGGCGGTACGGAAGCAGAACTCCGGATTATAGACGAAGTCCAGGCGCCTGTCGATACACTTTATATTCAAGTGACAGGGCTTACACGTTCGGATGAGAATAAAAGCAATCGGTATGTATTGCCTGATACGGACGTGGAAGCAGTTATTCTCTGCCGGAAGGAAGCTGTAAAAGAGTATGGGGTTAGCTATCACTTAAATGGTGGAGAAGGCGCAGAGTCAGGGATTTATGATGTGGAGACGGCTGTTACCTTACCCGTACCAGTAAGAGACGGGGCAGAATTTTTAGGCTGGTATGAGAATGAAGATTTTCAGGGAGAGCCTGTCAGTGAAATTGCAGCAGGCAATATAGATGATAGAGAATTCTGGGCAAAGTGGAATATGATAGAGCTTACAAATATTGATGAATTTGAAGCATTTGCCCAGTCGGTATGTGATGGCAATAACTATGAAGGATATAAGGTATATCTTTTGAATGATTTGGACATGACGGGAGTCAACCATAAAGTAATTGGAAATTCCAGCCGTCAGTTCAAAGGAACTTTTTACGGCGGCGGGCATTCCATAAGAAATCTTACCTGCGAATACAGGAATAGTTACAGCGGTTTGTTTGGGTATATAGGAGAGAATGGGATTGTAGAAAACATTAATCTTGTGAATATGAATTTTAGCTGTAATCAAAGTTACACAGGAAGCATTGCCGGCTATAATAAAGGAACGATAAGAGGATGTGCGGTACAGGGAAGCTTTCTCTTTGATACCAGTGATTATGCAGGAGGAATTGCCGGGAGAAATGGCGGAACGATTGAGCGGTCATCCGTAAAAGGAACAATCACTTTCCAAAATCAACGGAGTGGCAATTATTATGTAGGAGGTATTACCGGGGAAAATGGGGGGACTATTTTAAAATGTTTTACGGAAGGTGAGATTGTCTCGGATGGTCTTGCTAAGACGGGAGGCATTGTTGGAACTAATTGGCAAGGCACAGTGCGTTTATGTTATAACCTGGCGACGATTAGTGGAAGCCCCACAGGAAATTCTCAGACAGGGGGTATAGCGGGTTCTGTGATCAATACAGGTGGAGAAATTCAGGATTGCTACAATTATGGAAAAATTGAGCGTTCAGCCGGAACTGCGTTTGGCGCAATTTATGGTTATAAAGGTGGGTCACCCACTGTTTCAAACTGCTACTACCTGGATACCAGTAGTACGCAGGCAGGACCGTCCGTTACCACAGGCAGTATGACAGCAGAGGATTTTGCGTCTGCAAGAACGGCCTATTATCTAAACAGTAACGGTGGGACAACAGAAAATATCTGTGAATGGTCTCAGAAAGACGGATTGCCAGTGTGGGCAGATGAGAAAAATGGGGCGATTATAAAAGTGTCTGTACGCCAGCATGCAAAATGTGAATATCGGACAGAGTTAAATGGTGTGCAATCGGGAGAGTTTTTTGCGAAGGGCGGAACGGACATTGAACTTCAGGTCATAGATGAAATACAAGTGCCTGTTGGTACGCTTTACATTCAGGTGGCAGGGCTTGCACGTTTGAATGAGAATGAAAACAATCGGTACGTATTGCCATATACGGATGTAGAAGCAGTTATTCTCTGTAGAAATGCACCAGTAAAAGAATATAGAGTTACCTATCATTTAAACAGAGGAGAAGGTGCAGAAACAGGGAGCTATCGCGTGGGGACGGCTGTTCCTCTTCCTGTACCTGTAAAATCCGGGGCAGAATTTTTAGGCTGGTATGAGAATGAAGATTTTCAGGGAGAGCCAGTCAGTGAAATTGTAGCGGGAAATATAGAAGATAAAGAATTTTGGGCAAAATGGGACGTGATAGAAATTACGAATGTCCATGAATTTGAGGCATTTGCCCAGTCAGTAAACGCTGGCAATAACTATAAAGGGTATAGGATACGTCTTTTGAATGATCTGGATATGGCAGGCGTTGCCCATAAGGTAATAGGAGGCAGTAGCTGTCCCTTTGAGGGAACCTTTGAAGGGGGCGGGTACTCCATACAGAACCTCACCTGTGCATATACGAGCATCTATAGTGGTTTGTTTGGGTACATAGGAGAGAATGGGATTGTAGAAAATATTAGTCTTGTGAATATGAATTTTAGCTGTAATCGAAATTGGGCAGGAAGCATTGCCGGGTATAATAAAGGAACGATAAGGGGATGCGTGGTACAGGGAAGTGCGCTCTTTGACAGCGGCAACTATGCAGGAGGTATTGCCGGGAAAAATGAGGGAACCATTGATCGCTCGTCCGTAAAAGGAACAATCGCTTTCCAGAACCAACAGAGCAGCAGTTATTATGCAGGAGGTATTACCGGGGAAAACAGAGGGACTGTTTTAAAATGTTTTACGGAGGGTGAGATTCTTTCGGATGGCCTTGCCATAACGGGGGGCATTGTCGGATATAATGCCGGTACAGCGCGTTTATGTTATAATCTGGCAACGATAAGTGGAAGCCCCACAGGAAATTCTCGAACAGGGGGCATAGCGGCTTCTGTAATTGACACAAGTGGAAAAATCCAGAGCTGTTACAATTACGGAAAGATTGAGCGTTCGGGTGGAACTGCGGTCGGCGCAATCTACGGTTACAAAAGCGGCGCAGGAACTATTTCAAACTGCTATTATCTGAATACCAGTTGCAGGCAGGCATGGCCCTCTAATGTCACAGGAAGAATGATAGCAGAGGAATTTGCTTCTGCGAAGGCTGCTTACTACTTAAACAGCAATGGCGGAAAAGGAATAAATACCTGTGAATGGTCTCAAAAAGACGGGTTGCCAGTCTGGGCAGACGATGAAAATAAAGCGGTTATCAGAGTGACAGTAAGGCAGGACGCTGAAAATTCATATCAGGCTTCGTTAAACAGTGTGGCCGAAGGCGAGTTTTATGCAAAGGGAGGTACGGAAGCAGAACTTCAGATTGAGGAGGATGCGCCGGGGTACCTTCGAACATCTGTCCAGGTATCAGAGCTTGCACATTCCGATAAAGGTGAAAGCTGGTATGTATTGCCGGATACAGATGTAGAGGCAGTGATTACCTGCCGGCGGCAGCCAATAAAATACAGGATTACCTATCACTTAAACAAAGGAAGCGGTGCAGAGACAGGAACTTATGATGTCGAGACGCCTGTTACCTTGCCTGTGCCCGTAAAAGATGGTGCAGAGTTTTTAGGCTGGTATGATAATGCGAACCTCGCAGGAGATCCTGTCAGTGAAATCGCAGCAGGCAATACAGGGGCGAAAGAGTATTGGGCAAAATGGAGTCTCATAGAGATTGAGAATGTGGAAGAGTTTGAAGCATTTGCCCAGGCGGTATGCGCTGGCAATAACTATAAAGGGCAGACGGTACGCCTTATGAACGACCTGGATATGACCGGAGTTACCCATAAGGCGATTGGAAATGTTGGTTGTCCATTTGAAGGAATTTTTGATGGCATGGGACATTCCATAAAAAATCTTACTCGTGTATATGAGGATTTTGTTAATGGTCTATTTGGATTTATAGGCGAAGAAGGCGTTGTAAAAAATATAAAACTTATAAATGTAGATATTATCTATGATAAAATCTTTGGAGGCGGTATTGCCGGACACAATGAAGGCACTATAAGCGGGTGTGGCGTAGAAGGAAAGATTCTCTTTGAAAACGTTGAAAACGGTATTATCGCAGGAGGAATTGCGGGGCATAGTCAAGGAACTATTGAACAGTGTTATGTAAAAGGAACAATAGCTTCCCGTAATCAAGGAACTAAATACTGTTCTATGGGCGGTATTGCCGGACACACTGCGGCGAAAGGAACTGTTTCAAAATGTTTTGTGGAAGGTGAGATTCTTTTGGATGGTCTTGTCAGAGCAGGAGGAATTGTCGGCGAGAACTTTAGCAGAATAGAACGGTGTTATAATCTGGCTGATATTAGAGGAAATGCCACTGAAGATTCAAGAGTAGGGGGTATTGCGGCTTCTGTATATAGCGAAGGTAAAAGAATCTATAACTGTTATAATTATGGAAGAATTGAGTGTTCAGGAGGAGCTTCGTTTGGCGCCGTCTATGGGTATAAAAACAGCTCAGTAACTGTCTCAAACTGCTACTACCTGAATACCAGCAGCACACAGGCATGGCCTTCGACCACCACAGGCAGCATGACAGCAGAGGAATTTGCCGCCGCAAAGACTGCTTACTATCTGAACAGTGACGGTGGAAGCAGTACGAACACCTGCGAATGGTCTCAGAAAGACGGACGCCCCGTCTTTGCAGATGAGGAGAACAAGGCTGTCATAAAAGTGGCAGTAAGCCAGGCAGAAGGAAATGTATACCAGCCCACGCTAAACGGCGTTGCAGATGGGGAGTTTTACGCAAACGGCGGCACAGAGGTAGAATTCCAGCCCCCAGGTGCGGTTCCGGGGTATCATATATCCTGTGATTTGTCGGGTCTGGAGTCCTCTGACAGAGGCAGAAACTGGTATGTATTGCCGGGGACGGATACGGAAGTGGTGATTACCTGCCGGAGAACACCGATAAAGTATGGCATTACTTACCATCTGAACAGGGGAACCGGAGCAGAGGATACCGTTTATGATGTGGAGACGGCGGTTACCCTGCCAACACCTGCGAGAGCGAAAGCAGAGTTTCTTGGCTGGTACGATAATGAGGCATTGGAAGGTGAGCCGGTAAGCGAAATTCCGTTAGGAACCACCGGCGATCAAGAATTCTGGGCGAAGTGGAATCACTTAGGATATGAGGTTCTTTTCCCACAGAAAAAGGGATATGAGACTGCGCCGACAGAAGACTCTGTGAATGGAAGAATACCGGAGGATGGTTCTTATCTGTTTACCGTCAGCGCATCAGATGGATATGATGTATCAGATGTGGTGGTAAAATGCGGGAATACCGTGCTGACGCCGTCAAATGGTGTCTACCGGATTGACCATATTATGTCGGATATTGAGGATATTTCGATAGAAGGAATCCGGCTGGAAAGAGGGAATTATACGATAAAAACTTACAATGGCTATGTAGGCAGCCAGGCCGTGATCATGCCTGTGGCTCCGGCAACCGGAATCCGGCTGGCGGAAGATACAGAATTTTCGGACAGCATTACCGTGGATACGACACGGGAAATCCGCGTCGTTACCTGCGATGAAGAAGGAAATGTGAGCACAGAGGAGAAAGTAGATTTCCGGAGAGACACGGTGAGCCCGGTAATTGCTTCGGTAGAAGTATCAGCGGCAAGTGAGGAAGCGCATTACAAGGGTGTGTATCTTACGGTAACTGCAAGTGATACGGAGAGCGGAGTGGCGGAATATTCTTTTGACGGCGGACAAACCTGGCAGAAGGACAGCAGGTATTATGCAGCATGTGAAGAGGAAGCGAGGAATTACGATAAAAAGATTCAGGTTCGTGACCATGCAGGGAATATGGCAGAATATACAAAACCAATCATCATACCCGCATTTGTGAAATATAGCAGTTCCATAACGCTTACCTCAAAAGAGACGTCTTATCCATATGGTTCCTTAATAACATTAAAAGCAGACCTTGTTTTTGAGGATGCAGGGGAAGATAACACCGGATATGGACAAGTGGAATTCGTCACTGCGGATGGACAGACGATAGGAACTGTGGATGTAGAGACTTCCGGCAGGACGAAAGGGAGTGCAGAGATAACGGCGCCTGCTTCCATCTACGATAGCATTGGAGAAAAAGGGTTTCGGGCGTTATATCGTGGAAAGGGGACATTGTATGCGGACAGTGAATCAGAAGCCTGCCTTGTGCAGATTGTCAGGGCGGAGGCTGTGACGGTCAATACCTCTATCCCTGCATCTCAAACCGTGTCGGCCGCAGAGCAGTATACGGCGGAACAGATCAAGGCGCTGATCGGCATTTCCGAGGTGGAAGTGACGACGAATGCAGGACTTATCAGAAGGCTCCCCGTAAGCTGGAGCACAGAAGATACCTACCGCGCAAAGGGCGGAACTTATACTTACACGGGAACGATAGCGGGGGATGCTGATACGGATGTACCGGAGGACATGGTACTTAGTACAAAGATAGTCGTGACGCCTGTTGTGCTGGAGAATCCTGTACTGACAGATAGCGAGGTGGAGAGAGGTTACCAAACGGCAGCGGGAGCAGAGACGCTGGGCAGCGGAATACTCCCTGTGTCGGGAAGCCTTGCCATAAGCGGCGTGGAAATTCCTTACCGGATTACCTGGAATCAGGAAACCATAGATCTGACGGCAGTCGGGAACACGGCAGAGTTTACAGGAACCGTTACCTACGACGATATACCGGAATGGGTGACCCTGCCCGAATCGTTCAGGGTGAGCCGCAGAGTTACAGTGAAAGAATCCAGCAAAACCCCGGTAGAAATCACAGGCGTGGAAGCGCAGAATGGAACTTATAACGGCAGGCCATGGCGTGGCTACACCGGAAATCTGGCCAGCGCTTTTCCGGGCAATTATGAAATCCTCTACAGCGGGCGCGGAACGACGCATTATAACAGCGGGGACGCACCGAAGAATGCAGGGACTTACACCGTCACCATCCGTGTGCCGGAGAGCAGTCAGGATTATGTCGGAAGCCTGTCTATCGACTTTGAGATTGTGCGGGCGGATGTGACGATTACCGTAAAGAACAAGACCGTGAAGGCGGGAAGCCCCGTGCCGAAACTGACGGCTGCGGATTATACGGTAAGCGGGCTTGGAAAAGGCGATACCCTGAAAACACAGCCGAATCTGCGCTATGCAGTCACGCCGGACATGACAAAGCCGGGAAGTGTGGCAATTCAGGCAAACGGTGCGGAAGTTCCGGACGGAGGAAACTATAACGGGGAAATCCGCTATGTGAACGGCATACTTACCATCACGAAAAAGCCCATTGTCACAGAGGTAAAGACCTTCATACCGGAAGAGCAGACCCTGTCTGCGGCAGACCAGTATACGGAAGCGCAGATTGCAGAGCTGGTAAAAATCGGGCAGGTAGAAGTGACGACCGATGAGGGAACCACCCTTACGCTTCCCGTAACATGGAGCACAGAGGATGCGTACCGGGTACAGGGAGGAACCTATCTCTACACAGGAACCATCGAAGGAAACGCCGAAGTCGCTGTGCCGGGGGATCTGGCGCTGAGAACGAAGGTGACGGTAGAGCCGGTGCTGATAGAAAATCCCGTATTTGAAGATGCGGAATCCACGGCACAGGCTTCCTCATGGGCGGAGCTTCAGGAAAAAGAGGTGCTCCCGACAGCAGGAACCGTTACGGTAAACGGCATAGAGATTCCTTACCTGATCACCTGGAATCCGTCGGAGCGCATCGAACTGACAGAAGAGGGAAACCTGATCGAATTTACGGGTACGGCCGTTTATGAGAACGTGCCGGAATGGATGACGCTGCCGGAATCCTCCGTCGTAAGTCGAAGGGTTCTGGTAAAGAAAGCGCCCGGTGAGCCGGAGCCTTCATTTGGAAACGGGGTAAAAGCAGTCGCAGGCGGCGGACGCTACCAGGTGCTGGACGCAAAGAAAAAGACGGCCGTCCTGGTAGAAGTGATGAATAAGAAGGCGGCAAAGATGAATGTCCCGGCAACCGTTAAAATCGCCGGCGTGACCTGTAAGGTGACGGCCATCGGGGATGGGGTGTTCAAAA